>NZ_JBIAKA010000006.1:162815-544764 GCF_042872225.1 Streptomyces sp. NPDC005374 | reverse complement strand
CGAACTCCTCACCATCGACGAACACACCACCACCAACCACTTCGCCAAAGAAATCCGCTGGAACGCCGCCTACCACCGCCTCGCCCAAAACCTCTAACCACACCCCAACCAGACCCGCGCCAAAACGAAAGGTGCTCCGGTCGACCGGAGCACCTTCGATGGAAATGGTTACGACGGACTGCCAGGAACGGAAAGGGGGCGGGGGAATCCAGTTTATTCCTGTGTGACCGCATAACCGGGCACAGACGGCCAGCGAACCGTCAGCAACACGGATTCCTCTTCCGCGAACCAAGAGTGGTCGACTCCGTGCCCCCAGACAACATAATCTCCCTGCTTTTCCAGAACGATGCTGCGTTCTGGGAAATCCACGCGAAACCGGCCGCTGATGAGCACCAGGAGAGCGGTGCGCTCTTCACCCCTCACCCACTCCAGACGCTCGTCGCCACGCGGGTGGATGCCCCATTTGATCTCCACCGCCTGGGTGTGACGGGGATCGTCGACATCCTTGAAGTGTCCGAGAATCCACCCACGATCCAGTGGGGCATCCGCGCCTGCATTTCCTGTATATACACTGCCTTCCATAAAGCGGAACCATATCAGGCATAAACGGGAACGAAAGTGCGCAATTCTTGGATGGATGGGGGCACGTCGGCACCTTCGAGACGCGGAGTGCGACCGACGGACGCGTCGAGTTCAGGATGATCTGCTACACCGCTGCGCACACTGGGCCGTTGCTTGCCGCGAGGGAGATCGCGGAGTCTGATTGGTTCGGCTATGGCGATCGTGCGCGGGTCTCGGCAGTGGACCAGATGGTGTTTGACGCATTGCATGCCACCGGCCAACTGCCCTGACGAGCAGAGGTACGGTATGGGGCAGTCGCGCGATCTACGACGCCGCCCCCATGTAGTGGTGTCGGCTCAGCCGAACCTCAGGATGCGTGGCGCGAAGGTGCCTTCGGGGCCGTCGGCCCGGCCGACGGCCCACACCGTCGCCGTGCCCGGCACCGGTGCCAGCCGCAGCGACCAGGAGTCGCCCTCCCCGGTAACCGTCGGTTCGCTGTACTCGGTGAAGGACTGTCCGTTCCAGGCCAGGAAGTCCGGGCCGGGGACAAGCGGCGGAGTGCTGCCAGACGGACCCCACTTCTCGGAGCGGGCCACCGCGACCCAGGCCAACTCGCCGGACGTGGTGGGTGCCAGGGAGCTGATCGAGCCGAAGTCGGTGGGCACGGCCATCCGGCTCCAGTTCTGCCCGTCCCAGCGGACCAGCAGGGGCGGAATCGGCCGGCCCGGCGGGCCGCCGACGAACCCGGCCGTGCCACCCGCCCACACCTCCGTCGGTGAGACAGCCAGCACGCTGCCCACGGCCGACCGCGGGAACCCGTCCACGATCGTCTGCTGCCACCCCTGCCCGTCCCAGTGCGACACGGCCGCCCCTGAGTCGGCGGCGCCCGCCGCCCAGACGTCGTCGGCCGCAAGGACGTGCAGGCCGTACACGGATCCCGGCGGCACGGGGAGGTCCTGCCAGCCGCGCCCGTCCCAGCGCAGCAGCACCTGTGCTCCGTCCCGCGATCCGATCAGCCAGGTCTCCTCGGGGCCGGCGACGAGTTTCGTCGGCACGACACCACGCGGTGGCGGGCTCTCGTACCAGGCGATCCCGTCGAAGCGGAGCAGGCGTGCGCCGCCTGCGGAGTCCCGGCCGGCGGTCCAGACCTCGGTGGGTGAGGTCGCGGCGATGGACAACAGTTCTCCCTGCCAGCCGATTCCGGGAAGGCTCTGGCGCTGCCACGCTGTTCCGTCCCAGCGCAGTACCAGTGGGAAGCCCGGTGCCTGGCGACCGACGGCGTCGGTGCCCACCGCCCAGGCCCGGTCCGGTCCGAAGGCCACGGCCTCGTTCAGCCCGGCCTGTGGCCGCACCTGCGCGGGTACGGGGAAGTGTTGCCAGGAAGAGGGCTCTGCCGCTGCCGAGGCCATGGTCGTCATGAAGGTCATGGCGACGGCCAGGACCGCGACGAGAAGTCTGCGTGCCATGGTCAGCCTCCCAGCCGTTCACTCATCAGGTTCGGTTTCGAGCCGTAGACCTCGACGGTCCCGAAGGACAGGAGCGAAACTCCGGCGCTCGCCAGGGCACGCGGTTCTACGTCGATCGCGTTCGTGCGCTCCGGGCCGTAGGAGAAGGTGGTGCGCGGGCCGTCGACCCGCGCGTACTTCGACTGGAACGCGCGGTCGCTGCGCACCGGCAGCCACAGCGCTCCGTCCGGGCCGCGCACCATGCCTTCGGTATAGGTGTCGCCCAGCGGTGGGTAAGCGGTGCGCCAGGCTCCGTGCCCGGCCCAGGTCATCAGGTAGGTGCGGGCCGCACCGTCGGTGTACCGGCTGCCGCCGATCGTGACCCGGCCGGACGGTTCGAGCAGGATCGTGTGCACGTTGCTGTCCGGTGGCAACGGCACCTCTGCGTCCCGCCACGTCGTGCCGTCCCAGCGCAGGACGGTGGTTCCGTTGCTGGTGTCGGCCCAGGCCCAGGCATCGGCGGCGGTACGCGCGGTGATCCCCATCAGGAACAGCACACCGTCCGGAGTGGACTGTGCGGTCCAGCGGGAACCGTCGTAGTGCAGCACCTTCAGCCCGGTGGCGTCCTCGCCGACCACCCATGCGGCGCCCCGAACCGCGGTGAAGTCCTGGTAGGTCCACAAGGTCTGCGGCAGCGGGACGGTGCTCCAGCCTCGCGCCGACCGGCGCAGGATCTCGCCCTCACCCGCACGGTTGTGGAAGATCCAGACTTCCGCACCCACGAACTGCACCTTGCCGAGCCAGCCCGGCTCACCGGCACCGGGGAACGTGGTGTCCCGGCTCCACGCGGTGCCGTCCCACCGGTACAGCATCGGCCGTAGGCCATCGGCGGCCTGCTCGTACCCGGTCGCCCACGCCTCCCCCGGCCCGCGGGCGGCGAGATCGGACACGGTCACCGGTGGAGCCGCCGACGGCACCGGCAGTGCCGACCAACTCGGTGGCACTGCGGCGTCCCCCGTCGCGGCCGCAGTGGGCGACACCACTGCGACACACGCGACCACGAGCCAGACGAAGACCGCACGGAGACCGTTCACGGGACCCCCCAGAGCGCGAAGGCCGCACACGCTATTGGCCTTCACCGGTCCGTGCACAGACGGCATTCGGCCGATCGTGGTCACTCCGGGAGCCGTGGGACTCCTGGGTGTACGGCCGGAGCCGGAGCCGTGCGATCGGGCGTGGGTTCGAGGCGTACGACGAGGCCCTTCGACGTGGGCTGGTTGCTGATGTCGGCGACGCTGTCCAGCGGCACCAGGACGTTGGTCTCCGGGTAGTAGGCGGCCGCGGAGCCCGGCGCGGTCGGGTAGGGGACGACCTCGAAGTTCTCGGCCCGGCGTTCCATGCCGTCCGCCCAGACGCTCACCAGGTCGACGCGGTCGCCCTGGGTGAGACCGAGTGCCGAGAGGTCTGCCGGGTTGACGAGGACGACGTGGCGGCTTCCGTGGATGCCGCGGTAGCGGTCGTTGAGCGTGTAGGGGATGGTGTTCCACTGGTCGTGCGAGCGCAGGGTCTGCAACAGCAGATGGCCCTCGGGCGCCTTCGGGACCACCGGCTCGTTGCGGGTGAACAGCGCTTTGCCCGCCGAGGTGTTGAACACGCCCTCGTTGACCGGGTTGGGCAGCTGGAAGCCGCCCGGGCGCGACACCCGCGCGTTGAAGTCGTGGAATCCCGGCACGATGCGGGAGATGCGGTCACGGATCGTGCCGTAGTCCCCTTCGAACCGGTCCCAGGGGATGTCCGCCTTGCCGTCGAGGGTGCGGCGGGCGAGCCGGCACAGGATGGCGACTTCGCTGAGGAGCAGGTGGGATGCCGGTGCGAGGCGTCCCGTTGAGGTGTGCACCTCGCTCATGGAGTTCTCCACCGTGACGAACTGTTCGCCGTCGGCCTGGATGTCCCGCTCGGTGCGGCCGAGGGTCGGCAGGATCAGCGCCGTATCACCGCAGACGGTGTGGGACCGGTTCAGCTTGGTGGAGATGTGGGTGGTCAGCCGGCACGAGCGCATCGCCTCCTCGGTGACCGCGCTGTCGGGAGCCGCGCGCACGAAATTGCCTGCCAGGGCGAGGAACACCTTGATGCGGCCCTCGCGCATCGCCCTGATCGAGTTCACCGAGTCGAGTCCGTGCGGGCGCGGTGGATCGAAGCCGAACTCCTTCTGGAGCGCGTCGAGGAAGGAGTCCGGCATCTGCTCCCAGATGCCCATCGTGCGGTCGCCCTGGACGTTGCTGTGACCCCGCACCGGGCAGACGCCGGTCCCGGCGCGCCCGAGGTTGCCGCGCAGCAGCAGGAAGTTGACGATCTCCCGGATCGTGGGAACGCCGTGCTTGTGCTGGGTGATGCCCATCGCCCAGCAGACGACGACCCGTTCACTGCGCAGGACGTCGTCGCGTACCTTCTCGATCTCTTCGCGGGTCAGTCCGGTCGCGGCGAGGACGTCGGCCCAGTCCACCGTGCGGGCGTGCTGGGCGAACTCCTCGAAGCCGGCGGTATGGGCGTCGATGAAGTCGTGGTCCAGGACGGTGCCGGGCCGGGCGTCCTCGGCTTCCAGCAGCAAAAGGTTGAGGGCCTGGAAGAGGGCGAGGTCGCCACCGGGCTTGATGTGCAGGAAACGGTCGGCGATCTGGGTGCCTCGTCCGATGACGCCGCTCGGCTTCTGGGGGTTCTTGAAGCGTCGAAGCCCGGCCTCGGGCAGCGGGTTGACCGCCACGATGCGGGCACCGTTGCCTTTGGCCTCCTCCAGGGCGGAGAGCTGGCGCGGATGGTTGGTTCCGGGGTTCTGGCCGACCAGGAAGATCAGGTCGGCGTGATGAAGGTCGTCGAGGCTGACGGTGCCCTTGCCGGTGCCCAGCGTCTCGCTGAGGGCGAATCCGCTGGATTCGTGACACATGTTGCTGCAGTCGGGCAGGTTGTTGGTGCCGAAGGCACGGGAGAAGAGCTGCAGGACGAAGGCGGCTTCATTGCTGGCCCGGCCCGAGGTGTAGAAGACGGCCTCGTCGGGGGAGTGGAGCGAGGTGAGTTCCTCGGCGACCACGCCCAGGGCGTCGTTCCAGCTGATGGGCTCGTAGTGGTCGGAGTCCGGGCGCTTGATCATCGGCTCGGTGAGCCGGCCCTGCTGGTTGAGCCACATGTCGGAGCGCCCTGCGAGCTCGGAGACGCTGTGCTCACGGAAGAAGTCGGCGGTGATCCGGCGCGTCGTGGCCTCGTCGTTGATGTGCTTGGCGCCGTTCTCGCAGTACTCGTTGCGATGACGGTGCCCAGGGGCCGGATCGGCCCAGGCGCAGCCGGGACAGTCGATCCCGCCCACCTGGTTCATGGTCAGCAGATCCACCCCGGTCCTGCGCGGGGAGGTCTGCTCCAGGGAGTACTCCAGCGCGTGCACGACCGCGGGGACTCCGGCTGCCCACTTCTTCGGCGGTGTCACGGAGAGGGTGGTCTCCGGCTCCTCACCGGGCGGGTTCTGCATCGGTTCGCCTTTCTCTTGCCGAGTCCGGGCCGCGGGTCAGCCGACGGGCCACTGGGCCACACGGCTCCTGGGCGGTTCCGGATGGTCGTGCTGTACTCGCCCGTTGCGGATGGTGCCGCGCCAGGCCCCGCCCTCCTGACCGAGTCCCTCGATGAACTGCTTGAAGTTGTGGAGCTCGCGGCGCACCAGCCGAGCGGTCACCTGCGCCGCCCTGGACGATCCGGTGAGCACTTTCGCCACTCCGTGCGGTTCGAGCAGCAACCGGACGGTGACCGACGCGCCGCCCGACTCCGTCGGCCTGAACTCCACCTCACCCTGGTGGGAGGGGTGCTGTTCCAGACCGCGCCAGGCCAGGTAGGAATCGGGGTCCTGCTCCACGATCTCCACCGCGAAGCGGCGGCGCAGCGGTCCGTAGCCGATGGTCCAGGCCGTCACGGTGGGCCTGAGCTGTTCGACGCCGAGCACCACGGTCGAGAACCGGGGGAAGGTCTTGAACTGCGTCCACTGGTTGTACGCCGTCCGCACCGGTACCGCGACCTCGACCGTCTCCTCGACATGCTGCTTGCGCAGTGGCCGACGGCGTGTGACGCCCCCGCTGTCGGGACGCATCCCCGGCATGTTCGGAACAGCCTGCTGGGAGTCGTGTTCACGCGCCATCGTGGCCTCTTTTCCGGTGCGGAAGGCGGGTATCCGCGCACCCGGCTCCCTGTCGTGCGTCAGGGCTTCTCTCCCGGTTCCCACATCGCGGTCTTCGAGTCGCCCGAATGTGTCCGCGTCCGCTCGGGTTCGGCATGGGTGGCCGGCCTACCGTCGGCGGTCGCGGAGCCGGGCCGGGGAGGCAACGAGCACGGCGAATGAGGAGTGCGCGTTCCGCTGTTCGGCGGTGTCGCGTATGCGGTCGGCAGGTCGATATGACTTACTCGGATCCTCACTCGACCTGGGTACCCGGGAGCGTACGATGGGGCGACCTTCTAGATCACTTGGGGCCGATGTGGACGCGGGCGCTACGGATGAGCGGAAGATCGCTTCCGATGTGTTGCACATCCGTGCATACGCCGAAGCAGACGAGCCTCATGTGAGGGATTTGCTGGGCGGCCTTCCAGATCTTTACCCGCATGGCGACAAATGGTTGGACCGTACTTTCGGAGAGATTCGTCAAGGGAAAGCACGTCTGACCGTCGGCGAAATCGGGAACGACATCGTGGCAGTCTCGATCGAGAAGCCGAAGAGCCGTGGCAGGATGAAGCTCTCGACTCTCTACATCCATCCAGACTTCCGGAACATGCGCGTGGGTTTCTCGTTCTTCAGTGATCTTGACACCCGATGGCGACGTGAAGGGTGGAGCGAGGTCTACATGACGGTCGCCAGCCAGGGTGCATACGAAGTGGAACGCCTGGTCAAGGCGTTTGGATTCGCGTGCATCGCGGTCCAGGAGGACCGCTACGGGCCGGGTCGGAACGAATTGGTGATCAGCAACGTTTCAGGGTCTTAGCGGTAACACGGGGGCCGGGGGCCGAGAGTGGGGTACTTTGCCGTTCTCTTCAGGAATAGTGGCGAAAAGTTCAGAATCCAGCGGTGCCACATAAACTTATGGGCCCTGCCTGGACTGCTTCCCGGGCGTCGGCTGCTGTATTTCGATGTCGGCCTCGACATCGAGGCCGTGGGCAACCGTCCCGTGAAGTCGGTCCAGTTATTGTTGCCGTTCCGGGTCGAGGAGGCGCGCTGGCGGACCGGTGCCGCGTACGCGTTGGACCTCTGGGAGATCGCCGGCCAAAGCGACACCGCCGAACTCATCTTCGGCGGACCTGTGGAGCAGCACCTCTCCGCCGGCGAACGCCGGGTCGAATCCAGCAGGCTGGCGGAGCCACTCCAATTCGTTCGCATACGCGAGAACGAGGTCGCGCCCGTCGAGGATTTCAAGCAGCGCGACGACTGCTCCCTGTTCAGGGTGCCCTTGGACAAATCCATACCACCAGGACAGCGTCGGTACATCCGGCTGCGCTGGCAGGTGTTCGGGACCCAGCCGATCTGGGAATGGAAGCGCGGCGGCGGCGGAGCCAGGGTCGACCTGCGGATATCTGACATTCGGGAGAGCAGATTCGCGAGCCAGGAGCGCCCGTTGCGTTCCAGGATCGCGGAGATCGAACGGGTCAATTTTTTTCTGGTCCTGCCTCCGGTTCTCCAGGTCATCGCACACAGTCCCGCTTTCAATTACCTTCGCCGACTTGAGCACCAGGCCTGGATACCCTATCTGTGGGGGACTGCTCACTTCGCATGGAAGCGGGTTCTTGTCGTGTATTCCTGGCGGCACTCCAGTGACGACGGGGTCAAGCCGATATCCATCGAGAACCCGTTCCGTGTCTTCCTCGAGTTCGGTAGAGCCGTCCCGGAGTCCTGTTTCTACCGAATCGCAAAGGCTGTCCTCCTCGTCTTTGTCGTTCTGTCGGCCCAGGACCACTGGAGCCTGGTGAACTCCGCGTTTCAGGCGGTCGCCCACATCGATTTCCTCGCCGTTCTTGCAGTGGTCGGCGCGGGAACCCTGCTGGGTGGCCTCGCGCTCTTCGAGCGTGTTCGTTCCTGGACGCAGAACCGCTTTCTGAAACCGCGCGTGTGGTTGCGGAGGGTGGAACGGTCCATTCTGGGACTTACGCACCCCCGGAGTTCTTGAGGGCGGAGGCCGGTCCAGAGAACCGCGAGCGCACGGTGCCGGCCGCACGGCGCGGCTCAGATCCAGGTGTCGAGCCACATCCTGGCGTGCCAGTCGGCGTACGGGATCGTCTGCCCGGAGTAGATCGGGAAGAAGTAGATGAAGTTCCAGACAATGAGCAGGACGAGCGCACCCGCGGCCACCGCGCCATGCAGTCGGCGCCCGTGGGCCGCGCCCGGCGGGCCCAGCATGGCACCCAGCATCATCGCGACGGCCAGACACAGGTACGGCACGAAGACGATCGAGTAGAAGGAGAAGATAGTGCGGTCCTGGTAGAGGAACCACGGCAGATAACCGGCCCCCACCGCACACAGGACGGCGCCCGCGCGCCAGTCCCGGCGCAGCGCCCACCGGTAGAGCAGATACCCGAGCGCGCAGCACGCCGCCCACCACAACAGCGGTGTGCCCAGGGCGAGGACCGTCTGGGAGCAGTCGGTCGTCGAGCGGCAGCCGTCGGTGCCGGGTTCGGGGGACTGGTAGTGGAACAGCACAGGCCGACCCAGTACCGGCCAACTCCACGGATTCGACTCGTACTTGTGTGGATCGTGCAGACCGATGTTGAACCGGTACACCCCCGACTCGTAGTGCCAGAGACTGCGCAACGGTGCCGGAACCCACGACCACGGGCCGCCGCGGCCGTCCGCCCAGTGGCGTCCGTAGCCGTCGTCGGACAGGAACCAGCCGGTCCATGTCGCCAGATACGTGACGGTGGCGATGGGGACGACGGACAGGACCGACGGGCCGAGGTCCTTGCGCAGCACCGCGCGGTAGGGATGGCGCGCCCCTGCGACGCGGCGCGAGCCGACATCCCACAGCAGGGTGAGGACCACGAAGAAGACGAGGAAGTACAGGCCGTTCCACTTGGTCGATGCCGCCAGGCCCAGGAAGAGGCCGGCTGCCGCCCGCCAGGGCCGCATTCCTGTTCCGGCCCGGTCACCGGTGCCCGCGTGCGGGCGGACCCGGCCGTCCTCGTCGGCCGGCAGGGCCGCCGCCAGTCGGGCCCGCGTCTGGTCGCGGTCGATGAGCAGACTCGCGAACGCTGCCAGCACGAAGAACATGACGACGAGGTCGAGAAGCGCCGTGCGGCTCATCACATAGTGCAGACCGTCCACCGCCATCAGCGCCCCGGCCAGGCAGCCCAACAGGGTCGAACGGAACAGCCGGCGCCCTGTCCGGCACAGCATCAACACCGACAGGGTGCCGAGTACCGCCGTCATGAAACGCCAGCCGAAGGGGGTGAGGCCGAACATCCACTCGCCAAGGGCTATGACCCACTTGCCCGTCGGCGGGTGCGCGACGAAGGAGCCGGAACCGGAGAGTGGGATCACCTGCGGATCAGCCAGGATCTGCGGGTCGGCGATTTTGCGGTCCGGCCAGGTGCCCTCATAACCGAGCCGCAGCAAGGACCAGGCATCCTTGGCGTAGTACGTCTCGTCGAACACGACCGTCCGCGGGCTGCCCAGACGCCAGAAGCGCAGCAGCCCGGCCAGCAACGCCACCAGCAGCGGCCCGCCCCACCCCGACCAACGCGCCACCGCCGGGGACAGCCCGAGCGTGCGCCACAGCAGTGGCCGTGGTGCGGGAAACGGAGCGACCAGGCGGTCGCGCACGGACGGGTGCGCGTGTCCGACGTACCCGAAGTCGCGCAGTCGCCGCTGCCAGGAGACCGGCCGGCGATCCGCTCCGGTGTGTGTGACGGGGAGGGAGGCGGGCGCGTTCCGTGCCACAGGGACGGGTGCGGGGGCGTTGTCGTCAATCACGTGGTGGGCTTCCCGCTCGTGGTGACGCGGTACGGCGTCGGGAGCGGTGCTGTGGTCGATGTGAGGGTGGATTTCGAACCGTCCTCGGCGGTCGACGCCGGTCGGACCACCGGCGGCCCCGGGACGGACTCGGCGGAGGTGGCGGGCCGGGGGCGGGGCGCGGTGCCGCCGTCGGCGAAAGAGCTCGAGACCGCCAACAGGCCGAGTCCGAGACCGGCGATCGTCAGCGCGGAACCGGTGGCCATCCACGCTGTCCGGGTCCGCTGCCGGGCGCGCACGGCAGCTCGCAGGCGGTGCCGGTGCCGGTCTTCGTACGGCGTGTCATGTCGGCTGTCACGCATCATTCGTGCCAGGTCCTGCTCGAAGTGATCCATGGTTCCTTCTTCACTCCACCGGTTCGACCGCATCGGACATAAGCCGCCGCAATCGCGCGACACCGCGTGCCGTGAGCGAGCGAGCGGTGCCCACCGGACACCCCAGTACTTCGGCGACCTGCTGCTCGGGCAGGTCCTGGTAGTAGCGCAGCA
Organism: Streptomyces sp. NPDC005374; assembly: GCF_042872225.1. Lineage (NCBI taxonomy): Bacteria > Bacillati > Actinomycetota > Actinomycetes > Kitasatosporales > Streptomycetaceae > Streptomyces > Streptomyces sp. NPDC005374. Next base: position 534,247 of record NZ_JBIAKA010000006.1, on the reverse strand, counting down.
CGATCGCGGTGCGCTGCCGCGCCGGCAGCAGCGCCAACATGGCCTCCAGGCGCGTCCGTTCGTCCACGGCCGCGATCTCGTCTCCTGCGTCGGGCGGATCGGGCAGCTGGTCCACGGGACGCTCGCCCCACCAGCGACGCCGTGCCGAGCGGGCTGCGGCGCGGGCCAGCACCTTGCGCACATACGCCTCGGGCGCCTGCTCGGCGACCTTCGGCCAGACGAACCACAGCTTGACCAGCGCCTCTTGCAAGAGATCTTCGGCCCGGTGCCGGTCTCCACCGGTCAGCAGCCGTGCCAGGTGAAGCAATGCCGACCACCGAGCCGCGACGAAGCGGTCGAACTCATCGGCCCGCAACTGCCCCATCAGCGTCGACCCCTGCCCCCTGCCGGACACCCCGGCTTCTGCCGCATTTCGTGGCGCAGAGCGGCGGACACGTTCATGCACACCATGCGCCGCCGCGCGGCCGCGAACCCCCTACACCCTTCACTAAGACACTGGACCGCTCGCCGCTATGCACTCCGGCTGTGTGGCGTGGGTCACCCTGGCCCTGTCGGTGCTTCCGACCGGGAGGCATCCCCGCGACTCCTGCCCACTCCCCGGCGAGCGCGTCGTACGGCCGTTCCGCCGACGGTTCACACGGCCGGTACCTACTAGGTACCATGCGGTGTATGCCATCCCTGAACGTGCCGTTCACCGAAGAAGAGCTCGAAGGCGTGCGCGCGGCCGCGGGCGCCGAGGGCAAGAGTCTCAAGCAGTACCTGCACGACCTCGGCGTCCGCGAGATGCACCGCAAGCAGTTCATCACCGGCGCGAGCGCCTGGGCGGACCGGCTGCGCGACGAGTTCGACGACGCCTTCCCCGACGAGGTGCCCCCCTCCGAGCATCCCGGCGGGGCTGCGGCTGCCTGATGCACCTGCACATCGACGTCTCCTGGCTCCTCGACGTCCAGGAGGCCGCCCTCGGCTCCGAGGACATGTCGGTCGCGGATTACTCCGCCCTGGTCGCCGCCGTGGCCCGGCACAGGACCAAACTGCCCACCCTCCAGGCCGCCGACCCGGACGCCGCCTGGCGCGCGGCCGCGCTCATGCACACCATCGTGCGCCTGGAGCCGCTCCCGTTCCGCAACAGTCTTTACGCCGCGTTCGTCGCGGCTCAGTACATGGACCAGTCGGGCGAGGGCATAGACCCGCCCTACGGTGCCCTTCCGGACCTCGTCCGGAAGATCCGCGACACCCGCCTACGGGTCCCCGAAGCCGCCGACCAAATCCGGTCCTGGAAGATCTGACCAGGGCGGCGCCCGCTGCATAGGTGGGCCCGAGAGGGCCGTAGAGGGCCTGCACCGGTCGGCCTCCGACGATATCCGACCCCTCCGGCCGAACCGTTCTCGAGCACGATCAGGCGGGCATGTGAAGGTCGGCGTCGAGCTCGTCCGGCCCCGCTGCTTCGGCCTTGTGCCGCAGGCCTGACCTGAGGCAGTTCTCCGCGTCGCCGCCTGTTCCGGGGCTGGAAGCCGGGCCTGGCGATGAAGATCCAGGAGCGGCACCGGCGGCTTGAGCGTGTCGTGGGCCGGTTCCGGGCACGGCCGATGTGAGAGCGGCGCCTTCCCTCTCGGCAGGCAGGTGGGCGCCTTTACCTCGACGGTCTGTGGCGGTGTGAACGAGGCGGGACGGCCGCCGCGTTGACGGTCTCTGAGCCGGACAGCCCCTCCTGGGCGGACCGGACACGCCGGCGACGCTCGGTGCCCAGATGCGGTCCTGTCTCCCGGGCGGCGATCCATTGCGTCGGAGCGTCCAGGCGCGGCCTGCACCACCACCTGTGCACGCACCCGCACCCGCGGCCGGCACGCGGGGTCATCAGCCGGGGGGCGGGCATGGCGGGCGAACCGACCGGCCGAAGTGGGTCACTGGTACCCCGCAGCCCGTCCCGGCTGTCCCGCCCGTCACCGTCCCCAGACCCCGCAATGACCGGTGCAGGAGGCCACTTGGAGGGGAAAAGCGCAACTTCGACAGGGCCCGCGGAGGCAGCTACCTTCACCTGGTCCTCGGCGATCGCCCGCGGTCGCACAGGGGTTTCTCGGCCTGCGCCACCCGCGACGGGACGAGTCGGCCATGTCCCACGAACCCCCGCCCCATGCGCAAGCCGAGGGACCGAGTCCACACCAGGCACCCCCGACCAGGGAGAGACGCATGCCCCATCTTGCGCTGTACACATTCGGCGTCCTGAAGTCACCTCTCGCCGATCCCGCACCTCTCACGCGCGAGTTCTACGACGTCGGTGAGGCCGTCTACCGGAAGATCAGCCAGCACCCCGGGTACCTCGCTCATGCCGAAGCGGCAGACGGCGACCGGGGTTCCCTCTTCGAGGCGGACTGGGGTGCCTGGGGCGAGTTCGCCGTACCGACCTGGTACAGCAAGGGCCGTACGGCGGAAACCACCGCCCTGGCCGCGACCCTCTCGCTCTGGACCGACCTGCGCCCCGCCTTCGACGCCATCTACACCGGTGTGCACCGTGAGGCACTGAACAGGCGTTACGACTGGTTCGAGAGGACAGGACACCCGAGTCACGTGTTCTGGTGGGTCGCCGACGGCGTGGTCCCCGCGTGGCAGGACGGGGTCTCCAGGCTGGAACACCTCCACGACCACGGCTCCGCGCCGCAGGCCTTCACCTTCCACCACTCGTTCGCCCCGGAGGGAACTCCGACCAGGATCAAAGGCTTCGGACCGGAGGGCGACCAGGTTCGCTGACGAGGAAGCCTGGACGACTGGGTTCGCTGTCGGTCCGGCTCCTGTCTCAGATGATCTGGTCCGCCCACGTGGTGTGGTCAGGGGTGGGGCGGAGGTTCTGCGATGCCGATGAAATGCGCGGCCATGGTCCGGATGTGGACCGACCACCCGAGCGTTGTGAGGTCGTCCTTGAGGGTCTGGGCATCGTGGAACACCTTCACGATGCGGTACTGGCTGCCGTCATCGAGCCGGCGCAGCGCCGCCGGGGCCGGCTGGTTCGCGAGAACTTCCTCGTACGCCGCAGCGGTGGGGCCGTCGTCGATGAAGATCGCCTTGCCGCCCGGCGCGAGGGCGGACGCGACGGTGTGCCAGAAGTGGGGCAACCGCGTCGGAGGGACATGGGAGAGCCAGAAGGCGAAGAACACGGTGTCGTAGCGTCGTGGCGGCTGCCATTGAAACAGGTCGGCCTGAAGGAATTGAACGGTGGGGGATGCCGTGCGCGCACGAGCCAGGTCCAGCACTTCGGACGACGCGTCGACAGCCGTCACCGACTGCGCCCGCGCGGCGAGCCTCGGGGTCCACTGGCCCGTTCCGCAGGCCAACTCCAGCACATCCCCGGCAATCGGCAGGTCATCGACGACAGCCAGTAACTCCTGCAGGGCTTCGTACTCTGCGTAGGGCCGGTCGTACTGGGCCGCTCCGACCCGGTAGTAGGCCATCTGCTCGGTCAGGAGAGCGTCGTCGTTCATGCGGGTTCCTCTCGTCCGGGTTCGGGCAGAGCCGAACGTACTCAGCTCGCCAGCTGGTCGCCACGGATACTGCCGGCCTGCATCGAGACGCCGGCACCCCTCTGGCTCCCTCCCCAACTCCAGGACGCCTTGCGCCACTTCATCCGCGAGGCTCCCTTCAGGAGAAGATCGCCCGAATCGTTTCGTATGACACAACCTTTGCCAGAGCCTGAACGTCCAAAGAACAACAAGAGACATGTTGTCTTCGCCGGGGGAGCGTTCACGTTCATGCTCAAGGTCAGCATCGTGGTACCCGTCTACAACGCGGGCCGATACATCGACATATGCGCGCCGTCACTTCTGCATCAGACCTTGAGGGAGGACGCGTACGAAATCATCTACGTCGACGACGGCTCGACCGACGACTCGCCGCAGAGGCTCGACGAGTTGGCGGACAAGCACGCGCACGTGCGAGTGGTCCACCAGGAGAACTCCGGGTGGCCCGGCAAACCCCGCAACGTCGGCGTCCGGGAGGCCCGTGGCGAATACGTGCAGTTCGTCGACCAGGACGACGAGTTGACCCCGGCGGCTCTCGAACATCTGCATCTGCTGGCCACCCGCAACCACTCCGACATCGTCCTGGGCAAGGTCATCGGCACCATGCAGGGCCCCAGCAACGTCTTCAAGCGCACCGTGGAGCGTTGCACCGTCGAGGACGCGCCCCTCATGGAGAGCCTCACCCCGCACAAGATGTTCCGCCGCGATTTCCTTCTCGACCACGACCTCAGGTTCCCCGAAGGGCCCGTGCGGCTGGAGGACCAACTCTTCATGGTCCGCGCCTACTTGCGCGCCAAGACGGTCTCGATCCTCGCCCACCACCCCTGCTACATATGGAAGCGCCGGGACGACGGCGGCAACACCAGCAGCCGCGGCACCACCCCGGAGGACTACTACGGTCACCTCCGCACGGTCGTCGAGGCCATCAAGCAGGACACCCGGTCCGGCCCCCTGCAGGACCACTTGTTACGGCGCTCCTACCGCGTCGAACTCCTGCGCCCGGTAGGCGAACCCCGCGTCCTCAAGCGCACCGGCAAGAACCTCGAGCGCCACTTCGACGTCGTACGCGGCATGGCTCTCGAGTCCTATCCGCCCGGTGTCCGCGACGGCCTCCCCGCCCTCACCAGACTCCGGGCGCACCTGCTGGAGGAGGGGTACCTGGATTCCCTCGTCGAACTCGCCCGCCGCATCCAGGGCATCAGGCCCGAGATCACCGTCGACGACATCCGCTGGCGCGACGGGAAACTCCACCTCACCACCACGATCGGGATGCGCCGTGCCGACGGCGAACCCCTCACTCTCGTCGAACGCTACGGCCGTCTGCTCCTCGACCCCGACCTGCTGGCCGGCATCAAGGGCGCCGAGGGCTGGGAGGCCCCGCACCCCCTTGGGCACGCCCACGGTGAACTCCTCGTCCACGACACGGCCCAGGACCTGTGGTGGTACCCGGACGCCGACCTGACCCCGCGCACGCAACCGCTCGGCGGCGGCCGCCACCGTGTCGTACTCGCCGGTGAAACAGCCATCGCTCCCCTCGTCCTGGCCGGGGGCACGCCGATGGGGCCCGGCATGCACCTGGTGTGGGCCAGTGCCCAACTTCTCGGCGTGGGCCGCAGGGCGAGGGTGACCAGGGACGACGCAACGCGCCGTGCCGGCCCGGGCTTTGCGACCGGTCTCGGCTTCGGCTCGGTCCAGGTCGGCACTCCGCCCCGTCTGGTCATCTCGGGCTGGGGCGGCCCGACCGGCCAACTCCGGCTCTCCGTCCGCCCACCGGGCCGGGCCACGCTCCCGCACCGCCTGCTCCTGCACACCACTTCGGCCCCGCACATTCGCCGAGCGGCCCGTACAGCTCTCGACCGCCTCCCCCCGGACATGCGCCGCCGGGCGAAGAAGCTGGCGCGGAGGGCGGATCCCTGGAGCGGCAACTGAGGGGAGGCAATGGGTCCCCGTCGGGTCGCGGTGTGCGCGAGCCGACCTCCGGATCGGTGAGGGCCAGCTGCGGCGCACGCCAGAAAACGCTCGAAACTTCGAGGAATGCCGGTCGATGGCCGGGGTATACGCGTGCTTGCCGGACGAGGGTCCGGCGAGCACGAGACCGATCAGCCGGGAGGGGCGCATCATGACGACAGCCACCGTGCAGACCGCTGAGCAGACCTTGGACGTTCCTGAGATCGCGGAACCGTCCAAGGTGGCGCCCAAGGACGCACGAGAGTTGTCGAGGCTGTTCTTCGACCAGCTCTCGGTACTGGACGAAGGTACGCCCGCCTACCAGTACGCGCGCAACACGCTGATCGAGATGAACATGTCCCTCGTCCGCTACGCGGCCGGCCGGTTCCGCAGCCGGGGGCCGGAGGAGATGGAGGACATCGTCCAGGTCGGCATGATCGGCCTGATCAAGGCGATCGACCGGTTCGAACTGACCCGTGAGGTGGAGTTCACCTCCTTCGCCGTCCCCTACATCGTCGGCGAGATCAAGCGGTTCTTCCGCGACACCTCCTGGGCCGTGCATGTGCCCCGGCGTCTGCAGGAGGCCCGCGTCCAACTGGCGCGCGCCAATGAGGAACTGCACAGCCGACTGGGCCGGACACCGACGATCAGGGAACTGTCCGAGCTGATGAGCCTTCCGGAGCAGGAGGTCGTCGAGGCCCAACTGGCCTCCAACGGATACAGGTCGGCCTCCCTGGACGCGGCCATCAGCGGCAACGAGGACGGCGAGGCCGCGCTGGCGGACTTCATCGGCAACGAGGACGCCGCCCTCGGACTGGTCGAGGACTTCCATACCCTCGCTCCGATGATCGCCGAACTGGACGAGCGCGACCGGCAGATCATCCACTGGCGCTTCGTCGAAGAACTCACCCAGGCCCAGATCGGCGAGCGACTCGGCGTCTCCCAGATGCACGTCTCCCGACTGATCACGCGCCTCCTGGCCCGGCTGCGCGAGGGCATGCTCAGCACCCAGTGACGGACGTCGGCCCGTGGTAGGCCGGTTCGCGGGATCCTGCCGGTCACAAGGCAGGATCCCGCGAACCGGCCTCACCGCATGCCATCCCGCAACAGCGCGGCCCGGGTGAGGCGGACCGGCTCATTCCCCGTGCGCGGACCTCGCCAGCTCCGCGTTGAACTGAGCGCCGACCAGAAGCGCCAGGTTGGACAGCCACAGCCAGATCAGAAAGATCACGACACCTGCCAGCGAACCGTACAGACGGTTGTAGGTGGCGACGTGTGACGTGTAGACGGCGAATCCGAGAGAGACGACCAGCAGCAGCACCACCGCCAAGGTGCCCCCGGGAGCCATCCGGCGGACGGGACGGGAGCCGACCGGGCCCGAACGGTACAGAACGAGCACCAGGGCGACGGCGACCACGGCCATGACCGGCCATCGCAGTGTGTCCCAGGCGGCCCGTGGCCCGGTACCCAGACTCAGCGCGCCGCCCAGACGCCCGGCCAGATCGCCGGTGAGCAGCAACGCGAGCGTCGATGTGAGAAGCAGGGCGATCAGGACCAGGGCCGTGGCGATGATGCGCGGAGCGGTACGCCAGACCGGCCGGTTCGCGTTTGTCCGCTGCATGGCGTAGAGCGCCCGACGGAAGACGCTCAGATAGCTGCACCCCGACCACAGGGCTCCCGTGCCTCCGACGAAGATCAACGTCCATGCCGTCGACGACTGTTCCGCCATCTGCTGCAGGGTGCTGCGCAGCAGAGCGCGGGATGCGGTCGGAGCGGCCTGCACCATGCGGTCGATGACATCCGGCTTGGCCGTGGGCATGGTCAGACCCAGGATCGAGAGGATCACCAGGAGCAACGGGAAGAGGGCCAGAACCGCGTAATAGGTGAGCGCGGCGGCCCAGTCTGTGACGTCGTCGTTCCAGACGCTCACCGGCGTCCGCCGCAGTGCCCCCCACCAGCGAGCCGTACGACGGTCTGCGTCATCCATGGCGCGGATGTTCTCATTCTCCGAAAAAGGGACCGGAATCATTTCCGCCCGATCTTTTCCTGGCTATCGATGGAGAGGGCACGGTAAAGCCCTGAAGGCGTGCGGTATCCCGCTGATTCCCCGGGGTTTCCTTCACAAACAGAGCATCGTCGGTGAGTGACGGTGCTGTGCGGTCAGTGACGCGAGCCCTAGTGGGGCAGTCGCCGTAGCCACAACAAGGCAAGGCCGTAGGCGGCGGCCGAAACAGCGAGTCCCGTGAAAACCGTGGCCCTGTACGCCCAGTCGGGCAGGGTCTGCATGAAGAACCCGAACGTGACGTCGCGAGTGAGGAGGAACGCCGCGACGGCGGCGAACATCGCACCCGCTGACTGCCTGGTCCACCCTCCCGGCTTCGAGGGCACCTGGTCGGCCGGGCGGGGAGCAAGGGGTTCTGTCACCCGTCACTTGTACCTGTCACTGTGCGGCTCATCAATGGTGACCGGTTCAAGCTTTGCCCAGGCTGTGTGCATGAACTCGGGCGACGCCTGCGATTCGCTCCGGTGTCAGAGTTGCGGGCCGGCTCACAGGAAGCGCCGGATCGGGGTGACCGCGACTTCCTTGACGCGTTGCACCACCGCCCGCCGTCTCCATCGCGTGAGATCGATGTCCACGCTGTGCGTCAGGTCCGACTCGTAGTCCCGGTCGAGCGAGGCGGTGAACTCCTCGTCGAGAATGGCGAGCATCACCTCTTCGTCGTGGTCCATGGACCGCCGGTTGAAATTGGTGGATCCGATGAGCGAGGCGACCGAGTCGACGGTGATGATCTTGGCGTGCATCATGGTCGGCTGGTACTGACGGATGTGTACACCGGCCTGCAACAGACGGGTGTAGTGATGTTGACCGGCGAGCTGACAGGCACGCTGGTCGGTGTGAGGGCCTGGGAGCAGGATCTCGACGCGCACACCGCGACGAGCGGTTTCGCACAGCAGGTCGATGAAGTAGGCGTCCGGGGCGAAGTACGCGGTGGCCAGCCGGAAGCGTTCCTCTGCGGAGCTGAGCATGACCCGGATGAGGGTCTGCATGTCCTGCCAGCCGATGCTCGCGGAGCCGCGGACGACCTGTACCACCGCCGAGCCTGCCTGCGGATGCTCCGTGAAGCGGTCGCGGTCGTCGAAGAGTTCCTCGTGGCACTCCGCCCAGTTCTGCGCGAACGCGGCCGCGATGCCGTCGACGGCCGGACCCCGCACCTGGACATGGGTGTCCCGCCACTCGGCCGGGGTGCGCGCGTCACCGCACCACTCCTCGGCGATGCCGACGCCACCGGTGAAGGCGGTGTGCTCGTCGACGATGAGAGCCTTGCGGTGGCAGCGGTGATTCTGCTTGAACGGCGACAGCCACGCCGGTTTGCGGAACCAGGCCACCTGCACACCGGCGTCGCTCATGAGGTCCAGCAGCTGCCGCTCGATCTCCTTGGCACCGAATCCGTCGAGCAGCAGACGTACCCGCACTCCCTCGCGAGCGCGGTCGGCCAGCGTGGCGGCGAAGTCGTGGGCGACCTGACCGCGCCAGTACACGAACGTCATCATGTCGATGGTGTGCCGAGCCGAACGGATCGCCCCGAGCATCGCGGGGAAGATCTGATCACCGTTGCGCAAGGGCACCAAGGCGTTGCCCTCGGTGGCGGCCACGCCGATCAGCCGCTCCAGACGGCGCCGTAGGCGCTGCTTGCGCGCCGCCGCGTCGGGCGCGGTGTCGCGGGCAAGGGATGCAGGTCTACCGCCGAGTGTCACGCCGAATCTCCCACCGGGCCATGGAACGAGAACATCACGGGCTGCCGAGCGAGCCCGAACAACCTCATGCCCGGCCGGCGCCGCGACACTCCAGCCGCCGTGACGGCGGGCCGGCGAGAGGTGGTCCAGGGGCGGCGGCCGGCCTCCCGCGAGCCGTCAACTGCGCCCGGGGACGTTGATGTGGAGGCGGATGGTGGTGCCGTGGTCCCGGGTGGAGCGGATCTCGACCAGGTCGCAGAGCTGGTGGACGAGCCAGAGGCCGCGGCCGCCGATCTGGTCGGCGGTGGGGCGAGTACGGCCGGCCATCACGTCGGCGATGTAGCCGGCGTCACGGAACTCGCACAGGAACGTCGAGTCCCGGGTCCAGGTACGCACGGTTCCACGGCCCCCGCCGTGCCGGATGCTGTTCGTGGCGATCTCCGAGACGGCGACGGCCAGCTTCCGCTGCTCATCCTCCGGGACGCCCGCGTCGGACGCGCACTGGGAGACCTTCGAGCGGACCGCTGTCAGATCACCATGTGTGTAGCTCAGTTCCTGGAACGGATCGCACGGCGGGTTCAGGGCCTCGAAGGGGTACTCGTCGGCGCTGAGGTAGCCCTCGTTGCGGACGTAGTGGCCGTCCTGGCGGATCAGCGGGTGACAGCGGGACAAGGACTCCAGGGCGCTCTGGTCGTCGTCCGCATCGTCGTAGGGGCACAGCATCGACCAGGCGGAGCTGTGGGCGAACGCTCGGTTCAAGAGCCACTCGTGATAGCGCAGTTCAGACAGGTGCGCGGCATTGCGTGCCTCACGCCAGGCTGTCTCTCCGATGCCCCGGACCGGGCGGTCACCCTCACCACGCTCCTTCATCCAGGCCACCCAGGCGCCGATGGACCGGCCGGGGTTGGGCCCGAGCGCCGTGGTGTCGACGAAGGTGACGGCGGGCTCGTCGGCGAGTTCGCCGCGCAGGAGTGAGACCTTGTCCGACGGAACGGCGACGACCACGGCCTCACCGCCCTCCAGGGCCTCGTGGATGTAACCCAGCGTTCCGGACAGGAACTGCGCGTCTCCGCGATAGCGGTAGAGCTCGTGGCGGAACGAGGGCCAGGCCTGGCCTGCCGGCTTCGAGGGCGGAATCGCGGTCACGCGGCCATCACCACCGGCATGTCGGCCGTCGCGTAGCCGGCGAGGTCCCAGCACAGTCGTACCGTCTCGTTGGCGCCTTCCACGACGATCAGCCGGTCCGGCAGGTGACGGGCGGCATCGACGAGGGCGTGCATGCCCGCGGCGTCGATCATCTCCAGGCTGTCGAAGCGCAGCCGCACTTTGGGCGAGCACCGGATCGCCGCACGCACCGCCATGTTGAACGCGCCCGCGCACTCCGAGTCGATCACTCCGTCAACGCTCCAGCTGTCGGCGCCCGCGCTGTACATCCGGAAAGCCGGACGCTCAGCGCGTATGCCCATCTCGTGCGGGTGCACTCCTGCCACGTGTTCCAGCGTAGGCGCGTCCCACTGCGACGGCTGGAAGGCACACAGCACGATGGCATTGCTCTCCGAGGCGAACTCATCGAGTCCCAGCTCCTGGGCCACCAGGTTCTCGGTCATGCCGGGCGCTGTCCAAGGCGCCCGCTCGGTCAGTATGCGTACTGACCGGTAGCCCTCCCGGGCCGCGTTGCGGGCTTCCCGGCGCACCGCGGCCAGAAGGGAGTCGGGGTCCGCGGCACGTGGAAGATCGAGAATCACCGCGGCGGACGGGACAGCGTCATGGGTGAGGCCGGAGACGGCGCCGGTCGAGCCGACCACCACGATCTTGTCTCCGTACAGAGCGCCGTCAGCCACGTAGGCGAGCACATCGGCCGGCGCCGAGGCGGCTGAGTCCGTGTGCCAGCAGACGTGGTCACCGAGTTCGACGTCGTCGAACGTAGCCAGCGTCCGCGCCGCTCTCACCTGGTCCCCTTTCGGCCTTCCCATCCGTCCCCGGACACAGAGAGTACTGGGCCGACCGGGAGATCGTTGAGCCGAACGAGGATCAGCCAGGTCACGAGCACGCACCGGCAGTTGGATTTGTCCCCGGTTGCGTTCCCGAGGCAATTAGCGTGACCGGATGCCATCCGTGAATCTGCGCCATTCGGTGCGCGCGATCATCCTCGAGGCGGACAACTGCATCCTCCTCTGCCGGTTCGCGATTCCCGATCCGGCGGGAACCGTGGTGTGGGCAGCGCCCGGCGGAGGGATCGAGCCGGACGAGACCCCGCTCGCCGCACTGCGCCGTGAACTACAAGAAGAGGTGGGTCTCACGGTCGGGACCCGTCCGCCACACGTGTGGCACCAGGAAGTCGTGGCACCGGGACATGCCGCGGGTTACGACGGTGTCGTCAACGACTACTTCCTCATACGCACGACCAGGTTCACCCCTCGCGGAACACTGTCCGACGACGAGCTCGCCGCGGAGAACATCAGCGGCATGAAGTGGTGGCACCCGCGGGAGATCGCCGGTTACCAGGGCTCCGACCTGTTCTCCCCTCGCGATCTTGCGGCTCCTTTGACAGCGCTGATCACCTCTGGTGTTCCGGCCGAGCCGGTACTGCTCGGCCTCTGAGCGGACGTCCTGCTCAAGGGCCGCCCATCGGCTCTGCGGTCGGCGACGTGACGGGCGCTACTTGACGTCGACGTAGTCGCCCGCCGCCGAGGACGCGCCGGTGGTGCTGTTGGTCGCGAACGAGTACCGGTAGTAGCCGTCGGCCGTGGCCTTGGTGGTGGACTTGAGCGCACCGCCGCTGCCGCTGGTGACGGACTTGAGGGTGGTGTAGGTCCGGCTGCTCTTCTTGCGGTACTGCAGCAGCACCTTCTGCCCCGGGTAACCGGCGTTCTTGCCGGTGCTCCAGTTGGCGCGCTTCAGGCTGCCGACGACGGTGATGGTCTTCCCCTTCTTCACCGGCTCCGGGGTGGCATTGACGGTCAGCTGGGAGGCCTTCTTGATTCTGGTGGTGGCGACGTTGTCGTCGTAGCTGGCGTTCGCGTAGAGGTCGTAACCGCCGAGGAACAGCTTCCAGGTGCCGGCGACGCCGTTGTCCTTGAAGTCGGAGGCCGCGTTGATGTGGAAGACGGCTGTGCAGGAGTAGACGCCGGTCTGGACCGTGGACTCGGTGCAGGCGGGGTCGTCGTCGGTGCCCAGGGAACCGGTGATGGTGTCCGTGCTGGAACTGTCCGTGCCCTGCCAGAGGAAGGCTTCCGTGAGCGCGACCCCGCTCGAACTGGTGGCGACATAGGTGACGGTGACGGTCTTCTTGGTCGTGGCGCCCAGAACGATGTCCTTCCCGCCGTTGATGACAGCCTTCGAGAACTTCATGCTGCCCAGCGAGTCGTTCGGATGGACGGCCTTCGCGGCGAAGCCGCCGAGGCGTGCCGGTGCACTCGGACGCTCAGCCGCCTGAGCGGTCGCCGGAAGAGCGAGCGTGGACACGACGACGGCAGCGGAGAACGCGGCGGCTGTGACACGTATACGCATGTGATTACCCCTGGTGTTGAAGAAGCCCGCGGAACTGCCTTCCCGGCCGGGCCTGTTGATCTGGTCAGTGCGCAGATCCGGAAGAAGGCGGACACAGGTGCCGCTCCAACGCCGGCCATGCCTGTCCAGTGGCACGACTGCTGCGGCCGCGGCCGTCCGCGGATGCATTGCGGATGGCCGGGCCGGCGAGAACCATCAGGCCGTGCAGCACGTTGAAGGGAAGATCCACACCGGGCACAGTACGCGCGACAGGGTAGGGACCCGCATCCGTGTAACCACGCAATTCACCACGCAGGTCCGAGGCGAGACCTGCAGAAGCAGTGAACCGACCCGGCCCCGCGCGGTGTGGTCGGGTGGCGAGGGTCGGCGTCCCGCGGACGTTCCTGCTGTACCGGCACCTGCACCACCTGCGGTTCAGAAGGCGTGCGCCATCAGCTCCGCGAACAGCGCGTGCTCGTCGGCATCGAGGCCCCGCGAGCGGAACCAGCCGCAGATGTTGGCGCAGTCGCGCTGGAGGAAGCTCATGCCGTTGAGGTTGCCGACCAGGTCGACGATCTGCGGCAGGTCGATGATGACCAGCCGTTCGCCCGCCGCGAGGATGTTGTACGCCGAGAGGTCGCCGTGCACGACGCCGTTCTGCACCATCGTCGCGAGCGCGTCGGTGAGTTGCTCGAAGTACGACGCCAGCAGCTCGGGTGAGGGTCGGGTCTGGGCGAGCCGAGGGGCGGTCCCGACAGTGCCGTCCTCGTCGACGACAGTGATCCATTCCATCAGGATCTCGGTGCCGTCGATCTGGACCGGGTAGGGAACCGGCAGCCCGAGGTTCCAGAGCCGTACCAGCGCACCCCACTCGGACACCGCCCACTCGCCGGCCGCGACCTGTCGGCCGAAGGTGCTCTTCCGCTTGACGGCCCGCTCGTCACGGGAGCGCTTCATCGAGCGGCCCTCGGTGTAGGAGGCGGCGCGGTGGAAGGACCGGTGCTCGGGAGAGCGGTACCGCTTGGACGCCATGACCACGCCGGCGGCCGGGTCGAGCGGGTCGGCGCGCTCGACGAGGTGGACGTCCGCCTCCTTGCCGGTCTTGAGGACGCCGAGTTCGGTGTCGATCGCGCCCTGCGAGGTCACCACCCAGTCCGGCAGCGGCTCGGGGCCTCGGCAGAGGGGCTCGACGCTGAGCCAGGTCGACCAGCGCTGGCCGTCCTCGAGGTCGTCGTAGGTGTGGAAGTCGAAGACGAACCGGTCGTCGATGTCGCCCAGGACGTCCGGCGGCGGGACGCCGCGGTGGCGGTCGGCGATGAAGTCGTCAGGAGTGGCCGGGTGCTGGGGGTGGTGCGGGAAGTCGTGAGACATCGCTGGAGGTGCTCCATGAGGTACGAGGAAGGTGGTCTGCGGGCAGGCCGATGACAGTCGTGGTCACAGTCGTGCCTCCTCTCGTGGAGCACCGGGCAGCTCCCGGTGTCGCGCCCATGGTGAGGGGCGGACACGGGGAGCGGCAACCCAATTAAGGTCCCGCGTACCGGGCTCGTCCCCATCGTGCTCGTGCCGACATCGTGCGAGTGCACCCTGGCGGAATCATCGGCAGACGCTGGTGACGGGCAGAGGCTACGGAAGGAAGTCGGCGATGAGGGCGGCGAATTCGTCCGGTGCTGCCAGCCGGATACCGAGGTCTTCGGCCTTGGTGCGCTTGGATCCGGCGCCTTCGCCCGCGACGACCAGGGTGGTCTTGCGGGAGACGCTGGAGGAGGAACGGCCCCCGGCGCGTTCGATGAGCTCGTTCATCTGGTTCCGGCTGAGCTTTTCCAGAGCGCCGGTCATCGCGCCGGTCACGACCACCGTCATTCCGGCCAGCGGCCCGTCCGCTGTCCCCGCGCTCCCCGAGGTGCTTTCGGCATCGACAGCCGCCGGGACGGGCGGGGTGGCGCCGGGCTCGACCATGTTCACCCCGGCGGAGGCGAGTTTGTCGATGAGCGGGGCGAGTTCGGCGAGTTCGGCCACGATGGACGGGGCTTTCTCCGTGCCGATGCCCTCGACCTGCCGCATCGCTTCCGCGTCGGCGGCTCGGATGTTGTCCATGGTGGCGAAGTGCCGTGCGATCCGGCGCGACATGGAGCGCCCGGTGCCCCGCACGCCCAGCGCGCAGAGTACCCGTGACAGCGGCCGGCCCTTGGCCGCGGTGAGCGCCGCCAGGAGGTTGTCGGTGCTGGTCGCACCCATGCGCTCCAGGTTCAGGAGCCGATCGCGGGTGAGGCTGAACAGGTCGGCGAGGTCGGAGACCAGGCCCGCGTCGACGAGCTGGACGACGCGGGTGGCGCCCAGGCCTTCGATGTCGAGCTGGTCGCGGCCGGCGGCGTAGGAAAGGGCTGCGACCAGATGGCAGTTGCGGCCGTTCTCGCACCGCCAGCGCTGCTCGCTGGTGTCGATACCGGATCCGCAGCGTGGACACAGTTCGGGAAAGACGATGGGCTCTTCGTCGCCGGTGCGAAGGTGTGCGACGGGAGCTTCGACGCGGGGGATGACGTCGCCGGCGCGGTGGACCATGACCGTGTTTATCTAGGGTTGTCAAGTGAGCATGCAGTTCAGAGGCCAATGACGTTGTAAGTCACGTGAGGGACATACTCAGCTGAACTTCTCGTTGAGGCGTGTGGTGATGAACCGTGTCAGGGTGTAGGTCGAGTCGATGACGAGCAGGGCGTGACTCTCCTGGAGCCCCTTCTGCGCTTCTGGATTTCCGTGGCCATAGCCGACTCTGTTGCGTATCTCAGCGACGCCCACGATGATATTTTTCATCGCCTTAAGGATCTTGGAGACCCTGAAATCGGCGCCTCCGAGCGCCGGTGAGAGAAGTCATGACGTCGGGTCGCGTGAGCGGCTGCCCGATCCGAGAGCCGAGGGGCGGCCACCGGCAGGTTCTTCGTCTGCGCATGACCACACGGACCGGGTCCGCTCGTACGAACTGCTCGCGGAGGAATGGCGCCGCCGGGGTCACTCCTTCCAGCCGAGCGGATGTTCGGGGTGCCCGACCGACCCGCCGTACGCGACCGCTTCGGCGCGGCCCGCCTCGTCACCGCGCCGACAGCGGAAGACAGATCACGGATCAGTTCTCGGCCGTGCTGGGCGGCCGTACGACGCTGCTGGCGGCCGCCGGATGAGGGCCACGCACGTCATCGCCGACGACGCCGAGGCCCCTGCCGCGGTCGCAGAGCCGGCTGCGGAGCTCCGCAAGGGCGCCGCCGAACGGGACGCACGGCGCAGGCTCCCGCACGCGGAGCTGGAGCGACTGTCCAGCAGGTCGTCCTGGCTCCTCGCCCGCATAGTCAAGGGCTCGATCCCGACAGACGTGCGGTCGGTGGCACATCCGGCGCGGCAAGGCCGAAAGCCCCAACTGCTGGGGGTACCGCGTGCGTGCCCCGATCCCACGAGGCCGCCTCCCTCCGCCCCCGGTCGCCGATGTCTCACGGCGATGTCTGCGGTGCCGTGTCACTGGTGCCGCGTACCACCAGCTTCGGGTCCAGTACGACCTCCCGAGCTTCCAGGTCCGGTTTCTCCAACCGCTCCACGGCGAACCGCACGGCATGCTCCGCCATGAGAGCCGCATCCTGGCGGACGGTGGTCAGGCCGATCGGCATCAGATGGGAAAGGTGACTGTCGTCGTAGCCGACGACGGACATGTCGCGCGGGACTTCAATGCCCGCCCGCGTCAGGGCCATCAGCAGGCCCCATGCGCACCGGTCGTTGCCCGCGAGGACCGCGGTCGGCAGGGCCTGTCCCCGATCGCGCTCCGCCAGGAGCAGGCGGCCCGCCTCGATGCCCGACTTCTCCGTGTGCTCTCCGGGGATCACCCGCGCCTCGGACTCCAGCCCGTGCCGGCGCATCGCGGCCCGGTAGGCACGCCGCCGCTCGGCCGATCCGGGTCCTCTGCCACCGTCGATGTGCACGATCCGGCGGTGCCCCAGTTCGACGAGATGCTCCATGGCCTGCTGTATGCCCTTGCCTTCGGCACTGTGCACGAAGTCCACGCGGGCGCGGGGCACCCGGCGGCTGACCGTGACGGTCACTGCCCGGTGTCCGAGTGCGTCGAGATACGCGGCTTCGGCCTCGGGACCGAGCAGGATCAGTGCCTCGCAGCGGTGACTGAGCAGCGCCTCGGCCGCCTTCACCTCGCTACGGCCGTGAGTGGCGGCGGAGAGCAGGACATCATAGCCGAGACGTTCGGCCTCCGGGTAGATCCCCTGGATGAGTTCCGCGTGGAACGTCTGGTGCACGGTGAACATCACGCCGATCGTGCGGCTGCGGCCGCGAGCCAGCAGCCGGGCCGCGCTGTCGGGGTGATAGCCGATCTCGTCGGCGACCCGCAGCACCCGCTCCCGGGTCTCTTCGCTCGCCCCTGGCTGACCACGGAAGATGATCGAGACGAGCGCCCGGGACACCCCCGCTTTCGCCGCGACGTCCGCCATCGTCGGCCGCCGCTTTCCCGACGCATCCACCTGTGAACCCACCCTCCGACGCGGCCCACCCTACGGGCCCTCTTGAAATCTCCCAGCAACAGGGTATTGACATGACATTTGGACAGGGGTCATCGTACACAGACTAGAGCGCGCTAGTAGAGCGCGTCAGTACATCGGGTGAGAGCCACCGTCTCTGGCACGAAAGGGAAACCAGCGTGATGCCGTTCGAAATGCTGACCATGGGCCGTGTGGGGGTGGATGTATATCCGCTCCAAACCGGCGTGGGGCTGGCGGTGGTCACCTCGTTCGGCAAGTACCTGGGCGGCAGCCCGACCAATGTGGCCGTGGCCGCCGCTCGTTACGGGCACTCCGCCGCCGTGATCACCAAGACGGGCCGCGACCCGTTCGGGGATTTCGTGCGCACGGCTTTGGACGGGTACGGCGTGGACACCCGGTTCGTCGGCACGTCGGACATCGCGCCGACCCCGGTGACGTTCTGCGAGATCTTCCCGCCGGACGACTTCCCGCTGTACTTCTACCGGCTGCCCAAGGCCCCCGACCTGGACATCCAGCCGGGAGAACTGGACCTGGACGCGATCCGCGACGCACGGATCTTCTGGGTCACCGGGACCGGGCTGAGCGAAGAGCCGAGCCGGTCGGCCACGCTCGCCGCGCTCGCGCACCGAGCGAAGTCCGGCCCGACGGTCTTCGACCTGGACTGGCGGCCGATGTTTTGGAAAGACACAGCCCGGGCCAACGCGAACCAGGCGCGTGCGTACTACACGGAGGCCCTGCGCCACACCACCGTGGCCGTCGGCAACCTCGACGAGTGCGAGGTCGCCACCGGCGAGCGCGAGCCGTACGCGGCCGCGAAGGCCCTGCTCGCCGCCGGCGTCGAGCTGGCCGTGGTGAAGCAGGGCCCGAAGGGCGTGCTGGCCATGGACCGGGACGGTCAGGCGGTCGAGATCCCGCCGGTCCCGGTGGTCGTGGTCAACGGGCTGGGTGCCGGTGACGCCTTCGGTGGGGCGCTGTGCCACGGGCTGCTGTCCGGCTGGGACACCCGCCGCACGGTCGCCTTCGCCAACGCCGCCGGCGCCATCGTCGCGGGCCGCCTGTCCTGCTCCGACGCCATGCCGACCGCAGCCGAGGTGGAGGCGAAGCTTCACCCCGCGACCGCCGATACCCCCGACGACTCTCAGCGAGAGGTGTGACGACGTGCTGTCCGACAACCTGAGCCGGATCGTGAACGCCCGGGTCAACGACCCCGGCGCGATCGCAGCGGCCGCCGCACGCCGTGTGAAAGCCCCCTCGCTATTCGGCACCCATGGCAAGGCGATGATCATCGCGGCGGATCATCCCGCGCGCGGAGCCAACGGCGTCGGCGGCGACCCCAACGCCATGGCCGACCGCTCCGAACTCCTCGACCGGCTGTGCATCGCCCTCGAACGCCCCGGCGTGACCGGGGTCCTGGGTACCGCGGACATCCTGGAAGACCTGCTGCTGCTCGGCGTCCTGGACGGCAAGAGCGTCTTCGGCTCGATGAACCGCGCCGGACTCGCTGGCTCCACCTTCGAGGTCGACGACCGGTTCACCGGCTACGACGCCGAGACCATCGCCGCGATGGGCTTCGACGGCGGCAAGATGCTCACCCGGATCGCGCTGGAGGACCCGGCGACCCCGGCCGCCCTGTCCGAGACGGCTCGAGCGGTCAACGAGCTCAATGACCGTCGCCTCATCGCCATGGTCGAGCCGTTCCTCTCGGTGTGGCAGGAGGGGAAGATCCGCAACGACCTTTCGACCGACGCCGTCGTCAAGTCGATCTCCATCGCCTCGGGACTGGGTCGTCGCACCGCCTACACCTGGCTCAAGCTCCCCGTCGTCCAGGACATGGAGCGTGTCCTGGCCTCCTCCACTCTCCCCGCGTTGCTGCTCGGCGGCGAGGTCAAGGATCCAGAGGCCGCGTTCGCCTCCTGGGGCAAGGCTCTGAGGCAGCCCACCGCGCAGGGTCTGGTCGTCGGCCGCTCCCTGCTCTATCCCGCGGGCGGCGACGTCGCCGGCGCGGTCGACAAGGCGGTGAGCCTGCTGTGAGCAGCAAGTACCACCTGCCGAAGGGGACTTCAGCCGACGGTCCCTACGACCTCGTGGTCACACCCGAGTCGGCCGGCTGGGGATACTCCGGCCTCAGGATCCTGACCCTGAAGCCGGGCCAGACGCACACCCTTTCCACCGGGGACTCGGAGTTCCTGGTCCTGCCCCTGGCAGGCGGCTGCACCGTCACGGTCGCCGCCGGACAGCGCTTCGAACTCGAAGGCCGGACAGGCGTATTCGCCTCGGTCACCGACTTCGCCTATCTGCCTCCCGAGTCGGAGGCCCTGATCAGCAGCGCGCAGGGAGGTCTGTTCGCGCTGCCCTCCGCCCGTACCGAGCGGAGCTCACTCTCCGCTCGGTACGGGCCCAAGGAGGATGTCCCCGTGGAACTGCGCGGTGCGGAGGCGTGCTCACGGCAGGTCAACAACTACTGCCTGCCCGGCACCTTCGCAGCGGAGCAGCTGCTGGTGTGCGAGGTGCTCACGCCGGGCGGCAACTGGTCGTCGTACCCGCCGCACAAGCACGACCAGGCGCTCCCCGGCCAGGAATCGGAGCTGGAGGAGATCTACTACTTCCAGGTCTCCGGCGCCGGGAACGGCTTCGGCTACCAGCGGGTCTACGGCAGCCCCGAGCGGCCCATCGACGTGCTCGCCGAGATCCGCTCCGGCGACACCGTGCTGATCCCGCACGGCTGGCACGGTCCCTCGATCGCCGCCCCGGGCTACGACCTCTACTACCTCAACGTAATGGCCGGTCCTGGCCAGGACCGCGCCTGGCTGATCTGCGACGACCCCGCCCACGGTTGGGTACGGGCCACCTGGGCCTCCCAGGACGTCGATGACCGGCTGCCTTTCGGAGAGAACTGATGACCACCGTCCGACTCACCACCGCCCAGGCCCTGGTGCGTTTCCTCGCCAACCAGTACAGCGAGCGCGACGGCCAGGAACATCGGCTCATCCCCGGCGTGTGGGGCATCTTCGGCCACGGCAACGTCGCCGGCATCGGGCAGGCCCTGCTTCAGGCCGCCACCACCGGCGAGGCCGACCTGCCGTACTACCTGGCCCGCAACGAGCAGGGCATGGTCCACGCCTCCGTCGCCTACGCGAAGATGCGCGACCGGCTGGCCGCCTTCGCCTGCACCGCCTCCACCGGTCCCGGTTCCACCAACATGATCACCGGCGCGGCGCTGGCCACCACCAACCGGCTGCCCGTCCTCCTGCTGCCCTCCGACATGTTCGCCACCCGCGCCGCCGACCCAGTCCTGCAGCAGCTGGAGGACACCCGGGGCGGGGACGTCACCGTCAACGACACCTTCCGCGCCGTATCCAAGTACTTCGACCGCGTCTCCCGCCCCGAGCAACTGATCCCGGCCGCGCTGGCAGCGATGCGGGTACTCACCGACCCGGTGGAGACCGGCGCGGTCACGCTGTCGCTGCCACAGGACGTGCAAGCGGAGGCGTACGACTGGCCGGTCCCCTTCTTCCGGCGCCGGGTGTGGCATGTGGGCCGCCCGGTGCCGGAACCGGCCGCGATCGAGCGGGCCGCCCGTCTGCTGCGCGGGGCACGCAGGCCGCTGATCGTGGCGGGCGGCGGGACCGTGTACTCCGGCGCGGAGACCGCCCTGCGAGCCTTCGCCGAGGCCACCGGCATCCCGGTCGCCGACACCCACGCGGGCAAGGGCGCGGTGCCGTGGGACCACCCGTACGCGGTGGGCGGCATCGGCTCGACCGGGTCGTACGCGGCGAACGAGCTGGCGCGGGAAGCCGACGTCGTCCTCGGCATCGGCACGCGCTACTCCGACTTCACGACGGCCAGCCACACCGTCTTCGACAACCCGGACGTCACCTTCGTCAACCTCAACGTCGCCCGCCTGGACGCCGTCAAACACTCGGCGGAACCGCTGGTGGCCGACGCCCGGCTCGGCATCCAGGCTCTCGCAGGCGCGCTGACGGACTGGGAGGTCGCCCCGGAGTACCGCGAACGCACCCGTGAACTCATCGCCCGTACACGGGAGATCGAAGACCGGTGCTTCAACCTCGGCCACGGCCCGCTGCCCGCCCAGACCGAGATCCTCGGCGCCCTCAACGACGTGCTCGACGACCGTGCCGTCGTCATCAACGCGGCCGGCTCCATGCCCGGGGATCTCCAACAGCTTTGGCGGGCCCGGGATCCCAAGGCCTACCACGTCGAGTACGCCTACTCGTGCATGGGCTACGAGGTGGCCGCTGGCGTCGGCGCGAAAATGGCCGACCCGTCGCGCGAGGTCGTCGTCCTCGTCGGTGACGGCTCCTATCTGATGATGGCCCAGGAGATCGTGACCATGGTCTCCGAGGGGCTCAAGGTCATCGTCGTCCTCGTGCAGAACCACGGCTTCGCCTCCATCGGCGCGCTGTCGGAGTCGTTGGGCTCCCAGCGGTTCGGCACCAAGTACCGCTACCGGGACGGCGATTCGGGACAGCTCGACGGGGACGTCCTGCCCGTCGACCTCGCCGCGAACGCCTCTTCGCTCGGCGCCGACGTCCTGCACGCCGCCACCGTCGACGAGTTCCGCACCGCGATGGAGAAGGCCAAGGCGGCGAGCCGCACCACCCTCGTGCACGTCGAGACCGACCTGTACGGGCCCAACCCGCCCGGCCACGGCTGGTGGGACGTCCCCGTCAGCCAGACATCCGCCCTGGACACCACCCGCAGCGCGTACGAGACGTACGCCGCCCGGAAACAGGCCCAGCACCACTACCTGTAGCTCCCTTCCCCGCAAAGGAAACCCGCACCGTGAAGACCATCGAGCACTGGATCAACGGCTCCTCCGCACCGGGCTCCGGCTCCGCCACGCAGCCGGTGTTCAACCCGGCCACCGGCGCCGAACAGGCCCGGGTGGTCCTCGGCACCACCGCCGACGTCGACACCGCGGTCCGGGCCGCCACCCGCGCCTTCGAGACCTGGTCGGAGTCCTCCCTCACCCAGCGCACTCAGGTGATGTTCGCCTTCCGCCAGCTGCTCGTGGAGCATGAGGAGGAGCTGGGCCGGATCATCTCCGCCGAGCACGGCAAGACCGTCGACGACGCCCGCGGCGAGATCACCCGGGGTCGCGAAGTCGTGGAGTTCGCCTGCGGCCTCGGCGACGTCCTCAAGGGCTCTTTCTCCGACCAGGTCTCCCGCGGTGTGGACGTGCACAACTTCCGCCAGCCGCTCGGTGTCGTCGCCGGCATCACGCCCTTCAACTTCCCGGCCATGGTGCCCCTGTGGATGCACCCGATCGCCATCGCGACCGGCAACACCTTCATCCTCAAGCCGAGTGAGCGCGACCCTTCCGCCGCCAACTTCGTCGCCGACCTGTACAAGCAGGCCGGTCTGCCGGACGGCGTGTTCAATGTCGTGCACGGCGGTAAGGACGCCGTCGACGCCATCCTCACCCACCCCGGCATCGAAGCCGTGTCCTTCGTCGGTTCCACGCCGATCGCCAAGTACGTGCACGAGCAGGCGACTTCGCACGGCAAGCGGGTCCAGGCCCTCGGCGGCGCCAAGAACCACGCCGTCGTCCTCCCCGACGCCGACCTGGAGTTCGCCGCCAACCACATCACCGCCGGCGCCTACGGCTCCGCGGGCGAGCGCTGCATGGCCGTCTCGGTGGCCGTGGCGGTGGGCGACGCAGCCGACGGCCTGGTGGAGATCCTCACCCGCAAGGCCGACGAGATCAAGGTCGGCCCCGGTAACGCTCCCGGCACCGACATGGGTCCCCTCGTCACCAAGGCCGCCCAGGAGCGCGTGGAGAACGCGGTCGGCACCGCCCAGACGCAGGGCGCCACCGTGGTGGTCGACGGCCGTGGGCTGAAGGTGGACGGGCACGAGGACGGCTTCTTCACCGGCCCCTCTCTCCTGGACCACGTCACCACCGAGATGGACGCCTACAAGGAGGAGCTCTTCGGCCCGGTCCTCGCGATCGTCCGCGCCGAAAGCCTCGACCAGGCCATCGAGCTGATCAACGCCAACCCCTACGGCAACGGCACCGCCCTGTTCACCGCCTCCGGCGAAGCCGCCCGCACCTTCCAGCGCAAGATCAAGGTCGGCATGATCGGCATCAACGTGCCGGTGCCGGTCCCGATGGCCTACTACTCCTTCGGCGGCTGGAAGGACTCCCTCATCGGCGACAACCCCATCCACGGCCCCGAAGGCATCCGCTTCTACACCCGCCCCAAGGTCGTCACCACCCGCTGGCCCCAGCCCGCCCTGCAGGTCACCGCCGGCTTCGACTTCCCCACCTCCAACTGATCTCTGTCCCCCCCATCCCGAAGGACACGCCATGGCAACGGCGCCATCTCCGCTCCGCACCACCGCGGGCAACCTCTGCCTGGGCTCCGCCCCCGACTCCTGGGGCGTCTGGTTCCCCGAAGACGAGCACCAGGTGTCGTACACCCGCTTTCTCGACGAGCTCGTGCACGCCGGTTACAAGTGGCTGGAGCTCGGCCCGTACGGCTACCTCCCCATCGACCCCCGGCGACTGAAGGAGGAGCTGGACGCTCGCGGGCTCCAGGTCTCCGGCGGTACCGCCTTCGGCGTGCTGCACCGCCCGGAGGCGTGGGACGAGATGCTCGCGCACGTCCGGCAGGTCGCCACGCTGACCGCTGCCGCGGGCGCCCACCACCTCGTCTTCATCCCTCCCATGTACCGGGACGAGAAGACCGGCGCGTTCACCGAGTCGCCCGAGTTGACCGCCGAGCAGTGGGCGGGCTTCGGCAAGGCCGCCGACCGGCTGGGCAAGCTGCTCCTCGACGAGTACGACGTCAGGCTGGTGATCCACCCGCACGCCGACAGCCACATCCAGACCCAGCCCGAGATCGAGCGACTGCTCAACGAGTCGGACAGCCGCTACACCAACCTCTGCCTCGACACCGGGCACGTGGCCTACGGCGGCGGCGACAACCTGGACCTGATCCGCCGGTTCGGCGAGCGGGTGGGCTACGTCCACATCAAGCAGATGGACCCGGAGATCCTCGCCCAGGTGGCCGCGGAGGACCTCTCGTTCGGCGAGGCCGTCAAGCGCGGGGTGTGCGTGTCGCCGCCCGCCGGCGTGCCCAAGCCCGCCGACGTCGTGGCCGAACTCGCCCAGCTCGACGCCGAGTTGTTCGTGATCGTCGAGCAGGACCTGTACCCGTGCGCTCCCGAGGTGCCGCTGCCCATCGCGACCAGCACCCGTGAGCACCTGGCCGAGTGCGGCCTGACGGGTACCCGACGCCCGAACGACGACCGGTAGGAGGCGGCCAGGGAGGCCGGGGACGACGCCACTCGGGCACCCGCCCTCACGGACGACGCCCCGCCCGCCGTCTCCCGACTGCGGGCGCCTTCTCGATCACCTTCGTCAAGCGCTACGTCCCCGAGACCAGGGGCCGCACCCTCGAAACCCTCGAAGCCGAACTCCGGGCGCGCTTCTCCTGCCCCCCTCTTGAAGGAATGACCATGCCTGTACGTGTAGGAGTCATCGGCGCCGGCTGGATCGGCCACGAGCACATCCGACGCCTCACCCACACCGTCACCGGTGCCCGGATCACCGCGGTCACCGACATCGACGCCGCCCGCGCCGACGAGGCGGCGGCGCCGGTCGGCGCCCGCGTCTACGCGAACGGCGCCGAACTCATCGCGGCCGACGACGTGGACGCCGTCCTCGTGACGTCCTGGGGCCCCACCCACGCCGAGCACGTGCTCACCGCGATAGCCGCCGGGAAACCGGTGTTCTGCGAGAAGCCCCTCGCCACCACCGCCGAGGACTGCCTGAAGATCATCGAGGCGGAGACGGCGGGCGGTCGCCGCCTCGTCCAGGTCGGCTTCATGCGCCGCTACGACGCCGGCTACCGCCAGATGAAACAGGTCATCGACTCCGGCCGCATCGGTGCACCGCTGATCGTGCACTGCGCCCACCGCAACCCGACCGTGCCGGAGTCGTACACCTCCTCGATGGCGGCCCTGGACACGGCGGTACACGAGGTGGACGTGCTGCGCTGGCTGCTGGACGACGAGATCGTCTCCACGCAGGTGGTCACCCCGCGCCCCACCAGCAAGCGGTTCGCGCACCTCAAGGACCCGCAGATCATGCTCTTCGAGACGGCGAAGGGCGTCCGGATCGATCTGGAGGTCTTCGTCAACTGCCAGTACGGCTACGACATCCAGTGCGAGGCGGTCGGCGAGGAGGGCCTCGTACGGCTGCCCGACCCGGCCACCGTGGGTGTCCGGACCGCCGCTCAGCACAGCACCGAAGTGCTCACGGACTGGGCGGGCCGCTTCCGGGACGCCTTCGACACCGAGTTCCGCGAGTGGATCGCGGGCATCGCCGCCGGCGACGAGCCCACAGGCCCCTCCGCCTGGGACGGCTACGCCGCCACCGTCATCACCAGCGCGACCGTCGAGGCCCTGGAGTCGGGCCGCGTCGTCGCCACGGACCTCAAGCCCCGCCCGACCCTCTACGGAGGCACCGCATGAAGATCGCCCTCGACCCGTACATGTTCCGCGCCCTGCCGATCGACGACATGGTGCGCACGGTGGCCGAACTCGGCTACGAGTACATCGAGTTGTCGCCACGTGACGACTTCATGCCGTTCTTCCTGCACCCGCGCGCGGACGACGAGCGCATCGCGGAACTGAAGAACTCGCTGCGCGCGCACGGCGTGAAGCTGTCCTCGGTGCTGCCGCTGTACAAGTGGTCCTCGCCCGACGAGACCGAGCGGCAGTCCGCCGTCCGCTACTGGAAGCGGATGATCGAGATCACCGCGGACCTCGAATGTCCCCTGATGAACTCGGAGTTCAACGGGCGCCCCGATCAAGCCGCCGAGAGCGAGGCCGCGTTCTGGCGCTCACTGGAAGAGCTGCTGCCAGTCTTCGAGCGCGAAGGCATCGCCCTGAACCTGGAGGCCCACCCGGACGACTTCTGCGAGGAGAACACCCCGGCCGTCGACCTGGTCCGCGCGATCAACAAACCCTGGGTGAACTACCTCTACTGCGCGCCCCATTCCTTCCACCTCTCGGGCACGGACCCAACGGCCGACATCGCGGCGATGATGCGCTACGCCGGCGACAAGCTGCGGCACGTCCACATCGCCGACTCCTTCAACCACAAGGGCTCCTCCGGCCTGCGCTACATCCTCAACCCGCCCGGCACCACCGCCCGCATCCACCAGCACCTCGACATCGGCCAGGGGGAGGTCGACTGGGACGCCTTCTTCGGCACCCTGCGCGAACTGAACTTCGACGGCGTCGCCACCGCCTGCGTCTTCGCCTGGGAGGAACGCGCCCGCGAGTCCTCGGCGTTCATGCTCGACCGGATCACCAAGGAACTCGCGGTGTAACCATCCGCCGGAGTCCGGCAGCGCCCGGCGTCCACCTCCGGACGCCGGGCGCTGCGGCAGTCCGGTCCAGCGGCGTCGGGCAGCTTCGGCGTTGCAGCAGTCGGTGTCGGCCATGGTTGCAGCCGTTGTCGACGTCCAAAGAGCTCGGCGCGGTGACGGACGCCTGGCCTGCGTCGCCGGTACAGACACCGGCACACCGCGCGATGACTTCGAAGCCCTGGTGACGCGGCTTGACGACCAGTAAACGGAAACGGACATCGCACTGATGCGGGGCCTCTCCCACGCCCCCATCCGACCTGCAGGACGGCACGGTCCGACTGCTGGCCCGAGGCCGAGCGCTGCTCAGCCCGCGTCTGCTGTCGATGTGTACGATCCTGCGGTGTCCCAGTTCGACGAGGTGATCCATGGCCGGCCGTACGCCCGTGCCCTCGGCGCAATGCACGAAGTCGAAGTCGACGTGGGCGTGCGCGACGCGGCGGCTGACGGAGACGGTGACCGTGCAGCGTCCGATCGCGTCGAAGAAGGCGGGTTCGGCGAAGGAGCCGAGCAGGATCACCGCTTCACAGCGGTGGTCCTGCTCGGCAGAGCGCCGGTGTGCCTACCGGGCCGCGATGCGCTGGCACGGACTGGAGGCCGAGGAGCGGATCATCCCCGGTGAGCACACCGAGCAGACCGGCATCGAGGCTGGCCGGCTGCTGGTGATCGCGACGAGGGGCCGCCGTTGCCCACCGCGGCCCTCGCGGGCAATGACCACAGCGCGATGGCCCTGTTGATGCCCCTGACCGGGGCGGGCATCGAGGTACGCGGGACCTGTCCGTGATCGGTTACGCGGACAGCAATCTCTCCCACCTGATGCCGATCGGCCTGACCACCGTCCGTCAGGACGCGGGGCCCATGGCCGAGCACGCGGTGAGTTTCGCGGTGGAACGCCTGGAAAGCCCCCAACGGGAGCTGCACGAAGCGGTGGTGGAGCCGGAACACGTGGTTCTAGGGACCAGCGCACTCCGCCACCGGCCGCAGGCTGAGCGGTCGTCAGGCGGCATCGAGAGGTGTTCCCGCCCCGCTTCCCTCCTCTCCCTCGAAGTGGATGTCCCCCTGCCGTCGGATTTCGTCCATCACCTTCAGCGTGGTCACGGAGTCGCCCAACGGGCGCAGCGGGGATTGAAGTCGGCCTTCGGCGATACGGCGGGCCACCTCCGCGGCCTCGAAGTGCAGCGCGTCATGGGCGGTGTGCGGTTCGGTGTACGTCAGTCGCGTGCCGCTTCCCGCGAGGGTGAGGACGATGTCGCCAGGCTGGTAGAAGGGGCCGGGCAGATGCAGCGTGGCGTGAGTTCCGGCGATGGTGGCTGTTGTGGGCGTGTCGCTGAAGAGGGTGGTGTGGAGGATGCCCTGAGCGCCATCGACGCCTTGGAGGAGGGCGGAGGTCTGGCCGTTGACACCCGCCGGGTGCGGCTGCGCGGAGGCCAGCACCTCCACCGGTGCGCCGAGCACCGAGACGGCGAAGGCGACAGGATAGGTGCCCAGATCGAGAAGGGGACCGCCCGCCAGGTCGGGGCGGAGAATGCGATGTCCGGCGGCGAAGTGCTCGCCGCAGTCGGCCAGCACCGTGCGGATATCGCCGAGGGCGCCGGAGTCGAGGACCTGCCGGACGACATCGAACCTGGGAAGGAAGAAGCTCCACAGGGCCTCGGCGCAGAACAGGCCGCGTTCCGCCGCGAGTTGGGCGATCTCGGTGGCCTGGACGGCGTTCAGGCCGAGCGGCTTCTCCACCAGTGCGTGCTTGCCGCCTTCGAGGGCGATCCGGGCGCAGGCCAGGTGGGCCGTGTGTTCGGTGGCGACGTAGACGACGTCGACGTCCGCCGCCGCAGCCAGCTCCTCGTAGGAGCCGTAGGAGTGGGGAATGTCGTGGCGGTCCGTGAACTCCCTTGCGCGGGTGGCGTCGTGGGAGGCGACGGCTGTGAAGCGCTGGCGGGTGTGGCGCTGCACGGAACGCACGAAGCGTTCGGCGATCCAGCCGGTGCCCAGGACGCCCCAGCGCAGTGCGGGGGCGTCCTCCGGGGCCGGGGTACGCGGAGCGGGCAGGGCGCTGGGGAAGGCGGGCATGTTCAGACCTCCGGAACCTGGACGGCGATGGTCCGGCCCCCGTTCTTCATGGACGTGATGACGGCCTCGGCCACCGCGCCGGCCAGCAGACCGTCGTGCGCCGTGGCGAGTGGTGGCGGACCGCCGCTCGCCACGGCGTCGGTCCAGGCCTGGAGTTCGAGGCGGTAGGCGTCGGCGAACCGGGGCCGCCAGTCGGCCGGGTAGCCCAGGGAACGGGTCCGGACCGAGTCGGCGACCAGCCGGGCGGGATTGGCCAGGGCCAACGTGCCGCGCTCGCCCACGATTTCGCAGCGGACGTCGTATCCGTACGTGGCGTTGAGGAACACCTCGACGGTCGTCAGCGCACCGTCCGCGGTGCGCAGCAGCATCAGGTGCGGGTCGCGCAGCCCGGTCGCCGCCGACGTGGAGCGAGGAGCATGCCAGCTGACCTCCACGACAGTGGAGTCGAGTAGCCAGGGCACGGTGTCGAACTCATGTATCGACGATCCGGTGATGCTCGACTCGTCAGTGGCCCCGGGCGCGGAGGAGACCCCTCGGCTGACGCAGTGCAGCAGCAGTGGCGCTCCGCAGACCCCGGCGGTCAGCGCCTCGCGCAGTTCCACGTAGGCCGGGTCGAAGCGGCGCATGAAACCCAGCGAGATCAGTGGTCGGCCGGTCCTTCGCTCCTCGCGCACGACACGGAGACATGCGTCGACGGTGGGGGCGAGAGGTTTCTCGCACAGTACGGGCTTTCCGGCCCGTACGGCCGCGACGGACAGGTCGGCGTGGGTGGAGTCGTGCGAGGCCACGACGACGGCGTCGACCTCCGGGTCGGCGATCACCGCGTACGGGTCGCCGGTGGCGCGGGCGCCCGGGAGGGCACCGGTAACGCCGGCGGCCCGTCCCTCGTCGAGGTCGGCGACCATGGTGACCGTGGCACCGGATACCTGACGGTGCAGGGTCTTCGCGTGATCGGCGCCCATGTTGCCGGCGCCGATCACTCCGATCCGCAGGGTGTTCACGCCTCGGACCCGGCCTTGCTCGCAGAGGCCTTCAGGTCCGTCTCCTCGGGGAGTTCTTCCACGTCGACGCCGCGGACCTGGGACAACTCGTGTTTGAGGGCGGCGAGTTCGGTGCCGCCGGCCATGTGGTTGGTGAGTTCTTCGAGGGTGATCTCGCTGCGCTCGGCGGAGAGTTCCATGGTGCCCAGGCGCAGGACGCTGAAGTGGTCGCCGACCATGTAGGCGTGGTGGGGGTTGTGGGTGATGAAGATGACGCCGAGGCCGCGTTCACGGGCTGCGGCCACGTACTTGAGGACGACGCCGGACTGCTTGACGCCGAGGGCGGCGGTGGGCTCGTCGAGGATGAGGACGCGGGCGCCGAAGTAGACGGCGCGGGCGATGGCGACGCACTGGCGCTGGCCGCCGGAGAGGGTGCCGATGGGCTGGTCCAGGTTGTCCAGGACGATGCCCATGTTGCGCAGTTCCTCGTCCGCCGTCTGCTTCATCCTCTCGATGTCGAGCCGGCGGAAGGGCCAGGGGCCGCTGGTCATCTCGGAGCCGAGGAAGAAGTTGCGCCACACCGGCATCAGCGGCACGACGGCCAGATCCTGATAGACGGTCGCGATGCCCTTGTCCAACGCCTGGCGCGGGGTGGAGAAGTGCACCGGCTGCCCGTCGACGAGGAACTCGCCCTCGGTGTGCTGGTGCAGCCCGGAGATGATTTTGATCAGCGTGGACTTGCCCGCACCGTTGTCACCCAGCACACAGGTGACCTGGCCCGGGCGGACGGTGAGATCGACGCCGTGCAGGGCACGGACGTTGCCGTAGGCCTTGCCCGCGTTGCGGAGCTGGACAAGGGGGTGCCCGCCGCCCTCGGGCACGGTGCCGGTCAGGATCGCACCGTGGGTGCCACTCGTGTTGTCGCTCATGAAGGTCACCTCCGGGTCGCGGTGCGCTGCACCCACAGATTGATCAGGACGGCGCCGAGCAGCATCACGCCCAGGAACGCCTTGAACCAGTCGGGATTCCAGCCGGCGTAGACGATGCCCTGCTGGACCATGCCGAACATGAACGCCCCGAAGACGGGGCCGATCGCCGATCCCGCGCCGCCGGTCAGCAGACAGCCGCCGATGACGGCCGCGGAGATGTAGATGAGTTCCTGGCCGACGCCTTCACCGGACTGGACGGTGTTGAAGGAGAACAGCTGGTGCATGCCGATGAACCAGGCGCCGAAACCCACCAGCATGAACAGCGAGATCTTCGTGAACGCGACGGGCACACCCACCGCGCGCGCGGAGTCCTTGTTGCCGCCGACCGCGAAGATCCAGTTGCCGTACTTCGTGCGCAGCAGGACCCAGGTGGCGATGGCCGCGAACACCAGCCACCACACGATGGTGATCTTCACCTGTGCGCCGCCGACGTCGAAGGACGACGCGAAGACCTTCTTGGCCTGGTCGAAGCCGTCCATGGTGCTGATGTCGTCGGTGGCGACGTTCCCGGTGACCAGTTTCGTCACGGCGAGGTTGACGCCCTGCAGGATCAGGAAGCTGGCCAGGGTGACCAGGAAGCTCGGCAGCCCGGTCTTGACCACCAGCCAGCCGTTGAGGAACCCGATCCCCAGCGACACCACCAGGGCGGCGATCACGCCGACCCACACGTTCGTGGTGAGCTGGTAGCTGAGCATGGCCGCGGTCAGCGCGGAGGTGATGACGGCGACACCGGCGGAGAGGTCGAACTCGCCGCCGATCATGAGCAGGGCGACCGGCAGGGCCATGATGCCGATGGTCGACGATCCGTAGAGGATGTTCGCCATCGAGGCGCCGTCCCGCACCGGTGGAGCGGCGATCAGGAAGAACACGTACACGGCGGCGGCGCCGAGGAAGACACCCACCTCGGGGCGTGCCAACAGCCGCATCACCAGAGGTCGTTCGGCGGTGCGGCCGTCTGTCGTATTGGGGCCGGGGGCCGGCGGTGTGGTCACCGCCGGCTCAGCCTGTTGGGTCATGCTCATCACCGGGTTCCGTTGGCGGCGAACTTCGCCACCGCATCGACATTGGTCTTGTCGATGAAGGCCGGGCCCGTGAGGACGGGCGCACTGCTGCCACCGCTGAAGTTGCCGTTCGTCTTGTAGAGCCACAGGGCGTCAACGGCCAAGTAGCCTTGCAGATAAGGCTGTTGGTCGACCGCGAACTCGATCGTGCCGTCCTGGATGGCCTTGACCAGATCCTTGTTGAGGTCGAAGGTGGCGAGCTTGGCCTTGCTGCTCGCGTCGGACAGCGACTGGACCGCCGTCAGCGCGATCGGGGCACCCAGGGTCACCACCTGATCGATGGACTTGTCCTGCGTGAGCTTGGCGGTGAGCGTCGCCTTCACCGACGGCATGTCCGTGCCGTTGACGTAGAGGATGTCCGTCTTGCCGCTGAAGCCCTTCTTCAAGCCGGCGCAGCGGGCCTCCAGAGCGACCTGTCCCTGTTCCTGGATGACGCAGAGGGCGTGCTTGGCACCGAGCTGATTGAGGCGCTGGCCGAAGGCCTGGCCGGCGATGTTCTCGTCCTGGCCGAAGTACTCCAGCATGCCGAGCCTTTTCCAGTCACTGACACCGGAGTTGAAACCGACGACGGGGATTCCGGCCGTCTTGGCCTTGGCCACGACATCCTTCAGAGCGTCCGGCTTGGCAGCAGTGAGCGCAATGCCGTCGACCTTCTGGTCGATTGCGTTCTGCACCAGGTTGGCCTGGTTGCCGGCATTGGGGTCGCTGGAGTAGACGAGCTTGATGTTGTCCTTGGCGGCCGCGGCCTGGGCGCCCTTGCGGACCAGGTCCCAGAAGGTGTCGCCGGGGGAGGCGTGGGTGACCATGGCCACGGTCATGCGCGGGGTGGTGGCCTTGCCCGCCGAGGCGTCCGCACTTCCTTCCTCGGACTTCTTGCCGCCCGAGCTGCTGGAACAGCCGGTGGCGAGCAGGGTCCCGGCGAGGACGGTGGCGGTGAGAATGGCGGCTCGGTGGTTTCTGTGCATGTCCCTTGCACCTCGCTGTGCTTGTTGGGGTGGAGTCTGCGGTGAGCGGAACCGCGTCCGGCGGCGGCTGATGCGTGATCGCCGTGTGGCGACGCGGTGTGTGTCTGGGCCGTGCGTGGCGGCTCGTTCTTCTGTGGCAGCCATAGGTGTGGACTACCTGAGTAGCGACTGGAGCGCTTTAGTAGCGCGCTCTAGTTGGAGAGACTATGGAGCCGCCCTGCAGGGATGTCAACAGGTTTGTCAGGACGTACCAACAAAGTGTTCGGAATGAAATTGAGCAGCGGAACCGGTCATGAGGCGGGTGGTGCCGACCATGCGGGTGTTCGTCTCGGTGGGCCGAGTGCCCGCGTGGTCGAGAGGGGTGGCGTTATCCTGTTCAGGCGAGGGCTGCGGCGGCGGGATCTCGGCAGCGGCGAGCGGTCGGGCGCCCTGGGCGGGGTCGGCGCACAGTCGGAGTCCACTTCGTGCTGACCCTGCGTGACTGTCTGGCCGGGTTCTCCAGCGGTGAGTAGTCCAAGCGTGCCGGATCATGCTACGGACGGTAACGATGATGTCGGCGAGCTCGAAGAGCGCGTCGATGACGATCTCGCGGCGTTCATTGGGTCGCTGTAACCGGTCGCAGGCGCCGCTGTGCCTGGCGGTCGCCCGCTCGATATGCCATCGCTGGCCGGCTTGGGCAAGGGCTTTGTCGCCCTTGTGAGCGACCTCGCCCTGCAGATCGTGCTCGTCAAACGGGGTATGGGTCTTGTTGGTGCCATAACCAGAATGCAGGTGCGCAGCGCGGCGACGGCTTTGGCCAGGGGGTCAATAGGGGTGGAGCGGTGGGTGGATGCCGCGGGCGTCGCGGTTCCGGCTTCCAGCCGTTCCAACTCGCTCCTGTAGCCAATGATGGTCACGCGGTGCAGGCCGAGGCGTCGGTGATCGGGCCTTCCCCAAGGCTGGGAAGCGGGCGTTTCCGCAGGCGGGGCAAGCGTGTTGCGGGTTTGAAGGCGGAGCCCAACGGAGCTCGTCGGTACAGGCAGTCGACCAGGACAGCTCGCACGTGAGGAGCTCCGTAGCCCTTTCATGCTGTCCTGCCGTCCGCGCCGCCGGCCATCACCCGTACCGTGGCCGTGGGTAGGTTCGCGCCGGGTCATCTGGGGGAGCTGACCCGTGGTGCCGTTCGAACTCGTCGACGCGGTACCGGCGAAGATGCGGAGGGTGCAGCAGCGGCCGCGTGATCTGCCCTCCCGCGTCCGGATGTACTTCCTGCTCGAGGTGTGTCTGTTCCCCGAGGTCGGCTACCAGCCGGTCTGGGACAAGCCGGCAGGGCCTCGCCGAACGCGAAGGCCCTGCGGGATCTGAGCCACCGACTCGGACGTGCGCCAGTACGGTCACTGTTTGAGGTACTCGCGGGTCCCCTCGGTCGTCCGACGACGCCGGGGGTTCGGTTCGGTACGTACCGGACGGTCTCGTTCGACGGCTGCAGCTCACTGTGGGTGCCTGATTCGCGCAACCGGGCGGGCTCGGGCGGACAGGGGATGTTCGTGCGGGTGGAGGGCGAGGCGACCTTCAGGTCTCGCTCGTCGTCCAGGTTCAGCTGCCCTTGAACAACTCGGTGCGGGGATGGTGGCCGATCTCGATGAACAGGCCGGTCACATCCAGGTCGTGGGTCTTGCCGGTGGAGACATCCCGCAGGACGACCCCGGCCGGCATGCCGTTGGTTTCCTTAGGTTCCTTGGTCTCCGCGATCTCGATGTCGAACGCGAAGGAGATCTTGTCGTCGGAGTACGCGCGGTAGGAGGGCGCCCATAGGGGGCCTCTGCGCGGTCCTTCTCGAACTCGGTGAGGTGGTACGGCGAGTGGATCACAGGAGTTGCCGGGCCTCGCGCCGCCGACGCTGTTCGGCCGGGTTCGCGACCGGGGCGGCCAACAACAGCTTCTGTGTGTAGGGGTGTTCGGGGCTCGAGGTGACGTCGCCGGCTGGTCCGGTCTCGACGATGTCGCCTCGGTGGATGACGCTCACGCGGTGGCTGATGTGCCGGATGACCGCGAGGTCGTGCGAGATGAACAGATAGGCGACGCCGGTGCGCCGCTGGATGTCGATGAGCAGATCGAGGACGCGGGCCTGGGTGGTGAGGTCGAGTGCGGAGACCGGTTCGTCGCAGACGATGAGCCGCGGGGCGGGCGCGAGGGCGCGGGCGATCGCGACGCGCTGCCGTTGGCCGCCGCTGAACTCCCGTGGCAGTCGCTGCGAGGCGTCCTTCGGCAGTCCCACCTGGTCGAGCAGCTCCGTGACCCGGGTCCGGGCCGCACTCGCCGCGGCACCCTGCACGATCAGAGGTTCGCTGAGGATGTCACCGATGGTGAGGGCCGGGTTCAGGGAGGAGTACGGGTCCTGGAAGACCACCTGGATGTCCCGGGCCAGGGCGCGGCGCTCCTTTCGCCCGGCGTGGGTGATGTCGTGGCCCTGGAATCGGACCGTGCCGCCGCTGGGCGCCACCAGGCCGAGCACGGAGCGGCCGATGGTCGTCTTGCCGGAGCCCGACTCGCCTACGACGCCCAGGGTCTCGCCCTGCCCCACGGTGAGCGACACGGCGTGCAGGACTTCGTGGGGGCGGGCCCGGATGCCCCGGCGGGGGTAGGTGACGCGCAGGTCGCTCACCTCCAGCAGTGTGGTCATCGGGTCTCCGTTTCGAGCACGTCCGCGGGGGCGGCCGGCGGGTCGGTGCGCAGTGCGGTCTCGTCGAGGATCGCGTCCAAGAGCATGCGCGTGTAGGGGTGCTTCGGCGCGGCGAACAGCTCTTCCGCCGTGCCGGTTTCGACGACCGTGCCCTCCCGCATGACGGCCACGCGGCCGCAGATGTCCGCGACCACGCCGAAGTTGTGGGTCACGAGCAGCACAGCCATGTTCAGTTCCTGTTGGAGGTCGCGCAGCACATCGAGGATCTCCGCCTGGACGGTCACGTCGAGAGCGGTGGTCGGTTCGTCGGCGATGAGCAGCAGGGGACGGCTCGCCACGGCACCCGCGATGAGGACGCGCTGTGCCATGCCGCCGGAGATCTGGTGTGGGTAGGAGCGGAAGGTGCGTTCGGTGTCGGGGATGCCGACCCGTGCGAGGAGCGCCAGGATCCGTTCGCGGGCCTCGCCCCTCGACATGGGCGTCGCCGCGCGCAGGCCCTCCACGAGCTGGGCGCCCACCGTGCAGGACGGGTCCAGGTTGGACATCGGTTCCTGGGGGACGTAGGCGATGGATGTACCTCGTACCCCGCGCAGTTCGCGCTCGCTCAGGCCGAGCAGTTCGCGGCCGTCGAGCCGGATCGAACCACGCGTGACGACCGCCTCCGCGGGCAGCACCCCGAGCGCGGCGAACGCGGTCTGTGTCTTTCCGGAGCCGGACTCGCCGACCAGGCCGAGGGTCTCCCCGGCCGCCACGCTCAGGGTGACGCCGCTGACGACCTCCTTCAGTTCACCGTCGGGGGCCGGGTAGGCGATCGCCAGGTCGTCGACGGTGAGCAGTCCGGTGACGGCGGCCCCTTCCGTGGCCGGAGGCCGGTACCCGGTGGCGGTCACGATACGGACCGGCTTGGGGCGCCCGCCCTCCAAGGCGTCCCGCAGCGCGTTCCCCAGGAGCACCAGCGAAGCCGTGATGATCCCGAGGACGAGGCTCGGCCACAGGAACTGGAGTGGTTCCTCGTACAGGTTGGTGAAGCCCTCGGAGATCATCGCGCCGAAGCTGGGCACGGTGTTCGAGCCGACGCCCAGGAAGGCCAGACCCGACTGGACGGCGATGGAGGAACCGGCGAGGAACGCGGTGGCGATGATCACCGGGCCGCGCACGACGGTGAACACGTGCCGTCGCAGGATGCGGCGGTCCGGCAGTCCCGAGACCCGGGCGGCGTCGACGTAGAGCTCGTTCTTCACGCCGAGAACCAGATTGCGTACGAGGCGGTAGATGCCGGGGGAGAGCAGGACCCCGAAGACGACCATGGTGGCCCGGTAGTCGCCCTTGGTGACCGGCATCAGGATGATGAGTACGAGCAGTCCGGGGAACGTCATGATCAGGCTGAAGAGCCATTCGGTGACGCCGCGGACCCGCTGCCCGAAGTAGCCGCCGACCAGCCCGGACGTGATCCCGATCGCGAGGCCGATGCTCGCGCCGATGAGCGCCGAGACCACGCTCGTGTTGATGGAGAACAGCAGCCTGGCGAAGATGTCGCGGCCGCTCTTGTCCCCGCCGAGCAGGTAACCGTGGTCGCCGAGGCCGGCGTTGACGGCGTCCAGGTTCGCCTCGTTCGCACCGTGGTCGGTGAGGACGGGGGCGAGGAGCCCCAGCAGGACGACGACGATCAGCAGGCCCGCGCTGATGACGGCCTGCGGGTCGGCGATCAGGTGCCGGAGCGCCGAGCGGCGCCGCCCTTCCTTGTGTGTGGTGGTCAACTGACCGTCCTCGCCTTCGGGTTGAGCCAGCCGCCCAGCAGGTCGACGACGAGGTTGACGACCACGACGAGCAGCACGCCGAAGAGACTGATGCCCATGATGATCGGCACGTCGCCCTGCAGGGAGGCGTTGAACGCGTACTGGCCGAAGCCCGGCAGCGCGAATATCTGCTCGATGATCAGGGCCCCGCCGAGCATCTGGATGAACTCCAGGGACAGCACCGTCAGGGCCGGACCCGCGGCGTTGCGCAGGGCGTGACGCAGAACGATCGAGCGAGTCGGAATGCCCCGGGTGCGCAGAGTGCGGACGTAGTCCTTGAGCAGTTCGCCGATCATGGCGCCGCGGATCTGCGAGGTCAGGCTGGCGATCCCGCCCATCATCAGGGCGACCACCGGGATGGCGATGCTGCTTGCCCAGCGGCTCGGGCTCTCGCTGAAGGTGGTGTATCCGGTGGCCGGGAACACATGCAGCTTGACGGCGAACACGTAGACCAGTGCGATGGCGACGAGCAGGCTCGGGACGAGGTAGCCGACCATCGCGGCGCCCTGTGCGAACCGGTCGACGGCGCCGCCGCGCGCGGCGGCGGCCACCCCGAGGGCGACGCTGATGAGGGAGGTGGCGAGCAGCGCTACGACGACGATCGACAGGGTGACGCCGAGCCGGGCGGTGATGGCCGAGCGGACCGGTTCACTGGTGAGGTACGAGGCGCCGAGGTCACCGCGGACCGCGTGCGCGAGCCAGTCGCCGTACTGCGCCGCCAAAGGTCGGTCGAGGCCCATCTGCGCTTTCTGGGCGGCGATCTGGTGCGGGGTGGCGCCGTTGCCGAGGACGCTGCTCGCGACATCGTCGAAGGATGTGCTGAGCAGCGTGAACGTGATCATGGTCACCAGGACCGCGAGCACGAGGCCCGCGGTCAGGCGACGCAGCACATAGAGCGTCATGGTGGCCTGCTCACCCGCCGGACTGCGAGGAGCCGGCCACGCCGAACTGGCGGATGGTGGCCATGGTGGAGGAGCCGTCACCGAGATAGGTGATGCCCTTCTTAGTGGCCCAGTCGGTACCGAGGTAGAAGACGGGCGCCAGCCACGCCTGCTCGACGCCGAACTGGTTGATCTCCCGGTAGATCCCGGCGGACTTCGCGGGGTCGAGTTCCCGGGAGGCCTGGCCGAGCAGATCGGTCAGCTTCGGGTCGGTGGAGCGGAAGACGTTGCGGAAGCCGGTCGGGGTGTAGAAGCTGCGGGTCATGACGGCGTCGGAGGCGAGGCCCTCCACGAGCAGGAACATCGGGTACTTGCCCGAGGCGACGGCGGTGGTGGTCTGCTGCGCGGGCACCGGCTCCCAGGTCACCTTGACGCCGATGTCGCCGAGCGCCTGGGTGAAGATCGGCTCGAAGCTCTTGGTGAAGACGAGGCTCGGCATGGTGACGGAGAATCCCTTGGGGTAGCCGGCCTCGGTGAGGAGCTTCTTGGCCCCGGCGACGTCATAGGGGTAGAGCTTGTTGAGCGATTCGTCGTAGGCCCCGCCCTGCGGGTTGAACAACTGGTCGGTGGCCTTGCCGGAGCCCCGCAGCATCTGTGTGACGATCTTCTGCCGGTCGAAGGCCATGTTGATTGCCTTGCGCACGCGCAGGTCGCCGAGCGGCTTCAGCTTGCTGCCCGCGCGGTCGCCGAGGACGAGGAAGGCGCCCGCGGTGGCCTGCACGTGTGAGATCTGGAAGCCGGCCGCCTTGATCGCGGAGATCTGCGAGACGTCGACGGTACCGGCGTTGGTCTGGCCCGCCTTGAGGGCGTTGGCCGAGGCGGTGGGGTCGGTGATCACGCGGATCTTGACCGTCTTGAACGGATACGCCTTCTTGTTCCAGTAGTCGTCGCGCTTCTTGAGGACGTAGACGGAGCCGTTGACCGTGGCCTTGGCGTCGAGGGTGTAGGGACCCGAGCCGACCGGGTTCAGGATGGAGCTCTTGGCAGCCATCGTCTTCGGGTCGCCGATCACGCCGGGCGACGTCGACAGCGCGGCGAGCAGTGAGGCGTCGGGCTGTTTGAGCTTGATGAGGACCGTCGAGGTGTCGGGGGCCTCGACCGAGGAGACGGAGGCCAGCGACAGCTGGCTCTGCCCGGGTGTCGACCGGATCCGCTCCAGGGTGGCTTTCACCGCGTTCGCGTCGACGGGATCGCCCGAGCTGAACTTCATGCCCTGGCGGATCTTCAGCGTGAGCGCGAGACCGTCCTTCGAGTACGACCAGCTCTGGGCCGCGCCGGGGTGGAGTACACCCTTGTTGTCCTGGAGGAGCAGCGTGTCGAAGATCGAATCCCAGACGTAGGTCTGCTGGCCCTCGATGAGCTGGGCGGGGTCGAACGAGTTGGGCGTGCCAAAGATGGACAGCGAGAGGGTCGCGTCGGCGCCGGAGTTCGACGTCGCGGCCGGGGCGGTGTCACACGCGGCTGTGGCTGTTGCCAGCAGGGCGACGGTCACGGCGGCGGCAAGGGCCTGTGAGCGCTGCCGTGGCCGTGGCGTGGGCCGGGAATGCGAGAAGCGGATACGCATGGGCGGATTCCTTCGTCCTGGAACCTGAAGAGCCGAGGCCTTCGTCAGTGCGTCGGTATGTGGGCGTGGTCATGCATGGGGTGCACGAGTTGGCCGATGCACATGTGGGGGTGTGCGGCGGAGCCCCGTGAGGCCGGCATGCGGGTGGTGCACAGGGACGGTGAGGCGGTCGCGGATCCGCCGGTGGGTCCCGTCATGCGAACAGTTACCACGTGGTTGAATTTCACTCGGAAGGTAAGCCCCGGCGGAAGGCGCGGGAAGATGGGAGACCTTGTTCGTAATCAGAGCGTTACCTGGCGCGAAATCGTCGGGCCCCACCCCTTGCGCTCGCGACGGTCGCCGCCCACACTCCGGGCAGGCAGTGAAAATCTAAGGCTTGGAAGGTTTTTGTAGCGTCATGCGGGATCCGGGAAGAGGAAGCGCACTGTGACCCAGGCCAAGGCCCGCGGCCCGTACACCAAGACCCCCGCCAGACGGGCCGAGATCGTCCGGGCGGCTCGCGAGAGCTTCGCGGAACACGGATTCACGAAGGCTTCGCTGCGCGACATCGCCGAACGAGCCGGCATCACCCACGCCGGGTTGCTGCATCACTTCCGCAACAAGGACGACCTGCTGGCCGCCGTGCTCGCCGAACGCGATGCCGAGGAACGGCGGTACGCCGAGGCGCAGGTGTCCGACATGGACCATCTCGCGCCCTACCTCGGCGACATGCTGCGCCACCACCAGAAGGCCCCCGAACTGATGCGCCTGTGGATCGAACTCGCGGCGGCCGCCTCCCGCCCGGAGCACCCCGCGCACGGCTACTTCGCGCAGCGCTACGCCTGGGGACGCGACCAGTTCGCCCGGGGCATGCTCGGGAAGGACGAACGCGGCGAACTCCACGCGGCGCTCTGCCCCGACCATGCGGCCACCCTGCTGCAAGCCGTGCTCAACGGCCTTCAGTTGCAGTGGCTGCTCGACCAGGAGCTCGACATCGTCGGCCCGATCCGGTCCTTCATGCGGATGACCTTCCCGCGGATCCGTAGACCCGCAGAACCTGAGGACGAAGCATGAGTCCCGGCATCCTCGCCGTTCAGCTGTACAGCGTGATCGAGGCTCTGCAAGCCGACCGCCCCGGTACCCTCTCGCGCCTTGCCGCGCTCGGCTTCCGCCATGTCGAGCCGTTCGCCCTCGGCCTGTGGACCACGCCTCCTGACGAACTGGCGTCCTCCGCACGCGCGTTGCGGGCGGATCTGGACGAGGCGAATCTCGGCGTCAGCTCGGTGCACATCGCTGTCTCGGCCTGCAGCCAGGCGTCTGCGATCGAGACCTGCCGCATCCTCGGCACGGACACCGCCTTCGTGCCGATTCCGTGGCTCGTGGACGGCTTCGACGAGTGGGCCCTGGAGAGCCACGACGGCATACGCGCCTTCGCCGGTCGTCTCAACGCGGCCGCACGGGAACTGGCCGGAGCGGGGATCCGGCTCGGGTACCACAACCACCACTTCGAATGGGCCCGGCTGCCCGACGGCGCTCCCGCCTTCGACGTGCTGTGGGATCTGCTTGACCCCGAGGTCCTCGCCGAGGTCGACGTCTACTGGGCAGCCGTGGCCGGCCAGGACCCGGCCGAGGTCCTGAAACGTCTTGGAGAACGCGCTGTGGCCGCCCACCTCAAGGACGGGCCTGCCGTGCTGGACGGACCTCAGACGCCCATCGGTACCGGCGACATCGACATCCCGGCAGCCTTGCGTGCCGGCACCCGTCTGCGGTGGCACATCACGGAGATCGACCGGACCGAAGCCGACCGCTTCGAACTGCTCGCGGCCAACCGTCAAGCCCTCCTGGCGGGTGGCCTGACCATCCCCTGAGACACTTGCAACTCCGTTGCAGCAAAAGGTCGTTGGTCAGGCGTGGCTGCCCGAACGCCGAGGAGCCGGTGAGCAGGATGTGAGGTCTGTACCGGACCGGTCCGCGCTCGCACGTGACCGGTCGACGCCGTACATGACGGTCCGTGCGCGGTGGCGCCCGGGGGACGGATGTGCGGACCGTCTTACCCCAATCCGCTGTGCGCCTGTGTCGTACGGCCCGGACGACCGCGATGCGTGCCGTGGCGCGGACGGGTAGATCGTCGCGGGACGGCGCGTGGTGGCCGATAGGGACGGCCCTGCCTCCGACGGCGGAGACGCCACCGCGCATCAGCAAGGTATGTGCGTTATTCCCCCTGAACGTGCTGGTCATGGGGCTGGCATGGGTCCTGTGGGCGGCTCACCGCAGGGGTGGGTTCAATGATGGGAGGTGGGATTTGGACAGTCGGCCGTGCACGCCCTTGACGCAGTCCACCACCTGGGAGACATGGAAGTCGGCGGCGGCGCTGAGGTAGGCCAGGCCGACCGGGCCCGGCACGGCGTACCGGTCGGTGAGCAGGGTCAGGGCGTCACGGACGGCGTGCCGCATCGCCTCGTCGAGGTCGGGGTCG
The DNA here is from genome assembly GCF_042872225.1 of Streptomyces sp. NPDC005374. Taxonomy (NCBI): domain Bacteria; kingdom Bacillati; phylum Actinomycetota; class Actinomycetes; order Kitasatosporales; family Streptomycetaceae; genus Streptomyces; species Streptomyces sp. NPDC005374. The sequence continues at coordinate 492,163 of NZ_JBIAKA010000006.1, read as the reverse complement.
AGGCCCAGGACGAGGTGTTCCGTCTCGGTCTCGGCGAAGGGGGCGCGCAGCCGGGCGGCAAGCACCCGGGTGGCGCGGTCGGTGTGCAGAGTCAGCCGCAGGGTCGCGCGCAGCGGCGCTTCGAAGGCGGTGAGCGCCACCTCCCCGTCGCCCTGGGAGAAGTGCGGGTCGCCCGCGTAGAAGAGGGCGCCGGGCACCTGGACCGGGAGGAAGAGGCGGGCGCCGGTGCCGAGATGACGGACGTCGAGGTTGCCGCCGTGGCGGCCGGGCGGCACCGAGTGAACGGCCGCTTCGGTGGCGGGGGCCACGCCCATGATGCCCAGGAAGGGGCGCAGCGGGAATGAGAGATGGCGGCCGTCGCCCGTGGGCAGCCGTCCGAGTCCGCCCGCGTCGACGGTCGCGACGAGACTGACGGTGGGCGCGGGGGCGTCGGGCGGTGCTCCGGCGGGAAGCAGGGGGTATTCGCCGGGCAGCGCGCCTTTGCCGTGGCGGTTGCTGATCACTCCGTACGGGGCTCTGCGGCGCAGTCGTAGCACCTCGACCTCCAGTACGTCGCCCGGCCGGGCGCCGCGCAGCGCCACGGGTCCGGTGACCACATGCGGTCCGTGCACGGCGGAGTCGTGTGCGCGGGCGGATGCGGCCAGTTCGACGGCGTCCTGGAGCAGGCCCGCCGCGGGGATGCCGGCGGCGGCGAAGAAGGCGGTGGGATCACGGCCCTGGTCGGCGAGGATCCCCTCGTGGCTGATGGTGTCGACGGTGACGGTCTCGCCGGAGCCGAGGGTCAGGACGGGCTCGGCCGTGGCGTTGGGCAGGTGCCCCCAGTGCACGAGCCCGGGGTCGGCAGTGAGGTAGTGGTCACCGTCGACGGGGCCCCGGCCGGGCTGGAGCATGTTCAGCACGGCGCGCTCGCAGCGGTCGCCAGACCCCGGCTCAGGGCGTCGGCGGTGAGGGTGAACCCGAAGCACTGACGGACGTTGTAGAGGGTGGCGTCCATGCAGAAGGCCGGGGAGGTGGTCGCGGTGGCCTCCTCGACGAGCAGGACGTCATAGCCGAGGTTCGCCGCGTCCATGAGGGTGGCCAGGACGCACTGGTCGGCGTTGACCCCGGCGAACAGCAGGCTGTCGACGCGCAGGTTGCGCAGGACGCTGTCGAGTTCGGTGTCCTGGAAGCCGCTCATCCGGTACTTGCCGACGTGCAGGTCCTCCTCGGCGGCTTCGAGCCCGGCGACCACGGCCGCCGACGGGCTGCCCCGCTCCAGTACGCGGCCGAGGCCGGAGGCCAGCGGGGCGCCGATGCCCGCGCCGGTGCCGTCCGGGTCGTACACGTGAAGGACACCGGGCGGCAGGTTGGCCCGGTCCGGCCGGTTGCCCCAGTTGAGCCAGACGACGGGGACGCCGGCGGCCCGCAGACGGGGCAACAGACCGGCGAGGACGGGGATGGGAGCGCGGGCCGGACCGACGTCGACGCCGATGGAGGCAAGCCAGCCGTCCGGGTGGCAGAAGTCGTTCTGCATGTCGACGACGATCAGCGCGGTCGCCGCGAGGTCGACGACCACCGTCCGGGGCAGGGCCTCCAGGGTGGCCGTGCGGGGCGGCCGGGTGGTGCGCGCCAGACGCACGCTCCCGGGCTCCGCCCGCCAGGCGTTGCGGGTGTTGGGGCCGATCAGGCCCTGGGACGGGGTCAACGTCACATGCTCCTTCGTCTCGTGGCGTTCAGTGCGTGGCGAGCGACAGCAGGGCGAGATCGGTGCCGCGTGCCCCGACCAGGCACAGGCCCACCGGCAGCCCGCGCACCCGCAGGCGGGGCAGGGCGACCGACGGCAACCCGGCGAGTGAGGCCAGGCATGTCAGACGCAGGGTGGCCGCCCGTACGGCCTCCACCTCCTGTGGTCCGGCGTCGGTCGGCGGGGCGCTGCCGCCGGTCGCCGGGAGCAGCAGGGCGGTGTCCGGCGGCAGGGCGGCGTCGAGGTGGGCGCGGGCCTCGGCCAGCGTCGTTTCCGCCGCCCCGAGCCGCTCCGCCGGCACGTCCCGCCCGGCGGCGAACCGGGCTTCGACCTCCGGGGCGAGGGCGCCGGGGTGCTTGTCGATCCAGGCGCCGTGCTGTCGCCACGCCTGGACCGCCTGCACCGTACGGAAGGCGTCCAGCCAGTCGTCCAGGTCGTCGGTGGCCACGGCGATCCGGTCGGCCGCGGGCAGCCCGGTACGGAGGGCCAGTGCCCGGCAGGCTGCCGTGAAGGAGGTCTGGACCTCAGGTTCGGCGAGGGCGGTGAGTCGGTCGTCCACGACCAGGTGGCGGACCGGTCGCGCGTCGGTCCGCTTCAGCAGCACTTCGGCCGCCGTACGCAGCAGGCCGGGGTCGCGGGCCAACAGCCCCGCCGTGTCGAACGAGGGTGCCAGCGCCAGCAGGCCACCGGTCGGCACGGTCCCGTGGGTGGGCCTCCAGCCGTACAGCCCGCAGTAGGAGGCGGGCACACGGATGGAGCCCGCGGTGTCGGTGGCCAGGCCCAGGTCGGCCCAGCCGTGGGCGACCGCGGAGGCGGGGCCGCCGCTGGATCCGCCGGGGATGCGGCCGGGGGCGGCCGGATTGGGTGCGGTGCCGTAGTGGACGTTGGCGCCGGAGAGGCTGAAGGCGAGCTCGTCGGTGTGGGCGATACCGGCGATGTCGGCTCCGGCGTCCAGCAGGAGACGTACCGCCTGAGCGTGTGTCTCTTCTACGGCCGCCTCGGCGAGCCAGGCCGGGTTGCCCGCCCCGGTCCGGTGGCCGGCGACGGCGAAGAGGTCCTTGACAGCGATCCGGACACCGGACAGGGGGCCGTCCGGCGCTCCCGCGACCAGCGGTTCGCCGGTCGTCCGCCATACCGCCCGGCTATCCGAGCCAGGGGCCTGGACCGTCCGCCCCGGTACGGCGCTGACGTGAGCGGCACGGATCCGCCAGCCGTCCGGGCCGCGCTGCCAGACCTGGGTCTGCAGGCCGCGTGAGCCGTCGGCGCGCAGGGTCTCGGCGGTGAGCACGGCCAGGTCCGGGGCGAGTCGTACCTCGTGGACCCGTTCCACGGTGCGCGGTGGGGCGCCGCCGGTGCGGGTGCGCCGGAAGTCGGCGATCTCGGCGGGTCCGGTCAGCACGATGTCGCCTTCGGCGCGCAGGGTGTCGGGAGAGTCGCCGAACCAGTGGTCGAGGGCCGTCAGGTCGTTGGCGGCCAGCGCCGCCTCGTACGACCAGAAGGCGTTCAGCAGGTCGTCCATCAGGCGGACGCTCGCAGTACGGCGAGATCCCGCTCGTCGAGTACGGCGGCCGGGCCGCGCTCGATCAGGTCGGCGAAGCCCTCGTCGGGGGCCATGACGGTGAGGGTGTAGAGGCGTTCGGTGGCGGAGGTGTTGGTGATGCGGTGCTTGGAGCCGACGGGCAGGACCAGGATGTCTCCCGGCGCGAGGTCGCGTTCGTGTTCGTCGCTGACGGCGCGGCCGCGGCCGGCCAGGACGACGAAGGTCTCGACGGACTCGGGGTGCCAGTTGACCGGCTGTGCGCCGCCGGGATCCCAGATCTCGAAGACGACGGTGGTGGGGGACCCGTCGCGGGGTCCGGTCAGGACCGCGAGTTTGACGGTGTCGCCCGCGGTGATGTGGTGCGCGGTGATCTCGCGCAGCGGCTTGTGCAGCGGCGGGACGGGCATGGTGGACGAACTCCTCATGAAGGTCAGGGGGCTGGGCTGAAGCGGGCGCACTCGCGCAGCGCGGCGGCCGCGTCCGCCACGGCGGTCTCGACGAACTTGCGGCCGAGTTCGGCGGTGGCCTCGGTCGGGTCACCGATCACGCCGGTGCCGGTGTGGAAGTCGTCGCTGGTCCAGCCGAAGGACACCCGCTTGCCGAAGCCGATGTGTTCGTAGGCGGTGAGGTGTTCGGGGACGCTGCGCCGCGCCTGGCTCATGTCGACCAGGTCCGGGTGGAGATGGAGCATGGCGGAGGTTTCCTTGAGTCCGCCGTGCACGCCGAGTCCGAGTTCGCCGGCCGGGGACGTGCCGCCCTGGTCGGCGGGGAGGGAGGCGTGCAGGAGGAAGGTGAACAGGCCGTACTTGACTCGCAGTTCGCGCAGGGCCACGCTCAGCAGGGCGCTGTTGCCGCCGTGTGCGTTGAGGAAGGCCAGGCGGCGCACGGGACCGGCGGCCAGGGAGCGGCCGATGTCGTCGAGCACCGCGAACAGGGTGCCTGCGCTGAGCCACAACGTGCCGGCGGACCAGGCGTGTTCGTCGGACTTGGCGTAGGCCAGACCGGGCAGGAGGGTGATCTCGCGGTCCGCGCCCGCAGCCCGCGCGGCCCCTTCGGCGACCGCTTCGGCCATGAAGTAGTCGGTGGCGACGGGCAGATGGGGGCCGTGCTGTTCGATCGCGCCGACCGGGAGGACGGCCACGGTGTCGGAGGGCAGACCGGTGACGGCCGGGCCGCTGAGGTCGGTGAAGCGGGTGAAGGTCATGGCTTGCCTCTCAGACCGTGGGAAGGTGGCCGGGATTGAGCAGGCCGAGCGGGTCGATGCCGCCGGCGGTGGCGCGGACGGTGTCCAGGCGCCGGTCGACGTACCAGTTGTGCACGTCGTGGACGCCGACGCCCTGGGCCTGGAGGGCCTCGATCCCGGCGTAGACGGTCTCCTCGTCCCGGTAGTCGGCCATCAGCATGCCGACAGTGCCGGTGCGCATGCCCTCCAGGTGGAGCAGGGTGCCGGGGAAGACGGCCTTGACGGCGGCGGGGTCGCCGAGGAGGACTTCACCGCGGATCTCCAGGTGGAAGCAGCCCTCCTTCGCCTTCATCAGGTGGTAGGTGGGGTGGTTGAAGGAGAGCGAGCTGACCAGCGCCGGGCCGTGTGGGGCGGGGCGGACTTCCAGGACGCGTCCGCCGTGGCCCTCGACGATGGCGCGGGCGTCGGCGACGGCCTCCTCCTCGACGATGGCGCGCAGGCTCAGCGCGGCCGGGTCCAGTGCCGTGTCCGGCGCGAACGTCTCGACGAGGCCGGGTTCGTCGAGCGACACTAGACGCGGGGCGGGTTCCAGGCGGACGAGGTCGGTGAGCGCCGCGGTGGCCGCCGCCCAGGTGTCGAAGGCGGTGAACAGGCCGGTCCACACCCGGGCCGGCTGGAGGGCGACCGTGGCGGTGGCGATGATGCCGGTGGTGCCGTAGGCGTGCAGGTACGGCAGGCAGTCGGCGCCCCGGGCGGTGAGAGGGGCGGCGTCCGCCGTGCACGGGACGACGGTCACCTCCCGCACGAAGCCGTCGGCGTTGGTGCCGTGCACCAGGGAGCCGGTGCCGCCGCTGCCGCCGGAGAGGAAGCCGCCGATGGTGGTGCCGAAGGTGGAGGGGAACATCCACAGCTCCTGGCCGAGCGTACGGGCGTGCGCTTCCAGGTCGGACATCTTCGCCCCGGCCTCGGCGGCGATCCAGCCGTCGCCCGCGTCGAGGATGCGGTCGCAGCCGGTGAGGTCCAGGACGGCGCCGCCGTGCAGCGGGATCGCCTGGCCGTAGTTGCCGGTGCCCTTGCCCCGGGGGGTGACGGGGACCTGGTGTCGGTGGGCTAGGGCGAGGACGGCCGACAGCTGGTCGTGGGCGGTGGGGCGCAGCACGGCCTCGGCGCGTCCGGCGGTGGGCAGTTTGGCCGTCAGGATCGGGGACATGTGGGCCCAGTCACGCGAGGCCTTGTCCAGCGTGGCGTCGTCCCGGACGACAGCGTCCGCGCCGAGCAGGGCGGACGCCTCGGCGCAGAACGCCTCGAGGCCGGGGGTGGCGGTGTTCCCCGTGGCCACCCCGGGTCGCGTTCTGTCGGCGACGAGTTCGGTGAGCCGGCGCAGTTCGGCGGCGGGGAGCATGGAAGCGGTGGGCTCGCTGGTCATGAGGTCTTCATCCCGACGGAGGTGTCGATGAACTCGTTGGTGGCCAGCCGGTCCGCGGTGAGGTCGGCGGGCACCTTGGCGCCGCTGTCGGTGATCAGCGGCCTGAAGGTGGTGAGCGTGTCCTTGACCCGGGCCATGTCGAATCCGCCCACGCTGCCGTCGGCTCCGTTGCCGAGGAGACCGAGCTTCACCATCTGCCCGGCGGCGTAGGTTCCGGTGTCCTTGGAGTAGACCCAGCTGGTGTTGTACTGCGTCACCAGGTCGTTGATGACGTCCAGGGCGTGGTCGGGCTTCGCGGCGAAGCCCGCGGTGGACTTCTGGATGATCGGCACCAGCTTCTTCAGACAGGGGGTGAGCTTCGTCAGCTCACCGCTGCGGACGGACAGCGGCTCCGGGTACACGGAGTAGCCGACGTCCGACAGCAGCTGGTACCTGACCGGCTTGCCCCAGGCCTTCACCTCGTGCTGGTAGATGTACGGCTCGGCGGTGGCGAACCCCTGCATGGCGATCTTCGGATCGGAGACGAATCGGGACGGCGACCCGTCGTAACTGCTGTCCACCTGGTTCTTCTTGATGAGTCCCTTGTCGACGAGCAGCTCCGCGTACGTGGCACCCTCGCTGGTGATGATCTTGGCGTCGCTCTTGCCGATGTCCCCGATCGTCTTCCAGTCCGGGTGGGTCTTCGGATCCCACATCAGCATCTGCGGGCTCTCCTTCATCAGCGACGCCACCGCGGTCACGGGCTGCTTGGCGGCGGCGATGGCGTCGTCCGTGGTGACCGTGCCCAGGGTGATGGACTTGTCGACGTACATCTGTGAGGGAACGCTCTGGAAGCCGATCGCCCCGCCCCCTGCCCGGACCTGGATCTTCACGCCGGTGTCGGCACCGTCGACGACGAGCGGTCCGGTGACCCGCTTCTTGTTCGTGTCCACGGTGTAGCCGGGGCCGACCAGGTTGTAGACCGGGCCGTGCTCGGCCTCGGGCTCCCAGTCGATCTGGACGACGACGGTCTTGGGACAGACCCCCGAGAGCCGCTCCGCGCTCGGTGCGGCCGTCAGTTTCTCGGCGGAGCCGGCGGTGGTCTCCGAACTGGCGCCGCAAGCGCTCAGGGATACGAGAACGAACAGGGAGGAAACGTACGCGGTACAGGTACGTCTGCTGAATGCGGGCATGGCGGACTCCAGAGTGGGTGAGCGGAGAAGGACGGGAGGGTGAGGGGCCAGGGCGGGAGGTGCGGTGCCGTCAGCGCCGTCAGCGGCCGTCGGAGGCCGAGGCGTGCCAGGACCCGACGCAGATCCGGCCGAGGAGGGTGAAGAGGGCGAACACGGTCACGCCGAAGAGGGAGGCGAGCAGGATCGCCGCGAAGAGGTCCTCGGACTGCAGGCGGGCGCGGTAGACATCGAGCAGTGTGCCGATGCCGGGGCTGCCCTGTTTGAAGAACATGTCGCCGACGATGGCGCCGATCACGGACAGGCCCGAGGAAGTACGCAGCCCGGTGAAGATCGCCGGGAGGGCGGCGGGCAGTTCGAGCTTGAGCAGGCGCGCCCAGCGGCTCGCCTTCTGCAGGGTGAACAGGTCGTGGTGGGCCTGGTCCACGGACTGGAGTCCGAAGAGGGTGTTGCTGATCATCGGGAAGAGGGCGATCAGCACGCACGCGATGACCCGGCTGGTGAAGCCGAAGCCGAACCACATACCGAGCAGCGGTACGAGGGCGAGGATCGGCACGGTCTGCAGGACGACGGCGTACGGGTAGATGAGCCCTTCCAGGAGTCGGCCCCTGCTCATCAGGACGGCCGTGCCGATGCCGGCGAACGTCGCGATGAGCAGACCTACCAGGGCGATCTGGGCTGTCAGTCCCAGTGCCTGGAGCATCGGCTGGAGGTGCGTCCAGTCCAGGAAGGAGGTGGTGAGTACCTGGTGGGGCGGCGGCACGAGGAAGCGTCGGTCGGGTGAGAGGGCGAGGTAGCTGACGGCGTACCAGACGCCGACGGCCAGGGCGAAGGAAGCGAGCGGGACCAGCCGGGCGAGCCGACGTCCGCGTCGGCGGGCGCGATCGGCGGGAGGCGCCTGGCGGGCGGTGGCGACCGGTACGGTGCCGGCGGCCGGGGCGGTGGAGGCGGGGACGGTCACGGGGCATCTCCTCGCAGCGCGGCGGACACCTCGCCGACGGTCCGCGCGAACTCGGGGGAGTAGCGCAGTTCGGCCGGGCGGGGGTGCGGGAAGGGGACGTCGAAGACGGTGGTGATCCGGCCCGGCCGCGGGGACATCACGACCACCCGGGTCGCCAGGAAGACCGCCTCGGAGACGGAGTGGGTGATGAACAGGCCGGCGAAGCCCTGTTCGGCGAAGAGGCGCTGGAGCTCCTCCTGCATCCGCAGCCGGGTCATCTCGTCCAGGGCGCCGAACGGCTCGTCGAAGAGGAACAGCGACGGGCTCATCATCAGGGCGCGGGCCAGCGAGACGCGCATGCGCATCCCGCCCGAGAGGTGGCTAGGCAGCTGTTTCTCGAAGCCGTCCAGACCGACGAGGCGCAGCGCCTGAAGCGCCGTCGCACGCCGTTCGGCACGGTCGGTCCCGGCGAGTTCGGCCGGTAGCTCGACGTTGGCCAGGACGCTGCGCCAGGGCAGCAGGGTGGCGTCCTGGAAGACGTAACCGACGGAACCCTCGTCCGTCCGGACGGTCCCGGCGGTCGGGCTGTCAAGACCGGAGGCCAGCCGCAGCAGGGTGGACTTGCCGCAGCCGGAGGGGCCGACCACCGCGACCAACTCGCCCGGTGCCACGGACAGTGTCACGTCCGCCAGGGCGGTCGTTCCGCTGGGAAAGTGCTTGTGGACGCCGTCGAAGGTCAGCGCCGTATTCTGTGCGACCGGCACGTCGTTGCTCCTCACCAGGTGGCGGCAGTGAATGTTGATAGCATGAACATTGATTGTTTCCGCCCCATATCGGCGCGGTGTACGTCTCGATGGGTCAGAACAGTTCGCGAAGGACGGTGGTACGGCTGACCACGCGCCCGGCTCTGATGACCAGGCGGTCGGGGCTCGCCGTCCCCAGTACTTCCGACAGCGACGTGCCGCGCACGGCGAGCAGATCGGCGACGGCACCCTCGTACGGCCCGGCCGCCGGCAGTCCGAGCACCGATCTGGCTCCGGCGGTCACGGCGTGCACGGCCTCGGACGGGGTCAGATGGCCGGCCGCCACGAGAAGCGCGGCGGTTTCGAGCGGATCGCCCCGGCCCACGGGGTTGAACGGGTCGCGGACGTTGTCACCGCCGGCCGCCAGGCGGACGCCCGCGTCGAGCAGGGCGCGCACTGCCGTCAGCCCGCGCGGTGTCGACGACGGATGCTCGCGGCCCTGGAGATAGAGGTTGGTGAGGGGCAGGGTCACCACTCCGATGCCCGCCTGGGCAGCCTCCTTGGCCACCCGGGCGGCCTCCTCCGGTTCCATGGCACCCAGGCTCACGCAGTGCCCGGCGGTCACCGGCCCGGTGAAGCCGTGGCGGCGGACCGCGGCCGCGAGCAGCCGCAGATCCTGGGAGGCCGGGTCAAGGTTTTCGTCGGTGTGCAGGTCGAGCCCGACGCCGCACTCGGCGGCCAGCGTCACCGCTCGCTCGACGGCGGCAGCCGGGTCGGGGGACAGGTGGGGGCAGCCGCCCAGCAGATCGGCTCCCATGGCAAGGGCCTCGCGCAGCAGCGGCTCGGGCGCGTCGACGTGCAGGACGGAGATCTGCACCGTCACCCGACCGCGCACCTCCTCGCGCAGCCGCAGCAGGGCGCGCAGTCCGCGCAGCGGGTCGTCGCCGGGCAGGATGTCGGCGTGGGTGCGGACGGCGGTGGCGCCGTTCGCCACCAGTTGCTCCAGCGCCCGGCGGGCGCGGGCGCCGACGTCGCGTTCGTCGACCTTCTCGGCGTACGCCCGCCAGGCGGCCACGGCCGACGGAAGGTCGCAGGGCGGGGCTCCGACGAGGTCCCAGGTCAGGGCCTTGTCGAGGTGGGCGTGGGGTTCGGCGGGGGCGGGCAGCAGAAGGTGTCCGGACAGGTCGAGTTCGGCCGGCCCGGCGGGGAGTGTGCCGGCCGGGGCGACGCGGCGTACCAGGCCGCCTTCCAGCAGCAGGTCGCGGACGGGACCGCCGGGGACCCGCGCGCCGCGCAGCAGCAGGGGCGAGATCATGGGCGCACTGCGGGCGGGTCGTCGAAAGCGGTGAGGACCGCGAAGCCGTCGAAGTCGTGGCGCCATACGGCGGTGCCGAACATGTCGGCCGACCGCGAAGGGCGGGTGTCTTTGTCACGCACCCGCTCGAAGGCGTCCGCGACCCGGTAGACGAAGTCCACGGTCTCCCGGTGGCGCAGGTTGTGCCCGAGCAGCGCGGTGGTGACCGGCAGTCCGGTCAGCCGCCGGGTGGAGCCGGCGAACGAGGGCACGTCGGCGCCCGGGACATGGGCGAAGAAGGTGCCGCTGATCAGGGTGTCCCCGGCGAGCAGCAGCCCGGTCTCCGCTTCCCACAGGCAGATGCCGTCCGGTGAGTGTCCGGGGGTGTGCAGGACGTGCAGCCGGCGCCCGCCGAGGTCGATCACGTCGCCCTCGTGCAGCAGGCGGGTGGGGCGAACGGCCTCGATCCTCCAGTGTTCCAGCTCGGGCACCGGGCGGACCTCGATGCGGGAGTCGGTGAGGAAGAAGGCGGCCGAGTCCGCCGCGTGGAAGACCTCGTACCGCTCGCGCAGGCCGCGTGCGATGTGTGCGTACGACTCCAGCCACTCGCGCGGGGCCGGTGAGCCATGCAGTTCGGCGCCGGCGGCGTGGACCGCGAACTCCTTGGCCTCGCCGGACAGGGAGGCGTTGCCGCCCCGGTGGTCGTAGTGGTGGTGCGAGTTGACCACCAGCAGGGGTAGTCCCGTCAGCGCGCGGACCTCGCGGCCGATGTCGGCGATGCCCATGCCGGTGTCGTAGAGCAGGGCGAACGAGTCACCCAGGACCAGGTAGCTGTTGACGTGCCCGGGTTCGGCGATGAGGTGCACGCCCGGTCCGGTCTCCCGTACGGAGAACCAGCCGGGGCGGATCACGAGCCCCCGCCGAACTCCGCCGGGTGGCGGAGAGGGTGGTAGTCGCGCCCCAGGTAGACCAGCGAGCCGGCGACATGGCCCAGGCCCGGGAGCACCTTCTCGACCAGGCCGATGATCAGCCGGTGGTCGCCCGCCGGGACGTCCTGCTGCACCCGGCAGACCATCATGTGGGAGCTGTGTCCGCCGAGCAGTGGCAGGTCGTCGGCCTGCTCCCAGTCGAGATCCCCGAACCGGTCGGCCCCGGAGTCGGCGAACCGGCGCGAGACGTCTTCGCCGCCCGCATGCAGGACGTTCAGGGCGAACCTCCCCGTCTCCAGCAGGAACGGCAGCGTACGACTGTGCCGGCCCACTCCGATCGCCAGCAACCGCGGGTCCCTGCTCAGGCTCATCACGGCGGTACTGGTGAATCCGACCGGACGGCCGTCGGCGGTTGTCGAGGTGACGACGCACACACCGCCGGCCAGGGCGGACATGGCGTCGAGGAAGGCCGCGTCGGAATGGGGAGTGAGGGTTTGGTCTGGGCTGGCCGCAGGCATACGGGCTCCGGGGGCGTCGGGTGAGGAGAGGGATGACCGCGAACGAAGTAATGTTCGTATCATCAACATTCAGCATAGGGAGGTGCTTGTTTCACAGGGGTAAAACCTCCCCGCTCCCCACCTCGACCGCCCGCCGACCGAGCCGGCCGAGTCCATCGAGCCGGCCGAGCCCTTTAGGATCCACCCATGCCAGAGCTGACCACCTCGGACTCCTCCTCCTCACGCACCGGCGCGGACGCGTCGGGCGGCACGGCTGCGGAAGCCGGCGGCCCGAGCGATGCCGCCCTGCAGACCGAACTCGGCGCCGTCATCCGGCGGGTGCGCAAGGAGCGCGGACTGACCCTGGTCCAGCTCGCCAGGCTCGCGGAGCTCTCACACCCCTTCCTGAGCCAGCTCGAACGGGGCCTGACCCGGCCCAGCATGTCCTCGCTGCACCGCATCGCCCGCGCCCTAGGTACCACTCAGCAGGCACTGTTCGTCCAGGCCGTGGCGCCGGCCGCCCCCGGCACCGCGATCCGAGTGACGCGTGCCGGGGACGAGGACGGGGTGGCGGTGTCGAAGGACGGTGGCGTCGCCCGCATGCTCGGTACCGCTCCGCTGCGTCTCCACCCGGTCGAATACCGCGGAATGCACCCGGACTTCCAGGACTACTACGAGCACCCCGGCGACGAGTTTCTCTACGTCGTGGACGGAGAGATAGAGATCGACATCCAGGCCCCGGGCGGTCGGCGGGTCGAGCGACTGGGCCCCGGCGACAGTCTCACCTACCCCGGCGGCACACCGCACCGTTGGCGTGCCCTCGGTGACCGCGACAGCGTCCGTATTCTCGCGGTCCAGAACGCACCAGGTGCTGACGGTCGCCAGCCCACCTGCCAGGACGCGGAAACACTCCCGCACGGTGAGTGACCAGCCGTGCTGCTGTTCAGTCCGAGCCGTCCTCGGGTGATCTCGCGGCCGGCGTGGAGTCCGTGGTGCGGAGGGGCGATCGAGGTCGCTGCGCACCAGGTCGACAGACTTGGCGGCGGTGGCAGTTCGAACGACTCCGACCTGCACGGATGTGCAGTTTCGCAGGGGGAGAGATCGCCGCACGCGGGTGCCGGACCCCCCTGCCGGTCCAGCCGTCGCTCGGGAAGCCGCCGACGGCCAGCCGGAGGGCGAGGGCTGCTCCCCTTCGCACGCATCGCCTCCGAGCGCGCCGGTTCGGTGGAGATCCCCGGCTCGGGGCAGACCTGCTTGACCATGACCGGCCTGCCCCCCGCCGTACCACGTCCATGATCCGCTGGTAGTCCTCGGGCAGGACCGTCTCGTCGGCGCCGACTTCGTGCGGCGGCACCAGCGGCACGACACGGCCCGCGACCTGCCCGGGGGCCGGCGCGCGCCTTCCCCTCCGCCTCGGCGTGCAACTGCTCAGCTGCCCGACGCGCGACCCGCCCGGTGACCGCGAGTTCCTCCAGCTCGTCGCGCACCTCCTGAAGCTGCCCGCCCAACTTCTCTGCCAGCAGATCGAGTTCGGCTCCACGGGCCGTGATCAGCGCGCGAAATTCCGGTGCGGTGTCGTGGGTCACCTGGCGTACCTCCCGTGCGGATCGTGGGGGGTTGCCATATCCGCGTGCAGGCATCCGAGGATCCGTGATCACCGCCGAGGCAGACGACCTTGAGGTCCGACACGGTGGATCTTCAATCCGCCTCCCGTATACGACGGGTGGCACTGAAACTGCCGCAGCCGAGGGGCTCTACGGCGGTGCCGTCGGGGAAGACGATGCGTGCGGTGGTGGCCGGTGGGACGTCGACTGTGACGGTGAGCCGGTCGCCGGCCGTCCGCCACTCCACGGCGATCGTGCCCTGGGGGGACTCGTGCGTGCCCCGCGCCCACGGCACGGACGGGTGCGGAAGAGGTGCGACCTCGAAGGACTCCCAGGCAATCGATCCCGGCGTCTGCCGTAGTCCCAGGACGTGGGTGTGCAGGAAGCGGATCACCGCGCCCTTGCTGTAGTGGTTCAGGGATTCGTGGGCGGTGCCGGTCTCGTCGATGCCCTCCCAGTCCTCCCAGATGGTGGTCGCGTCCCGGTCGAGCATGTACAGCCAGGAGGGTGCGGTGCGCTGGAGGAGCAACTCGTAGGCGATGCCGGCGTGTCCGGTGTCGGCGAGGACCTGCAGCAGATCTCCGGTCGCGAGGAACCCGGTGGTGAGGTGGGTGCCGGCCGCGCGGATCAGCTCGACCAGACGCGCGGCGGCGGCTTCGCGCAGCGCGTCGGGAACCAGTCCGAGGTCCAGCGCGCGCACGTAGCCGGCCTGGATGTCGCCGGTGGTACGTCCGTCGGGAGAGAGGAACTCGGTGCGCCAGGCGTCGCGGATCCGCTCGGCGGTCGCGGCGTAGCGGTCCGCGTCCTCGGTGTGGTCCAGCACTCGCGCGATGCGGGCGAGTGTCGCCGTCGAGCGGTACAGGAACGCTGTGCCGATCTCGCCCTTGTCCGCCATGAACCAGGCGACGGGGTCGCTCTGGACGGGGTCGATACGGGTGCCGTCCGCCGCCCTCTCCTTCGGTTCGGTCCACTCGCCCCAGTGGAAGGAGCCGTCCCACAGGTATCGCTCGTGCGGCAGCGGCTCGGTCGAGCGCTCGATCCGGGACGGATGGCGGGCGGTGCGGGCGGTCGTGAGCGCCCACTCCACCCAACCCACCATCGCCTCCCAGTTCTCGGCGAGAACCTCCCGGTCGCCGTATGACTCGTACAGCTCCCAGGGAACGGCGACGACGGCGTCTCCCCACCCGGCCGAGCCGGTCATCATGGCGAACTGGTCGTCGAGGTGGTGCTTGATACGGCGTCCGTCGGGCGAGAAGTTGGCGATCCGGCCGTCGGGCAGCTGGTCGTCGCGCACGGAGCGCAGCCACTTGCGGCTGAAACCCAGGACGTCGTACAGGCGCGTCGCGGTGGGGGCGAAGACCTGGTAGTCGCCGGTCCAGGCGAGCCGTTCCCGGGTCGGGCAGTCGGTTGGCACGTCGACGGCGTTGCCGCGGAAGCTCCAGTCGGCGATGTCGTGGAGGCGGCCGAGGTCTTCGTGGCCGCAGGCGAAGGTGCCGGTACGGCGCAGGTCGGAGTGGACGACCCGCATGACGAGGCTCGCCGGGTCGAGCGGGGCACCGTCGCGGCGGACGCGGGTGTAGCGGAAACCGTGCACGGTGTGGCGCGGCTCGAACGTCTCGCCGCGGCCCGCGGACACGACCTCGTCGCGCTGGACGAAGGGGATCGGCGCCTGCCCCGGCCGGGTCGCGTCCAGGTGAGCGGTCGTCAGGTCGCCGTCAGCGCCCACGTGTTCGCCGTAGTCGATGACGGTACGGGTGCCGGCCGGGCCGAGGTCGCCGAGGCTGATCCAGCCGGAGGCGTTCTGGCCGAAGTCCGCGATCCACAGCCCGTCCTTGAGCTGCCGGACCGACTGTGCGGGGCGTGACTCCACGATCCGAACCGGCGGTCCCTCCGACCAGGTGACCGGGGGTGCCTCGACCTGGTTCACGAGGACGGGGTGTTCGACGCCCGGTCCGGCCCGGAAGTCGGTGGTCTGTCCGTCCATGAGGTCGGCCCGGGTGATGGCCGACTCCGTGCTCGTCCACGTTCCGTCGGTGCGGACGACCTGCCGTGTGCCGTCCTCGTGCACGAGGTGCAGTTCGGCCCGCGCGCCGGGCACCGTGCCCCAGCCGGCCGGTTGGCGGAAGGCACCCACCTGGCCTCGGTACCAGCCGTCGGACAGCAGGATCTCGATCCGGTTGTCGCCCGTGACGACGGCGGCCGTGACGTCGTACGCCTGGGCGTGGAGCGTACGGTCGTAGGAGGTGGACCCGGGCGAGAGTTCGGCGCTGCCCGCCCGCTCGCCGTTGACGTACGCCTCGTACACGCCGAGTGCCGTCGCGTACAGCCGTGCCGAGCGCACCCCGGCCGGTACGGGGAACCGGGTCGACAGCATGTACGCGGGCCGTCTGCCGTATCCGCGATCCGCGGACTCGGCGGGACTGATCCAGTGCGCACGCCAGTCGGCGTCCAGAAGACCGCTCTCGAACGCGTGCCACTGCGACCAGGGCGAGTCGCCGTCGGTGGCGAGTGCCCGGACCCGCCAGGCCACCCGGCGGCCGCTGTCCAGGGCCGCCCACGGCCAGGGGAGAAACCGGTGCCCGCCCACGGCGGTGGTCACGGTGGCCCGTGCGTCGCCGTCGACGGTGCACCGCACCTCGTACGCCACCGGGCGCGCTGTGTCGGACGGTGGCCTCCACGACAGCCGGGGCGCGGGTCCCGACACGGGGAAGTCGTCTCCTCCGCTGTCGATGCCCAGGTCGAACGGAGCGTTGCGCATGATGTGCCTTCTCTGAACTCGGAGGACGCTTCTCGGGGGCGACGGCCAGGGAACGCCCTTATCGGACCGACCTGATCTTGAACTTGACGATGAGGCCACCGACCAGGGCCAGGACCGCGCCGAGCAGGTAGAGCTGGGTGTAGTTCTTCTCACCGCCGGCGCTGACACCCAGGGTGATGACAAGCGGGGCGATCAGCGGGGCGACGGCGCTGGGAATCTTCTGCGCGAAGCCGACGACGGCGAGGTACCGGCCCGCCTGGGCCCGGTCCGGCAGGACCGCGAACACGATCGCCTGGTCGACGGCACTGAACACGGCGATGGCGAACTGCATCAGCACCGCGCCGACGACCAGTTGGGGCAGTGAGCGGGCGAACGCCTCGGTGACGGCCCCGGCGACGAACACCGTGGAGCCGATCAGGGCGAACAGCTTGCGCCGGCCGAGCTTGTCGGAGAGGAAGCCGCCCCCGATGGCGCCGCCTGCCGCGGCCACCACGCCGATGGTCCCGATGACCGCCACGATCCCGGCGACCTCCTTGACGGGCAGGTCGAGCCGTTGCGCGTAGAAGAAGGTGCCGAAGGTGGTGTTGAAGTACAGGCCCATGAAGAAGACGAAGCGGCCGAGCCAGTTCCAGCCGAAGTCCGGGTACTTGCGTGGATTGAAGCCGTAGCTGGCGACCATGCCCTTCAGCGTCACACCGCTGCTGTGTACCAGTGCGCGGGAGTCGCCCTCGGGCTTGAGTACGGGGAAGAGCACCACCATGGCGGCACCCAGGACGCCCGGGACCAGGAACACCAGGAACGTGCTGGAGGCCACCGCGTAGGCGAGGCCGATGCCGAGCACCGGGGCGATCTGGGTCATGACGCTGGTCAGGGCGGAGATCCGGCCCCGCTGCTCCTCGGGCACCCGGTCCGCCTGGACGTTCTGGATCGCCTGCCCGGCGGTCGCCCAGCCGATCATGCCGACCACCCAGGCCAGGCCCAGCAGGAGGACCGACGGCGCGAGGGCGACCCCGACGAGCGCGGTGGTGCCGAGCAGAGCGCCGCCGATCATGAAGGGGGTGCGACGGCCGAGCCGGGAGCGCGTGCGGTCGCTCCACAGGCCGATCAGGGGGCTGAGGACCAGGTAGACGAACTGCGCGGACCCGGTGACGTAGCCGAGCCGTTCCTCGTGCCCGGGTGCGAGATCGTCGATCCGCACAGCGAGGGAGTAGGCGAGGGGGACCATCAGGGCCAGGGAGCCACCGAAGCTGGCGATCATCAGCCAGACGAGGTAGCCCCTGGCGACGCGCTGCAGCGGCGGTGCCTCGATCTCGGGTGGGGCGGGAGCCTGGTCGGCGTCCTGCGGTGAGGCCGTGGATGGGGGAAGCACCACCCTGACGTCCCGGTCGTCGTGAGGCATGGAGACTCCTTCGTCAACATGGTCGCAGGGCGCGGCGGCGGCCGCCGGGGGAGTACCGCCAGGGCGGGGTACTTCGGCCGCGGCGGTTTCGCACGGAGGGCCGCTCTGCGCCGGTGCGGGGAGATGGGGAGATGGGGTGGGCGGGCGCGCGGAACCGGGCTCGCCCGGGCTGGGTGCGCGAGTCGGACCACCGGCCGCATGGCAGTTGCCCTGGTGGAGCGGTGGTTCGATCAGGTCCGGCCGAGGAGCGACGGGAGCGGTGGAACGAAGCGGTCCTGGCTGCCGGGATGTGGGCGGTACGGTCGACGCCGTACCGCCGACGGGTCCCGTCACGGGGTAACGCTGGGCCCTGCCGCTCACGGTGGGCGGAGACGGTGCCCGCCACTACGGTCGTCGGGCCGCGTGTCCGCACCGGTGTGATGAAGGTACGGACGGGGTCGGCAGGACGGCAGAACGCACGCCCCGCGTCGCCGGGTCCGTGCCGTCAGTGACCGGTTCGGTGCAGTGTGCCGGCGCGGATCGTCCGTGCGCGGTGGGAAGCGCCGGTGCGGATCGTCCGGCCCGGCGGCTCCCGGGTCGTCGCGCCGAGGACGAGGCCGCGTCCCTCCGGCCTGTGAGGTGTCAGTCGGCCGTGTTCTGGACGGGCTTGCGGCCTTCCAGGCCCTGCCAGCGGAGGCGCAGCGCGAACGCGGCCGACTTCGGCTTCCGGTCGCGGGTGAACACACCCTTCTTGTTGCCGTCGACACGGTGGATGCCGGGCGAGGTCTGGAAGTCGGCGAAGTTCCACACGTGCTCGCCGACGAACTCGGGGATGCGGTCGAAGACGCGGTGGTACATGGCGAGGAAGTCGCTCTGGTACTCCTCGCTCCACGGGGCGTCCCAGACGGAGTGCAGGCCGGGCTGGGTGTCGGCACCGTACTCGGACATCATGACGGGCTTGCCGAAGCGCTGGACCCACCCGCGCAGGTCCTGCTCCAGGTATCCCTCGGCGGTCGCGAGGTCGCCGGTGAACAGGTACCAGCCGTAGTAGCGGTTGATGCTCAGGACGTCGAACAGGTCGCCGATCTGGTCGTTCTGCGGTGTCGCGAACATGACCGCGGAGTAGGTGAGGGGACGGGTCGGGTCGAGTTTGCGGGCCAGTTCGACCAGCGGCTCGAAGTACTCGCGGGCGCCGTCCTCGTTGGAGGCGGGTTCGTTGGCGAGCGACCACATCACCACGCTCGGGTGGTTCTTGTCCCGTTCGATCAGCTCCCGCAGGTGCTGGGCGTGGACGTCCCGTGTGGTCCCGCCGAAGTTCTCCGGCGCGAAGGTCGGGGTCGGGGGAACGCCGGTCAGTCCGCCCTGGACACCCAGGTTGAGGCCGACGGCGGCGGTCTCGTCGATGACGACGATGCCCTGCCGGTCGGCGAAGTCCAGCACTTCTTCGGCGTAGGGGTAGTGGGAGGTGCGGAAGGAGTTGGCGCCCGTCCACTGCATGAGCTGGAAGTCGTGGACGAGATAGGCGTCGTCATGGCCCTTGCCGCGGACCGGGGTGTCCTCGTGCTTGCCGAAGCCGGTGAAGTAGAACGGCTCCCCGTTGATGAGGAAGTCGCTGCCGCGTACCTCGACGGTCCGGACACCGAAGGGCTGGCTGTAGCTGTCCACGGTCTCGCCGTTCACGGCCAGTTCTACGACGAGGTCGTAGAGGTAGGCCGCGCCCGGCTGCCAGAGGGTGACGTCCTCGATACGCAGGACACCCTCGTGGCCCGCTCCCTCCGCGACGGTCCGGCCGGCCTCGTCCACCGCGCGCACCCGCACGGCGACCGTCTCGGCGTGCACACCGGCGGTCTCCACGCGGTAGCCGACGGTGCCGGCCGAACCGTCCTGCCCGGTGACGACGGTGACATCCTCGACGAACGTCGTCGGCGTGCTGCAGAGGCGCACCGGGCGGGCGATGCCCGCGTAGTTGTAGAAGTCGTGCAGGTACGACTGCCGTTCGCGGCCGTCGGGGCCGGTCGTGACGGTGCCGGGCGGGATGGTCAGGTTTGTCAGCCGGTTGTCGACGCCGACGGTCAGCCGGAACTCGGCGCCCGGCTCGACGACGCCGGTCAGGTCTGCCTCGAACGGTGTGTAGCCGCCGGTGTGTTCGGCCACGAGCCGTTCGTCCACATAGACCTGCGCGGCATGAGTGACGGACCCGAAGCGCAGGATCACACGCTCACCCGTCCAGCCGCGCGGCACGCGCACGTCGCGCTGGTACCAGACGACTCCGACGTGGTCACGGATCTCCGGGTCCACGAAGAGGTCGTTGTAGCTGGCGGGCACCGGGACTTCGAGCGGCGGGGCGAGGCGCGAGGCCCAGGGGGCGGCGCCGGCCCGGGTGCCGAGAGCGAACCGCCACAGGCCGTCGAGACCGACGACATCGCGGGTGGGGGTGGTGCGGGGCGAGAGCATGGAGTTCCTACCGGGTGATCGGAGCGGTCGGGGTGGTCGGGGCGGCGCGCGTCAAGCCGTTTCTCCGGCGTCCGCGAGGAGCGTGCTGCCCGTCATGAAGGCCGAGAGGTCGCTCGCGCAGAACAGCACCACCCGGGCGACGTCGTCGGGCACGCCGAGCCGGCCGAGGGGGCCCGGCTGCATCACGGACATGATCGTTTCGGAGTCCACGCCGGCCGCGGCGGCTGCCGCCAGGTTTCCCTCGGTCGGTACGAACGTCGGTGCGACGCCCAGCACGCGGATGCCGAACGGGGCGAACTCCAGGGCGAGTTGGCTGGTCAGGCCGCGCGCCGCGTGCTTGGAGCCGACGTACGCGGCGAGCCCGGGGGCCGTGCCACGGAACCCGGCCGTGGAGACGACGTTGACGATGACGCCCCCGTGTCCGGCCTCGCTCATCCGGCGCGCCGCTTCCCTGGAGCCGAGGAAGACCCCGCGGGTGTTGACGGCGAACACCTCGTCGAAGGCCTTGCCGGACATCTCCAGGGCGGCAACGCTGGGGAAGATCCCGGCGTTGTTCACCCAGATGTCGATCCCACCGAGTTCCCGGACGGCGAGGTCGGCGGTGGCCACGACGCTGTCGGGGTCGGTGACGTCCAGGCGGGTGGCCAGGGCCCGGCCCTGCCCGCGGGTGCTGAGGTCTTCGGCGACGGCGGTGGCGAGTTCGTCGCGGATGTCCGCGACGAGCACGTGAGCTCCCGCTTCGGCCAGCCGCTCGGCGACGGCCCGGCCCAGCCCCTGGCTCGCGCCGGTCACGACGGCGCGCCGCCCGGTCAGCGAGACGAGTTCGGCCAGGGACTTCGACGAGACGTCGGGTACGGATACCTGCATGGCGTGTCCTCCGTGCGTCGGTGTGGTCAGATCCGGCCGCGGCGGGCGGTCTCGCCCAGCCAGGCCAGAGAGGGCTTCGGGCGGCGCTCGAACGTCTCGCGGTCGACCTCGACCAGGCCGAACGTCGGTGCCCAGTGACCCCACTCGTAGTTGTCGAGCAGGCTCCAGTGCAGATAGCCGCGGACGTCCACGCCGTCGGCGATCACTTTGCCGAGGTGTTCCAGTGCCTCGCCGGTGTAGGCGATACGGCGGGTGTCGTCGCCGGTGGCGATGCCGTTCTCGGTGACCATGATCGGCAGGCCGCCGGTGACCTCGGCGGTGTGCCGTACCGCGATGCTCAGGGCATCGGGCCGGTAGGCGCTCCCGACGAGCGTGTTGTCCGGGTGCGGAGGGTAGGGCTCGATGCCGTCCGGGCCGACCCACTGGCTGGAGTACGACTGCGCGCCCACGAAGTCGTCACCGCGCGACCCCTCCAGGTAGAGGTCCTCCCAGGTGCGCTCCAGTTCCCGCTTCTTCTCCTCCGAGCCCGGACGGGCGACGAAGGCACGGTTGGCGACCGTCCAGCCGACCTTGGCGCCGGTGTGCTCACGCAGCACCTCCCGCGCGGCGTGGTGCGCCTCGACGAGCCGAGCGCCGATGGCCGGGTCGGGGGCTGGCAGCGGCGGCCGCGGGCCCTCGTTGTCGAGGGTGGGGCTCTGCCACTCCCCGTCGGCCTGCGGGTTCTGGAAGGCCCGCGCCATGCCGACCATGATGGCCAGCATGTTCGGCTCGTTCATCGTCACGACCCATTCGACGCCTTCGAGGATCGGTGCGACCGCCTCGACGTAGGTCCGGAACCTGTCGATGGCCCGGTCGCCGAGCCAGCCGCCCTCCTGGGAGAACCACAGCGGGCTGGTGAAGTGGTGCAGAGTCACGACCGGGGTCAGGCCGAGCTCGAAGGCCGTCTCGATCATGCGCCGGTAGTGGGCGAGTTCGGCGCGCGAGACCAGGCCGGGGACGGGCTCGACGCGAGCCCATTCGATGCCGAAGCGGTAGGCGTTCAGGCCGGCGTCCGCGAGCAGCCGCATGTCCTCGCGGTAACGGTGGTAGCTGTCGCAGGCGTCGCCGCTGCGCTCCATGCCAGGGATGCGTCCCTCGTTCGCCCAGAAGTCGCTGTTGAGGTTGTTGCCCTCGATCTGGTGCGGTGCCGTGGATGCGCCCCAGAGAAATCCGGGAGCGAGTTCGGTCATCGTCGACTGCCTTCCTGACTGACGAAAGTGACGGTCCGGCGGCGCTCGGGCAGCCGGACCGTCGATGCGTGCTCGGGCGGGGCTGTGCCCCAGCGCCAACACTTACCAAGTGGTTGGTTTTTGCTGGAACGTAAACCGGGATCGCGGGGGAAGGAAGAGTGTGGGGCGGTTTCGTAACCCGAGCGTTACATTTGTGGGCGGGTTTTTGTCCCGCTGGGTGGCCGATAGCCGTCGCCTAGCGCCGCCGCGTCCGTGCCGCGCCGACGACGCGGGTGCTCCGCACGGGAGATGCTCACCGTGCCTGCGTTCGAACTGTGTACAAGGGCCCAGGGCCGTTCAGGGGCGCGGGAGCGCCCCTTCGGCGGGCTGCGGTGCTGGGTGACACCGACTGTATGAGCGTCTGCGGCACGGCTCGGCCGCTCTTGGGCCTTGTCCGGGACCGATCACACGGCGTCGACGGTGTCGTCCCGGGTGAACAGCAGTCGGACGAAGTCGGTGACAGGCCCCACGATGTCGAGGTCCTGGTCGAGGACCCACTGCAGTTGGAGCCCGTTGAGCACGGCCTGGAAGAGGACCGCGGCACTCTCGGGGCTGACGCCCTCACGAAGCCTCCCGCGTGCCGCCTCGTCCGGGAATCCGTCGACGAACTGGGCGCGGCTGCGTTCGTAACGCTCGACGAAGTAGGTGTGCGCCGGGTGATCGGGCCTTGAGGCCGCCGCCGCGAGCTCGATCCAGAGCCGCATCAGCTCGGGGGCCTTCTGGTGGTGGCGGACGAGTTCGGCGAGGTAGGGGCCGAGCTGGTCCGGTCGCTCGACCTCGTCCAGGCCCCGCTGCCACTCCTCGGAGTCGCGGTCGGCGAGCACCTCTGCGAGGAGTTCGTCCTTGTTGCGGAAGTGGTGCAGGAGCCCGGCGTGGGTGATGCCGGCCCGTTCCGCGATGTCGCGCAGGGAGGCCTTGGCGTATCCGTGCTCGGCGAAGCTGCCGCGGGCCGCGCGGACGATCTCCGCCCTGCGGGCCGGTGTTTTGGCGTACGGTCCACGTGCCTTTGCCTGATCCACGGTGTGCTCACCCTCCTCGACGACGCGAACAAAGATCTACCACTGATCAGAATGTGATTCGCGCGCACCCTTAAGTCTCCGCGTCGTCATCCTCGTAGCGCTGGAGGGACTGCTCCGCGAAGGTCAGGGCTTCCGTGTGACGAGCCGTCATGCCCGTCGTGTTCTCATCATGATGGCCCGGCCGAGGGTCGTCGTCAGTGTGAGTGGCACGGTCGGGGACTCCTCGGGCGGCAGCTCGGCCCGTCTTCGCGGGCCTGATGGGTGAGCGCTTGCGGATGCGCCTCGCGGTGGTGTTCGAGGCGCGGCGAGTTCGGCCCGGGTCTCCTCGCGGTGATGAGGATGATCTGCCGCTCCCGCTCCCGCTCCTCGTCGACGCGCCGACGCAGGCCCTCCCGGCGTCCGAGCCGGTGCCGGGGAGGGTCGAGTCCTGCCCGGTCGAGGACGTCGGCATCGCGGAAACGGACGGTGGGGGGCGGATGTTCCTGCCCTCGGCCGCTCCGCCGTCCCGATCCATTGACTGACTGTTAAGGCAGTTGACTTCACTCCACCGCGCAACTAGATTCCTGCCATACGGAAATGGCATTCTCGAACCTGCATAACAAAGATCTCCAACGGGTCTGCTGCCGTGGTTCAACCGTCCGTGAAACAGCGCTCGCCGCACCGCTCCTCCTCGCATTGGTCCCCGACGGCCGCTGACGCCGCGTCCGGCCGGCCTCTCGCCCGTGCCACCCAACTCGCCGCACTCCAGCTCACTCACGAATCGAGGTCAGTCATGCCCGGACGAGTCGAGGGCAAGGTCGCCTTCATCACCGGAGCAGCCCGTGGTCAAGGGCGCAGTCATGCCGTACGGCTGGCGGAAGAAGGTGCCGACATCATCGCTGTGGATGTCTGCGAGCAGCTCGAGGGCGTCACCTTCCCCATGTCCACGCCCGAGGACCTGGACGAGACCGTCAACCAGGTACAGAAGCTGGGCCGTCGCATCCACGCCGTGCAGGCGGATGTACGCGACCACGACGCGCTCAAGGCCGCCGTCGACGACGGTGTCGCCGAGTTCGGGCGTCTGGACATCGTCGTCGCCAACGCCGGGCTCGGCAGCGACGGGGCCACTCTCGACGAGATGGACGAGAAGACCTGGCGCGACATGATCGACGTCAACCTGACCGGCGTCTGGCTGTCCGCCAAGGTCTCCACCCCACACATCGTGGCGGGCGGCCGGGGCGGCTCGGTCATCCTGACGAGTTCCGTGGGCGGTCTGAAGGGATACGCGAACATCGGTCACTACATCGCCGCCAAGCATGGCGTGGTGGGGCTGATGCGCACGATGGCAGGGGAGCTCGGATCGCACGGCATCCGGGTCAACACCCTGCACCCCACCCAGGTGAACACGCCGATGGTGATGCACGAGGCCACCTACCGCATGTTCCGCCCCGACCTGGAGAACCCCACGGTCGACGACTTCGCGGCCGTCTCGCAGGGCATGCACATGCTTCCCACCCCGTGGGTGGAGCCGCTGGACATCAGCAACGCCGTCCTCTTCCTCGCCTCCGACGAGGCCCGCTTCATCACCGGCGTGACCCTGCCCATCGACGCCGGCGCCCTGCTCAAGTGAGCCGTACAGCAGAGGAGTTGTGTCCGTGACGACCACCGACACGATCTACTGGGACCCCTACGACCCCGCCCTCGCCCGCGACCCCTACCCGCTGTACGCCCGGCTCCGCGAAGAGGTGCCGCTGTACCACAACGCCGAGCACAACTTCTATGCCGTCAGCCGCTACGCCGACGTACAGCGCGGTCTCGCCGACTGGCAGACCTTCTCCTCCGCGCGCGGGGACATCCTGGAGATCGTCCAGGCGGACATCCAGCTCCCGCCCGGCACTCTCATCTTCGAGGATCCGCCCGTCCACGACATCCATCGCCGCCTGCTCGCCCGGGTGTTCACACCCCGCCGTATCGCCACCCTGGAACCGCGCGTGCGCGCCTTCTGCCGCCGGGCCCTCGAACCGGTAACCGGGGCAGGGCGGTTCGACCTCGTCGAGGCCGTCGGCGCGGAGATGCCGATGCGGGTGATCGGCATGCTGCTGGGCATCCCGGAGGCCGACCAGCCCGCCATCCGCGACTACACCGACGACACGCTGGGCACCCAGGACGGCGGAAAGATCAACCACGAGGAGATCCTCAGCACGGACGCCTTCAGGGACTACATCGAGTGGCGCAAGAAGCATCCCTCCGACGACCTCATGACCGAGCTGATGACCGCCGAGTTCGAGGACGAGAACGGCGTCACCCGCACCCTCACCGACGAAGAGGTCCTCACCTACTGCACGGTCGTCGCCGGCGCCGGCAACGAGACTACGGGCCGCCTCGTCGGCTGGTTCGGTGCGCTCATGGCCCGATTCCCCGACGCGCGACGGGAGTTGGCCGCCGACCCGTCCCTGATCCCGAACGCGATCGAGGAGATCCTGCGCTTCGAGCCGACCGGCCCGTTCACCGCGCGATACGTCACCAGGGACGTCGAGCTGTACGACCGTACCGTGCCGGCGGGCAGCGCGATCCTGTTCGTCCAGGCGGCCGCGAACCGTGACCCCAGGCGCTTCGAGGATCCGGACCGTTTCGACATCCACCGGGTCAGCCAGCACATGAGCTTCGGTGTCGGCGCCCACTAC
Organism: Streptomyces sp. NPDC005374; assembly: GCF_042872225.1. Lineage (NCBI taxonomy): Bacteria > Bacillati > Actinomycetota > Actinomycetes > Kitasatosporales > Streptomycetaceae > Streptomyces > Streptomyces sp. NPDC005374. Next base: position 466,708 of record NZ_JBIAKA010000006.1, on the reverse strand, counting down.
TGCCTGGGAGCCGCCCTGGCCCGGTTGGAGGGCCGGATTGCGGCGGAGGAACTCCTGCAGCTGTTCCCCGGCTGGGACGTCGACTGGGACCAGGCGGAACTGGCGCAGACCTCGACCGTGCGCGGCTGGAAGACCCTGCCGCTGGTCGTCGAAGGAGCCCGGTGATGGCCGACCGCTGGACCGTCACGGTCGACAAGCGGGTCTGCGTCCGCACGGGCCTGTGTGTGGCAGCCGCACCGGAGGAGTTCCGGCTCGACGAGGACGGACAGGGACGGGCGCGGTCCGAGAGCCTGCCGGCCTCTGAAGAGGTGCTGGAAGTCGCCGAGTCCTGCCCGATCGAGGCCATCGGGATAGCCGACGCCAGGAGCGGTGAGCGGGTGTTCCCGCCCTCGGCCGCTCCGTCGTCCCGGTCCGTCGGCTGACGGTCAAGGAAGTTGCTTTCACGCCACGACGCAAATGGATCCCTGATATTCGGAAATAGAATTTTCCACCCTGCATGACAAGAATCTCCAAGGGGTTTGCTGCCGTGGTGCAACCGTCCGTGAAACAGCAGATCGTCCTGGCCGCCGAGCGGCTCTTCGCCGTCCACGGCCTCGAAGGGGTGTCCCTGCGCCAGATCAGCGCCGCGGCCGGGAACGGCAACAACACGGCGGTGCAGTACCACTTCGGATCCAAGGAACGCCTGGTCCAGGAGATCTTCGAGTACCGCCTGCCGGACCTGAACGAGCGGCGGCGGCTGCTGGTGGCCCGCCGGCACCCCAGTGATCTCCGAGCGTGGGTGGAATGCCACATCCTGCCCGTCCTGGAACAGGGCGAGCAGGAGGGCAGCCACTATCTCAGCTTCGTCGCCATGCTTCAGCAACACGGTCGCCGGGATCTCTTCGAGAGTCTCCCGGCCGAACTCGCCAAGCCCACCACCGACTTCGTCGAGCGGATCGGCGCGCTCCTTCCGCATCTTCCCGAACCGCTGCGCGGTCACCGCATCGCGCAGGTTCTCGCCTTCGGCGTGCACGCCGCCGCCCAACGTGAGCGGACCCGGACGCGGGGCGGAAGCGTGCTGCCCTTCGCCGTTCACGTCGGCGACCTGCTGGACGGCCTGGTCGGCTTCCTCCAGGCCCCGCTCTCCGCCACGACCGCGGTCGTGCTGGGCGAGAGCGGACCGAGCGAGCCCGCCCTGCCGCTGTACCCCTGAACACCCGCATTCCCACCCGCGAGCGGAGGAGCGAGCGTCCGATGAGCATCGATCTGCACAACGCCGTGGCGGTGGTGACCGGTGCCGGCAGCGGGATCGGCCGTGCCGCCGCCCACGCCTTCGCCCGGCGCGGCGCGCGGGTGGTCGTCACCGACCTCGTGGACGAACGGGCCCAAACGGTCGCTGGTGAACTCGGTGACCGGGCCGTCCCCGCGGCCTGTGACGTGACCAGCCTCGACGACCTTGAGGCGGTCCGGAAGCTGGCCCTCGACCGCTTCGGGCGGATCGACCTGGTCATGAACAACGTCGGCATCCTCGCCGTCGGACCCGTCGAGGACATCCCGTTGGAAGCCTGGCAACGTGTCGTCGACGTGAACCTGTTGGGCGTCGTCCGCAGCAACCTCGCATTCCTGCCTCACCTGTTGGAGCAGGGATCGGGCCATATCGTCAACACCGCCTCCACGGCAGGCCTGTTGCCCTACGGGTTCGACCGGCTGCCGTACACCGCGACCAAGCACGCCCTCGTCGGACTGTCCGAGGCACTCGCCCTGTACCTGCGCCCGCGCGGCATCGGCGTCTCCTGCCTGTGCCCGGCAGGCGTCTCCACCAACATCGTCGAGCAGATCGCCTTCTACGGGAAACCGGCGCCGCCCCGTGGCCCGAACTTCCCTGTCATGGACGCCGATTCGGTCGGAGAACTCGTCGCCGAGGGCGTCACCCACGACCGCTTCCTCATCCTCACCGCACCCGAAGCCGCCGAGGAACTGCGCGAACACGGTGCCGATGTCGACGCCTACCTGTCCCGTCTGACGAAGGACGCCCCATGAGCAGCAGCACCATCGACCGGCTCCGCCTGGACGACAAGGTCGCCGTCGTGACGGGCGGCGCCGGTGCCATCGGCCAGGTCTACGGCCGCGCACTGGCAGAGGCCGGCGCCTCCGTCGTCCTCGCGGACCTCAACGGCGAAGGCGCCGAGCAGGCCGCCAAGGCTCTCGCCGCCGACGGCCTGCACGCACTGGGCGTGCGGGTGGACATCACCGACCGCGCCTCCGCCGCCGACATGGCCGCGCAGGCGACCGACGCCTTCGGCGGCATCGACATCCTGGTCAACAACGCCGCCCTGATGGCCGAAATCCCCCAGGTCGACATCCTGGACCTGCCCGAGGACTGGTTCGACAGGGTCATGCGCGTCAACGTGTTCGGCGCCGTCGTCTGCGCGGGCGCGGTCAAGGCGTCGATGGTCGAACGTGGCGGCGGACGGATCATCAACCAGGTCTCCGCGGGCGCCTTCATGGGCGGCGGCATCTACGGAGTCAGCAAACTCGCCCTCGTCAACGTCACCGTCGGCCTCGCCCGCTCCCTCGGCCCGCACGGCATCAACGTCAACGCCATCGCGCCGGGCCTGGTCGAGAACGAACCCGGGATGCGCAGCCTCCCCGCCGACCACCCCATACGCGCCGCCCTGGCCGCCGCCATCCCGGGCAAGAAGTCCGCCCCCGCCGAAGACCTCCTCGGTCCCCTTCTCCTGCTCGCCTCCCCGGCCGGCGCCTGGATCAACGGACAGACGATCAGCGTCGACGGCGGCTGGGTCACCCGGCTGTGACCGGCGCGAACGCACCCACCACACGGGTCGGCTTCATCGGACTGGGCAGCCAGGGTGCGCCGATGGCCCGCCGGATCGCCGAAGAGGGCTTCCCCCTGACGCTGTGGGCGCGCCGCCGAACGTCGACGGACGCGTTCGCGGACACGGCCGCCACTGTGGCCGCGACACCGGCAGACCTGGGCGCCGCGAGCGACCTCGTGTGCCTGTGCGTCGTCGCGGACGCGGACGTCGAGGACGTACTGCTGCGACCCGACGGCGTACTGACCGGCATGGCTCCCGGAGGGGTCATCGCCATCCACTCCACCGTCCACCCCGACACCTGCCGGCGCGTCGCCGACGAGGCCGCCAAGCGGGAGATCGCCGTCGTGGACGCCCCGGTCAGCGGGGGCGGCGGCGCCGCCGGGCAGCGCAGGCTGCTGGTCATGGCCGGCGGACGGGAGTCGGACGTCGCCCGGTGCCGCCCGGTGTTCGGCGCCTTCGCCGACCCGGTGATCCACCTCGGACCGCTGGGCAGCGGCCAACTCGCCAAGCTGCTCAACAACTTCGTGTTCACCGCGCAGGTCGGCCTGGCGCTGGACACCTACGCGCTCGCCGACGGCCTCGGCATCGACCGGGCCGCCGTCGCGCAGGTACTGGCCCACGGCACGGGAGGAAGCCGTGCGGCGGCCATCCTCGCCGCCTCCGGCTTCAACACCGACGGACTGCGGCAGGCCCTGCCCCTGCTGCACAAGGACGTCGGCCTGCTGCTCGATGTCGCCGACACGGCCCGTGCCACCCGGCCCCAGACCCTGGCGGACCTGACCACCCACACCCTGGCGACGCTGGGCCGGCGCCCGGCGCCCTGACCCCCGCCCCACCCGGACGACCCCAAGGCGGCACCGACATGACCACGTCCCTGTCCCATGACCTCGGCACCACCGGCCCCCTCGTCGACGGCACCTGGCTCGACAGCACCTCCGCCGGTCCGCAGGACCACGTCAACCCCGCGACCGCCCGCACGAACGGCACCGTCCTGCTCGCCGGGCCGCAGGAGGTCGACGCGGCCGTCGCGGCGGCCAAGAATGCCTTCCCCGAGTGGCGGATGATGTCCCCGGACCGACGCCGCCGCATCCTCCAGCGCGTGGAGGAGCTGATGCTGGAGCGCGTGCCGGAGCTCGGCCGGATCAACGCCCTCGAACTCGGCGTGCCCATCCGCACCTCCGCGGCCCTGGCCCATCTGAGCGCGGGCTGGTTCGGCTACTACGCGGGCTGGGCGGACAAACTGGAGGGCGCCACCATCCCGCCCAGCCCCCGCGTGGTGCCCGGCCTCGACTACACCGTGCCCGAGCCGTACGGCGTCGTCGGGATCATCCTGACCTGGAACGGCCCGATCATGTCGGTCGGCATGAAGGTCGCCCCCGCGCTCGCGGCCGGCAACTGTGTCGTGGTCAAGGCTCCCGACCTGGCACCCTTCACCGTGGCCCGGTTCGCGGAGATCGCCCTGGCGGCCGGGCTGCCCCCGGGCGTGCTGCACGTCCTGCCCGGCGGCCCGGAAGCCGGCGACCGGCTGGTCCGCCACCCCGACGTCGCGAAGATCTCCTTCACCGGCGGCATCCCGACCGCGAAGAAGATCCTCGACGCGGCCCGCCACACCCTCAAGCCCGTCGTACTCGAACTCGGCGGCAAGACGGCCAACATCGTCTTCGCCGACGCCGACCTCGACGAGGCCGTCACCGAGACCGTCCGCTCCTGCTTCACCCTCTCCGGCCAGGGCTGCAACCTCACCACCCGGATGCTGGTCCACCGCGAGGTGTACGACCGGGTGGTCACCGCCACCGGCGCGGCGGCCGCAGCCCTCCGCGTCGGCGACCCCTTCGACCAGGCGACGGCCCTCGGCCCGGTCATCGGCAAAGCAGCGCACGAACGCATCCTCGGCATGGTCGAACGCGCCGCGAAGGACAGCCGCGTCGTCATAGGCGGCCACGCGACCGACCCCTCGACCCTGCCCCCGGACAACCGTGACGGCTACTTCATCGACCCGACCGTCCTCGCGGACGTCGATCCGTACGGCGAGGTCGGCCGGGACGAGGTCTTCGGCCCGGTGCTCGCCCTGATCCCCTTCGAGACCGAGGACGAGGCGGTCGAGCTGGCCAACTCCACCCCTTACGGCCTCGGCACCGCCCTGCACACCCGAGACGTCTCCCGCGTCCAACGCGTCGTCCCGCAACTCCAGTCGGGCACCGTCCTCGTCAACGGCGCCTCGGGTCAGCCCCCGGGCGCACCCTTCGGCGGCTACAAGCAGAGCGGCTACGGACGAGAAGGCGGCAAGGAGGGCCTGTACGAGTTCCTCCAGACCAAGAACGTCTTCATCCGTGCGTGACGACCCGCCCGAACTCCCGCCCCAGGAGACCGAGATGAACGACAACCCCGCAGTGCGGATCCTGACCGACGTGCTCCCCGACCGCCAACCGGCCACGGCTGGAACCCCGTTCGGCCGTGCCTCACGCGACTTCCTGTACGGCGAGGTCTGGTCGCGCCCCGGCCTGAGCTGCCGGGACCGCCGCTGGACCACCCTGACCTGCGTGGCCGCAGCCGACGCACCCCAGCCCATCGAGGACCACGTCCACGCGGCACTCGCGTCCGGCGACATCGCCCTGGAACCCATGCTGGAGTTCGTCCTGCACTTCGCGGTGTACTGCGGCTGGCCCAAGGCCTCCCACCTGGAGGGCGCCGTCGCCCGACAGTGGGACCGCATCCATCGTGAGCGCGGCGAACAGACGCCGCCCTGGCCCCAGTTGGGCAACGACACGCTCGGTCCCGGCGCCTGGGACGAGCGACTCAAGCGGGGCGCCGAGGAGTTCACGGACGTCAACCTTCTCCCCGCACCGCCCACGAACTCGCCGTACCGGCAAGCCGGCATCCTCGGCTTCGTCTTCGGTCACGTGTGGCAGCGCCCCGGACTGACCCGTCGCGAACGCCGCATCATCACCGTCGCGTGCGTCGCCCTCGACGACTCGCCCGTCCCGCTGCAGTCGCACGTCACCGCCGCGCTCCACTCCGGCGACGTCACCAAGGAGGAGATGGATGAGATCGTGCTGCAGTTCGCCGCGTACTACGGCTTCGCCAAGGGAGAAGCCCTCGCCGATGCCGTCGAGGCGGCGTGGTCCAAGAGGCCCGGCTGACGGGGAGCCCGAGCCCGCGCCGACGTTCAACGGAGTACTTCCGGTCGCCCCGAAGACGGTGTGCGAGATTCGGTCTGCGGGGGAGAGGTACGAGTTCGCCCGCCGCTCGGGTTGACGTTCTCGGCCGATCGCCAACACACCGGCCGCAGTTGAAGCCTGGTAACTGTGCTTACCCATACGGCAGTTACCACCCGGCCTCTCACCCAGGGGCCTGGGCGTGCCTACGGCCGGCACAGGTACATCAGGCGCTGGTCGCGCCGGTGCTCAGCGGGTGGAGGCAACCGACTGGAGCCGGTCGCTCTGGCCGCCGTAGCGCCCGGGGCGGTCGGTCGCGTACGCGGCGAGCGCGATGATCCCGGTGACGGCGATCAGCGCGCACACGGCGCCCCAGCCCAGTGCGGTGTAGGCGCGCGTGCCGAGCCATGAACCGGCGCTTCCACCGAGGAACGCGCAGGTCATGTAGCCGGTGTTGAGACGGCTGTGAGCCTCGGGCCGGAGGGCGAAGATGCGGGCCTGGTTGGCGACCTGGCCGCACTGCACCGCCACGTCGAGCAGCAGCAGCCCGACGGCCAGCCCCACGAGCCCCGGCGCTCCGCCCAGCAGACCCGCGGTGAGCACCGCCGCCGAGGCGAGGGCGGCCAGGATGCACCACAGGTTCAACCGGTCGGCGCCGAGCCGGTCGACCCAGCGGCCGGCCGTCGGCGCGCAGAACATGCTTCCTGCGCCGATCAGGGCCAGCAGGCCCACGGTCTGGGTTCCCATGTCGTACCGGGGGCCGGTGATCAGCAGAGCCAGCGCTGTCCAGGCAGCGCTGAACCCGCCGAAGACGGTGACCTGGAAGAACACGGAACGCCGAAGCTGCCGCTCGTCGCGGAGCAGGCGCAGGGTGTCGGCCAGCAGGGTCGGGTAGCGGTCCCGCACGGCGGGGGCGGTGCTGGGCAGGGCGAGGCCGAGGACCACGGCGAGCAGCGCGGTCAGAGCGGCGGCGACCAGGTACGGCGCACGCCAGCCCAGGTGCTCGCCCAGGACGCCACCGAAGGTGCGGGCCAGCAGGATGCCGCCGATCAGTCCGGCTTGCAGGGTGCCGATCACACTGCCACGCCGGTCCGGCTCGACCAGCCCCGCGGCCATGGGGAGCAGGAGTTGCGGGACCACGGTCGCCAGGCCCACCACGCTGCCGGCCGCGAGCAGCAGACCGGAGGCCGGGGCGAGACCTGCGGCCAGCAGGGCGAGACCGGTCACGATGAGCAGTCCGGTGATCAGCGGACGGCGCGGCAGGCGGTCGCCGAGCGGAACCAGCAGGAAGAGCCCGGCCGCGTAGCCGAGCTGGGTCACCGTCGCCACGACCGCCGCCGTCGCCGGAGAGATGTCGAGACCGTCGGCGATGAGCGGGGTCAGGGCCTGCGGAAAGTAGACGTTCGCGACGCTGACACCGCAGGCCAGCGCCATGAGGAGGGGAAGCCTGCGCCCCATGCCCGGCGACTCGGGAAAGGGCGGATCGTTCCGGGACATCACATATCTCCAACCGAACGAACTGGATGGTTCGAATTTCGACCCTGACACGACCACCTTTGATACGTCAAACGAACCAGTTCGTTAGCATGGGATGCATGGCCTACGACTCCACAGCGACCAGGGAACGCATCCTCGCGGCGGCGACCGCGGAGTTCGCCGCGCACGGCGTCGCCGGTGCGCGGGTGGACCGTATCGCCGCTGAGGCCAAGGCCAACAAGCGCGCCATCTACGACTACTTCGGCGACAAGAACAAGCTCTTCGCCGTCGTCCTGGAACATGCGTTGGCCGACCTCGCCGACGCCGTACCACCCAGCGCGGATCTCCCCGCCTACGCCGAGCGTCTCTTCGACTACCACCGTGCCCACCCCGAGGCCCTGCGGCTCGTCATGTGGGAGGCCCTGGAGATCGGCGACCGGCCGGTTCCCGCGGAGGAGGCCCGTACAGCCCACTACCAGGACAAGATCGACGCCGCGGCGTCGGGCGGCCGGGCCGGCGACGCCCGCGCCCGCGTGTTCTTCACCCTTGCCCTGACCGGCTGGAGCATCGCCATGCCGCAGCTGCGGCGCATGGTGCTCGGCCCCGACCACAGCCTCGACGACCTCCGTACGGATGTCACCCAGGCGGTCCAGGCCTTGTCAACAGCGACTGAAGGCGAGGCGTAGCGCCCTGTCGAGGGGGAGGAGTCGGGCGTCCCGATTCGTAACTGCCCATCGATAAGCAGGACTTGGTCCTCCGAGCCGGGATGCGCGACGAAGGCGCGATGGGCGACGGTCCAGCTGACCTCGGCGCCGGTGTGCTCACGCCCCACTGCCCGGCGGGCACGCCACCCCATCAGCGGTCCGGCCTCCCGGCCGACCAGCAGGGGCACGGTCCGACACCAGAACTCGACTGCTTTCGGCGGCGAAAGTGCTCACCTGCCGGCGGCTACGGCACCAGGTCTCTCCGACCTGGCAGCTCCCATGAGGCGGCAGGTGTTGTTCGTTCAACGGTGCCGTTCTGTCGGCACGGGCGGAGTCCATGGAACATGGCCGGTCAGGTCTTCCCCATGTCAGTGAGCCGCTGAACGGACAACAGGGAGCAACCCATGTCCAGCCATGACAGGAATATCCAGGTCGAACCCGAGGCCGCGTACTGCCCCTACCCGCTGTACTCCCAACTGAGAGAGCGAGGCGTGCCCTTCGTCGAGGAGGCGGGCGCCTTCATGGTCACTCGGGCCGAGGACGTCGACACGGTGCTGCGTGATGTCGAGACCTTCTCCTCGCGCGACACGCTCGGACTCACGCCGGTCGAACCGGGGAGTGAGCAGACGGGGGCCGCGTTCTATCTGGTCACCACGGATGCGCCGGAGCACAGTCGACGCCGGCGGCTGGCGGCCAGGGCGTTCACGTCCGGCCGGGTCGCCCGCTTCGAGCCGCAGATCCGGACGATGTGCGCGGAGCTGATCGAGGGACTGCGTGGACGGGAGGAGGTCGACTTCGTGACCGACTTCGCCGTCAAGCTGCCCATCGCCGTCATCGCCAAGGTGTTGGGCATCCCGGAAGCGGACACCGGTGTGATGCGGCGGCTCTCGGAGAAGGTGCTTTCCTCCCTCGTCGGTTCACCCGACCCGGCCGGCTTCAGCTTGGCCTGCGAGGAGTTCGGTGCCCTCCTGGCCCCGGCGTTGGAGGCTGCGGCCGGTGTCGAGCAGGAGACCACCATTCTGCATACGATCGCGGCCGCCGGCCTCGGCGCGGAGGACGCCACGCTGTTTGTCATCGAGTTGCTGTTCGCCGGTAACGTGACGACCGCCGATGCCATCAGCAGCAGCACCAGGCTGCTGGCCGAGGATGCGCGGCTGGCCGACCGGTTGCGGCAGGACCCGTCGCGGCTCGCCACGTTCGTCGAGGAGTCGCTGCGCCTGGAATCGCCGGTTCAGGGACTGTTCCGGACCGCGACCCGGGACACCGAGATCGGCGGCTGTCCGGTTCCGGCCGGCGCTCGTCTCCTGGTGAGTTTTGGCGCGGGCAACCGTGACGCGAAGCTGGTCGAACGGCCCGACGAGCTGGACCTCGATCGTGTCTCGCCCCACGCGCACCTCGCGTTCGGCCGGGGAGCGCACACGTGCCTGGGGCACGCCCTCGCCCGCCTCGAAGTGCGCATCGCTGTGGAGGTGCTGTTGGGCACGGTGCAACGCTTCGAGCCGACGGTCCCACCGGAGCGGCTCGCCTACCAGCGTGAACTCACCGTCCGGCATCTGCAGTCCCTGCCGCTGCGCCTGTACTGGTCCTGAGAGGCCGTACCGTCTGCCACGGTGTCCCAGATACTCGGGTAGCGGTCCTCGCCGATGTCGAGTCCGAGCCGGAAGAACTTTCGTAGTGAGCCCCGGACCGGTGGCGACAGGCCGCCGTCACCGGTCCGGGGCTCACCGGGTCCGGGGTCCTTCACCGCCGGGCCGGGCACGTCCGGAACGCAAGGGTGTGTCCGACCGGGCGAGTGTCACTCGCAGCCCTCGGCGGAGGCGACGAGCACGGTAGTTTTCCGCGTCCGGCGCTTCCACCGTGTACGAACCGTCCGGGTGGGCCACCACGCGGCCCACCTGTCGGCCGCCCTGCGAGATCAGGGTGATGACTTGACCGGGACGCTGGCGGAGGACCGGACAGCGGCTGCGGCCGGGGTCGGCACCTTCGTGTCGTGCTCGTTGTTCTCGTGGGTCCCGTCCTCCCGGCCGCGGAGGCCGAACGCCGCCAGGGCGGCGCCCGCGAGGGCGAGGATGCCGGTGACCAGGACGGCGGTGTGGACGCCGTTCATGAAGGCGGTGTGGCTGCCCTCCACCACGGCCGCCCTGAGCTGTGCGGGCATCGCGTCGGAGACCGGGGCGACTCCCATCGCGACCGCGTCCTTCGCCTCCCCGAAGCGAGCGGCCGCCGCGTGGGGAACGCCGGCGTCGGTCAGTGAGTCCGTGAGCGTGGAGCCGACGCGGCTGCTGATGAGGGAGACGAGCACCGAGGTGCCGAGCGCGCCGCCGACCTGGAGCGAGGTGGCCTGGAGGCCACCCGCGATGCCGCCGTCCTTGACGGGGGCGTTGCCGACGATCGCGTCGGAGGACGCGGCCATCACGATGCCGACGCCGAGACCGAGCGCGACGAACGGCGGCCACATGGCGGCGTACGAGGAGTCGGCGCTCCACGCGAGCATCGTGAACGCGGCGCCGGCCTGGAACACCATCCCGAGCGGCATGGTCAGGCGCGGGCCGAACTTCTCGGTGAGCTTCGCGCCGAGCGGCGAGGCCAGCATGGAGGCGAGGCTGAGCGGCAGGGTGCGCACACCGGACTCGACGGGCGTGAAGCCGTGCACGTTCTGGAGGTACAGCATCACGAAGAAGATCGCGCCGAGCAGGACGAAGAAGTTCAGCGCGGTGACGATCGTGCCGATGGTCAGGGCCGGGTTGCGGAACAGCCGCATGGGCAGGAGAGGGTGCGCGACGCGGGTCTCGTACCAGCCGAAGAGGACCAGGACGACGACACCGCCGACGATCGCGCCGAACGTGCCGGCCGAAGTCCAGCCCCACGTCTCGCCCTTGACGACACCGAAGACGACGGCGATCAGTCCGAGCGCGAGCAGCACGACGCCGGGCACGTCGAACTTCTCGCTCGCCGCTGCCTCGTTCCTGGATTGCGGCAGTACTACGAGACCGAAGACCAGGGCGATCACGCCGATGGGGGCGTTGATGTAGAAAACAGATTCCCAGTTGACATGCTGGACGAGCAGTCCGCCGACGATCGGGCCGAGCGCGGTGGCGACGGACGAGATCATCGCCCAGATGCCGACCGCCATGCCGAACTTCTTCGGCGGGAACACCGCACGCAGCAACGCCAGCGTGTTGGGCATGAGCATCGCGCCGAAGAGGCCCTGCAAGGCCCGGAAGGCGATGACACCCTCGACCGAGCCGGCGAGGCCGATCGCGACGGACGCGACGGTGAATCCGACGACGCCGACGAGGTAGACCGTGCGGCGCCCGAAGCGGTCGCCGAGCTTGCCGCCGAGGATGAGGGCGGCGGCGAGGGCGAGCAGGTAGGAGTTGGTGACCCACTGCAGTTCGGCGGTGGTGGCGCTCAGGTCGCGGGCGATCTCGGCGTTGGCGATCGAGACGACGGAGCCGTCGAGGCCCACCATGAACAGGCCGAGCGCGACGGCGATCAGCGTCAGCCAGGGGTTGGCGCGACGACCGCGGGAGTGGGGGTCGGATACGGGAGTGGGCGCTGTGGAAACAGCGGTGACCGACATATGTGAGCTGTCCTCGGGACGTGCGGGGCGCGGCTGGGGCGCGTGGACATGTGGGAGCGAGCTGTGTGTGGGGCCTGTGCAGGGGGCCAGCACACCCAGCCCTGCCGCAGCAGCGGCAAGTGCAGTAGGCGTACGGGAGCCGGACCGAACGGTCAGGCGGCGGAGTGGTCGCGCAGGCGCCGGGTGAGAGCCTCAAGGGCGCCGAGAGCCGAGCCGAGGGCGTCGCGATCGCCGTCCGTGAGAGTCCGCAGCGCGGCCGCGAGCTGTCGCGCCGCGACGTCCTCGGCCTGGCGAATGCGTTGACGCGCCTCGGCGGTGACACGCAGGCGCGCGACGCGCTTGTCGGCGTCGTCCTGGTGCCGTTCCAGCAGGCCCGCGTCGGTGAGGCGGGTGACCAGGGCGCTGACATTGTTCGGCATCATCCGCAGCGCGTCGGCAGCCTTGTGGACGGTCGCGCCGTCGTGCTCCGCGACGTACTGGAGCAGGGCCAACTGCCGCTCGGGGAGCTTGGGGTAGGGCAGTCGCCGGTCGATGCTCTGTTTGACGTACCGGTTCAGCGCGGGCAGGCACGCCACGAGGCCTGCGGCCACCTGGTCGACGCCCTGGCTCGGACGAGCCTCACTGATTCCGGTCACGACCCCAAGTTACCTATGAAGGGAAACCTATGTCAACATACTAATTACGCGGGTGGTGGTCGGCTCGACTCCTGGCGCCGACCTGATCATCGGTACGTTCCGGTCCGGCACCCCAGATGTGCACGCGTCGCGGGCTCGTGTGATCCGGCGGTGAGCGCAGTGGCCCCGGGGACGGTGCGAGGGCTGTTGTGCCGGTCGGACGCCACTGAGCCGGCGGCGGACGAGTCCGTCGGCCGGCAGGAGTGCTTGGCTGTCTCAGTCCATGCCTGGGCGCCGTCCCGCTACTCGCATCCGCGGTCTCCCGCATCCGTCGTACAGTCAGGCGGCCCTGAGCGCACAACGCCCTTACGGGCATCACGTCACCCAGGATGCGACCGCGGAGGATCTCGCGGTCGGGTGATGCCACCGCTCGACCGTGCGGATCCGGTGAGGGGAGCGCGGGCCGACGGCCATCTCATCGCCGGAGCTGACCAGGAGGTTGCCGAGAGGGGCGGGCGCCCCCTCCGAAGGGCCCCCTCAGCGGCGCGTGCCTCCGCCGTCCGCGACGACGATCTGCCCCGTGATGAACGCGGCGTCGTCGGAGGCGAGAAACGCCACGACGCCCGAGACATCGGCCGGCATCTGCACACGCTTGATGTTCTGCATCCGCACGGTCTGCTCGAAGAAGAACTCGCTCGTCTTCTCCGCGGCAGTGGCCGTCCGGACCAGGCTCGCCGCGACGCCGTTGACGGTGATGTCGTGAGCGGCGAGGTTGGCGGCCAGGACAGAGGTGAATCCGTTCAGCGCGCCCTTGGCGGAGACATAGGAGACGAAGGGCGGCGGCGGAGTCCAGTAGCTCGCGGACGTGATGTTGATGATCCGTCCCGACCCGGACTCCTTGAGGTCCGGCAGGAACGCCCTGGAGGCCAGGAAGGGGCCGTCCACGTTGACGGCGAAGGTGCGACGCCATTCGTCGAAGGTCACGTGGTCGATATCGGCCAGCAGAACGACGGCCGCGTTGTTCACCAGGATGTCGGCGGCGCCGAGCTCACGTCGGACCCGGGCGGCGAACCCGTTGATCGCGTCCTCGTCCGAGACGTCGACCTTGTCGCTGAAGAATCGCCGACCGGTTTCCGCGACGAGGTCCCGCGTCTCGTCGGCCGGATCGATGTCCGCGACCGCGATGTCCGCTCCCTCCGCCGCGAGCCTGCGGGCGATCTCCTGCCCGATGCCCGTACTGCCTCCGGTCACGACGGCGGTCCTGCCCGTCAGCATCCCAGCCATGAGTCACTGCTCCTTCCGGGCGGCAGTGGCAAGGCCGTCCTCCAGGGATGGTGCGCTTCGGGACCGGGGATCAGTGGCGGCTTGTTCGTCTAATGAACATGACCGTTGAGCGTGACGGGGGTCACTCCTAGCTTGACGCTGCTCGGCTGGCCGGATTGCCACGCCGAGTGTCCTGAATCAGGTCCGGTGGAAGGGCGTGCGGAGGTCTCCGCAAGGCCCAGGGGCGGCACGGCAGCGGTTTTGCCGGGATGGCCGCGACAGAAGCACCCACAAAACAGGGTCCGGCAGCGGACGCCGGTTCCGACAGCGGCGCTTTGCGCCAAGGAGTCGTCCATGGTTCAGATCGATTCACCCAAGGCGGTAGAGGGAGAGGGTGGCAGATACACCCTGACCCCGCGCACCCTGGTCGCGGTGGTTCTCGCCGTGTGCCTCGCGCAGATAGCGCTTTCCGTCCCTTCGCTCATCAACGGGCTCATCCAGCAGGATCTCGCGCCGTCTTCGGCCCAACTGACGTGGATCACCGAGGCCTTCATGCTTCCCGTCGCCGCGATGGGGCTGGGCTTCGGCGTGTTCGGTGACCTGTTCGGCCGTAAGCGCCTGCTCATCGGGGGCGCCGCGCTCATCGTCGTGGGCTCGGCTCTCGCGGTCCTGGTGCCCGGCGGGGGATCCTCGACCGACACGCGCGTGACGTGGCTGATCCTTGCCCAGGTCCTCAACGGTGTCGGGGCCGCGGCCATCTTCCCGACGAGCCTCGCCATGGTGGCGGCCGGCACGCACACCACCGCCACACGCGCGCGTGGCGTGGCGATCTGGGCCACCGCGCTCTCGGTCGGCGGCTTCCTCGGACCGCTGCTGGCCGGCCTCTCCGCCAAGATCGAACTCGGCTGGGTCGGGAACGCGAACTGGCGCTGGGCCTTCGTCGGTGTCCTCGTCATCGCCGCGGTGAGCCTGCTCCTGTCGCTGGCCCTCGCCCAGAACTCCTCCGCGCCCGAGGGCCGATCCGTCGACTGGCCGGGTCAGATCACGGCCGCGCTTGGCCTGTTCGCCCTGATGTACGCCGTGATCCAGGGTTCCGAGAGCGGCTGGGGGGAACCGCAGATCGTCATCGCGTTCCTCGTCGCCGCCGTCTTCCTCGCGCTGTTCGTCTTCGCGGAGAACCGTGCGGCCGAGCCGCTCCTCCGCCTGAGCGTGTTCAGGAACCGGGCCTTCGCCATGAACTCGGTGGTCACCCTGATCGGTATGTTCGCGTTCCTCGTGATCATGTACAGCACCAGTATCCGGCTCACCATCATCCAGGGGTTCAGCCCACTGCAGAGCTCCGTCGCCTACCTCTTCTTCGGAGGCATCGGCTTCGTACTGCTGCCTCTCACCTCCAAGCTGCTCGAGCGATACAACCCCCGGTGGGTTCTCTGCACAGCCCTGACCCTCATCGGCGCCAGCGGGCTGTGGTTCTCCGGCGTTCCGACGAGCAGTCGGGCTCTGAGCGCCATCGCCGGGCCCCTGACTCTCGCCGGCGTCGGCTCGGCACTCGCTTTCGCCTCCATCACCGCGGTCGCGGTCAACACGTTGCCCAACCACCTCGCCGGTATGGCGAGCGGTGTCACGAGCACGTTCCGGGACCTCGGGTTCGCCCTCGGTCCCGCGATCGCCGGCGCTGTCGCGCTGAGCCGAGCCGCCGACGAGATCGCTCGCAAGCTGGCCGGTGACCCTGGACTGAGTAAGGCCTACGAGGCCTTCCAGGCCTCTGCCGCCCATGCTCCCGCGGATCAGAGACCACAGCTCGAGGCGGCAGTGCACGCCGTGGCATCGGGCCCGCTCGGCGCCAACTCGGTGCCGGCCACCATCACACTGCCGAACGGTCAGGTGATGCCCTTCAACCCGCTCAAGGACGTCGCTTTCGACGCCCTCAGCAGCAGTTACTCCATCGCATACGTACTCGGTGGCGTGGCTGCTCTCGTGGCGGCGGCACTTGTTCTCGTCGGCGCGCGCGGCGGTGTGGGCCGGACTCATCTCGACGACGATCCGCACACCCTCGAAGGCTGACCGCCTGGCGAACGTGTCGGCGTCGGCACACTGCCGGAGCGCCCGCCGCGACTCCACCTCCTCCCGGGAGAAGCGGTCGCGGCGGGCCAAGGCGGACACGATGCGGCCGACAGGCACACTCGGGCAGGAGTCGAACAGTGACGACACACCCAGAGACGAGCAGGACCCACGCCCGCATACCGAACACGGTCGCCGAGGCGGAGGCCGCGTGGCTCGTCGCGATCACGAACGGCGACAAGGAACAGCGTGAACCCATGCTCCCCGACTGCGTGATCGTCCACGGCCCGGTCGGGAATGTCCATGAAGGAGAGCGTTTTCTCGACTGCAACGCCGTCCATGGGAGCCACGGTCAAGGCCGAGACCAGCGAGGTGACCTGCCTGGAGCGTGGCGGACGGGCCGTCGCGACGTGCTTCCAGAAGATGCGCATCCGGCGCCTGCCCGGCCTGCCGCCGTTGCCGGCGCAGGACGTGGCCACCAGGGTGTGGTTCTCGCTCGGCGAGGGACGGCGCCTCGGCCACATATAGCTCTCCCGACGGCAGCCGTCGGCATGACGTGCCGGTTCCCTCCCCCCGTGAGATGTCACGAGGTGCGAATGGGGATGCCTGGCCTCCAGCCGAGACTCCTGGACAATCCCAGTCCGCTCGCGACCAGCGAGGGAACGGCCGCCTGCAGCCTGATCGAGCCTGCGGCCACGACGACGGAGAGAGCCGCGACGACTTTGCCGCTGCTGTCGATGATGCGCGTCGCGACCGACTCGGCGCCTTCGCTCAGCTCTTCCTTGACGACCACCGTTCCGGTCGAGCGACAGGACGCCAGTTCGCCACGGAGTTCGGCCGGGTCCACGATCGTCCTGGGAGTGAAGCGCCGCAGTCTTCCGGCCAGCACCTCATCGATGAAGGCCGGACTGCTGTGGCTCAGCAGCACCTTGCCGACTCCTGAGCAGTGCAGGGGCAGCAGTCCGCCGACCTGCGATGTCAGAACAACGGCGTTGACCGCCGACAGCCGCTCGATGATCACGGCCTGGTCGCCCTGCAGGACGGCCAGTTGTACGTGCTGGCGAAGAGCCGTGTACAGGTCCTCCACGAACGGCTGCGCGGCGCTGCGGAGCGTCTCGGCGCGTGGCGCGAGGGTCCCGAGGCGCCACAGCGGCAGACCGATCGCGAAGCGGTTGTCGCTGGTGCGCTCCAGTGCGCCGGCCTCCACGAGTTCGAGTGTCAGGCGCCTGGCGGTGGCGTGCGGCATGCCGGTGCGTCGGACCAGGTCGGCGAGGGTCAGCTCGGTGTTGTTGGGGTCAAAGGCGAACAGCAGATCCCAGAGTCGGGAGCTGACGGTGCGTCCTGGCTCGTTCGCACGAGGCATGGGCCTCTCCTTCATGATGTGTTGCCCCGAGCAGCCACCTTACCTTCAATGTTCGTTGAATGGATGGAACAGTTCTTTCAGTGCGCACCTTGCCGAACTCTTGCAGGAGCCAGCTATCGCCTCGCCAGAGGTCCACGGGAGTGAAAGAGCATGATGAATACGGAAGCAGGCCCCAGCATCGCGATCCTCGGTGGCGGCATCGGAGGCCTGGCTGCCGCGGCCTTCCTCCGCGACAAGGGTTTCCAGAGTGACGTCTACGAGCAGGCCGCCGCCCTGACCGAGGTCGGAGCCGGCCTGGTGATCGCCCCCAACGCCGCCCGCCTGCTCCGGCGTCTCGGTGTGCTGGACCGGTTCATCGAGCGCGCGGTGCAGATGGAGATCGGCTGGGAGTTCCGGCGCTGGGAGGACGGCGTCGTCCTCTCCGCGGAGAACCTGCAGGACGGGTGCAAGCGCCTGTACGGCGAGCACACCTACGCCGCCCACCGCGCCGACCTGCTGGCCGCCCTGACGTCGGCTGTTCCCGAACACTCGATCCACCTCGGAAGGCGCTGCGTCTCGGTCGAGTTCGAAGGCGACCAGGCGGTCCTGCGGTTCGAGGACGGCGAGACGGTTCGCCCGGACATCC
This sequence comes from Streptomyces sp. NPDC005374, assembly GCF_042872225.1. Classification (NCBI taxonomy): domain Bacteria; kingdom Bacillati; phylum Actinomycetota; class Actinomycetes; order Kitasatosporales; family Streptomycetaceae; genus Streptomyces; species Streptomyces sp. NPDC005374. Next base: position 449,048 of record NZ_JBIAKA010000006.1, on the reverse strand, counting down.
TGATCGGTGCCGACGGAGTCCACTCACGCGTGCGCAGCGCCATCGTCGGGCCGACTCAGGCCAGGGAGTCGGGCATCTGCGCCTTCCGGGCCCTCGTACCGGCACAGAAGGCACCCGAGTTCGCCAGGCGGCACGCCCAGACTCTCTGGATCGGCCCCGATCACCACCTCGTGCACTACCCGATCTCGGGCGGGGAGTACGTCAACCTCGTCGCCTTCGCGCCGGCCGGGGCGAGCAGTGTCGAATCGTGGACGGCCACCGCGACGCTCGCGGAACTGCTCGACGAGTTCGACGGCTGGGATCCGCGTCTGGTGGAGCTGATCAGGTCGGCCGACACGCCGGGACGCTGGGCGTTGCTCGACCGCGAGCCCCTCGACCACTGGAACCGCGGCAACGCGACCCTGCTGGGTGACGCGGCCCACCCGATGTTCCCGTTCTTCGCCCAGGGCGCCGCCCAGGCGATCGAGGACGGCGCCGTCCTGGCCCTGTGCCTCGCGGAGGACCGGGACAACCCGTTCGCGGCGCTGGGGCGCTACGAAGAGCTCCGTCGACGCCGCACGGCACGCCTGCAGGAGGTGTCGCACGGAAGGTCCCACATCAACCACCTTCCGGACGGCCCCGAGCAGCAGGCCCGCGACCTGGCGTACTCGCAGGCCGACCCACTCAGGGCGAACGGCTGGATCTATGAGTACGACCCCGAAATCGCCGTCTCGGCCTCGGTGTGACGTCAGTCCCGGGAGGCACATGTGCCTCCCGGGACTGGTCACGGCTGAGAGCGAGGGAAAACCTCTGTCCGTCCGAAGGGCATCCCTCTGCGCCTGACGGGACCGCTCGGCTGCGGCGTTGTCACCGGGCGGGCTCGGTTCCGGAGTCGTTCAGCCCGCGCCCCGGACAGCCGATCGTCGTCTTCGCCCGCGGGGCGACAGCGGTGGTCCCGCGCCGATGGCTCCGATGGAGACCCGGAAATTCGGCTGCGCAGCAAGGAATTCAGGCGAGCCCGAGTTGCCGCATGAAGGTCAACTGGTCGTAGATGATGAATTCCTCGTCCATCACACCCTGTCTGTTCCAGATGCCGACGGTGACCAGGTTGATGGCGTACTTCTTGCCGGTGGGCGGGATGAAGCCGCCTTGGCCGTCGGGCATGGGCCGGGTGAACGTGCCGGTGGCGACTCCAGTCACGGCGGTGAAGTTGTCCTTGGCCACTCGGACCGGGTGGTCGACGGCGCGGGTGTCGGGCGCGAAGATGAACTGGAACTTCAGGTCCTCGATGTGCGCGGCCAGGCCGTCGGTGTAGTGCCCGTCGGGCCAGTGCGCGCGGATCTTGTCCGAGTGGCTTTCACGGACTCGGTCCCACTGCTGGCCGGAGTAGACGACGAAGTCCAACTCGTCGAAGGTCTCCAGATTGCGCCGCTCCTGGTGGGTCAGGTGCTTGGGGTAGCCCAGCGACTCGCCGGTTTCGGCCGGGTTGCCCATCAGCGCGGGCATGACCGACGCGAACGCCGGGTCGTTGCCGCTTTCCACTGCGGTGATGGCAAGGGCGCCCGCGGCGACAGCGCCACTGCCGCGGAGCACAGCGCGACGATCGATCATGACATTCCTCCTTGAAAGGTTGCTCGAACCCGCCGCGGCTTTCATCACACATGGGCGCCGCGCAGAAGCGAGTCGTTCGAACTTGAACTACAAGGTGAAGCTAACAGGTAGTTCGAACTTGAACAAGTGGTGATAGTTTGGACCTGTGGACGAATCCAAGTGGCTGGACCAGCGCGAGCAGCAGGCATGGCGCACGTTCGTGACCGCCAGCACGCTGCTCAACCGGGTGATCGATCAGCAGTTGCGCACCGACGCCGGGCTGTCCCACGTGCAGTACGGCATCTTGACTCGCCTCGCCGGCGCCCCCGACGGGTCGATGCGGATGCTGGCGCTCGCCGAAGCGCTGGCGGTCACCAAGAGCGGCCTGACCTACCAGATCGTGCAAATGGAGAAGGAAGGACTGGTCAGTCGCAGAGCCTGCGCCACCGACGACCGCGGAGTGATCGCCACTGTCACTCCGCATGGCATGGAGTTGATCAGCCGCGCGGCACCCGGTCACGTCGGCCTGGTCCGGGAACTGGTGATCGATACCCTCACTCAACAGCAACTGGACATCTTGGCCGACGGCTTCGCCGAGATCCAACGCCGGATCGTCGAGCGCAAGATGTAGCTCGCGGACCGGCTGATGGCCTTGGTGTCTCTGTTAAGGCTGCGAGGCTGTGGGCGGTGTCCTCGGTACCGCACGGCGCTGCGGCTTTCACCTCTGCCCGGCCCGGCGGGCCGAGGTGATCGACGTCAGCCTGGCGGCCGTGCTGACCGGCTGGACGGGTGGCGACGCGGGTCCGGAACCTGGTCGCCGAGGCGGTCGCAGGGGAAGGGCTGAGCTGCCGCATCACGCGGTCCTCGCGGCAGTCTCCGAGTACCGGCCGGGCGCCAGGCGGATATTGAGCCGGCGGGGTTTGTATCGCCCGGAACGGCATACCAGCGTATTCCGGATGGCCGTAAGTCCGACTTCCCATCCTTGAGCAGTCCGGTCGACGGGTCTCGGCCTTTCTATGTCGAACAAGGCGTTGACCGTCCAACGAACACGGCCATTGTCGTCATCCAGGCCACACCCGAGAATCCGGTACGGGAGGCAGTGAGACATGGCCCTGTCCCCAGCGTCTTTTTTTGAAACTCTGAGTACGTCCCGAAGGGCGGATCATCGAATGGCAACCGCAACCGGTAGTGGGCTTGTCGTGCGTACGTTGCAGCGAGCCGGAGTCAACGTCGCCTTCGGCCTGCCCGGAGCGCACATCGACCCCATTCTCCAGGAGGCCATGGACGCCAAGCTCCGGGTCGTCGACGTGCGTCACGAGATGAACGCCGGTCACGCGGCCGAGGGCTACGCACGGGTCACCGGGGACCTGGGTGTCGCCGTCGTCACGGCCGGCGGTGGCTTCACCAACGTGCTGACCTCGATCACCAACGCCTATCTGGACCGGACCCCCGTGCTCTACATCACTGGCTCCGGTCCTCTCGAGACGGACGAGGTCAACGACCAGCAGGCCGGATTCAACCAGGTCGCCATGGCTGCCCCGGTGACCAAGTTCGCGCACCGCGTCACCCGTACGGACCTGATCCCCCGCCTGGTCGCCCAGGCGATCCGCACCGCGCAGTCGGAGCCCAAGGGCCCAGTGCTCCTCGACATTCCCTGGGACGTCCTGCGCCGGCAGATCGACTTCGACGAGTTCGAGGACTACCGCGTCGAGATCGACGGCACCGGCATCGCCCCCGCCGGTGCCGTCGACCGGATCATCGATGCGCTCGGTGCCGCCCAGCGGCCGATCGCGCTGGTCGGCAAGTCCTTCGTCACCGCCGAAGCGCGGGCCCAGTTGCACGAGTTCGCCGCACGCACCGGAGTGGCCCTGCTTTCCGACTGGGAGGGCCTCGGGGCGATCGTCGGCTCCGGGCAGCACGTCGGTCTCATCCAGACCCTGGCCACCGTCCCCGAGGACGAGCGGCCCGACCTGGTCCTTCTGCTCGGGCTGCGCTTCGGAATGACGACACAGTTCGGCACGGGCCGACTGCTCCCGAAGAGCGCGCGGATCTTCCAGATCGACCCCGACGGCCGTGAACTGGGCCGCCTGCAGAATGTGGAACTCGGTGTCCAGGCGGATCCGATCGGCACGGTCGGCCTACTGAACGAGCGCCTGGGCGACAGCCCCGTACCCTCCGGGCGCGGCGACTGGCCGGCCACCCTGCGGGACATCTCGGCCACCCGGCGCTCGGCACTCGCCGCCGAGACCGAAGAGCACGAGGACGACGCGATCCACCCGTACCTCGCGGTCCGCACGATCGCCGAGAGCGTCCCCGACCAGGCCACCGTGGTCGTCGACGGCGCCCTGACCGAGCTGTGGCTCTCCGAGACGATCGCCCTCGCGCCGCTGGCGCACTACCTCGGGCACGGCTACCTCAGCTCGATGGGGAGCAACCTCGGCGTGGCCCTGGGAGCGCAGTACGGGGCGTCCGACAAGGCGACGATCCTGGTCACCGGTGACGGTGCCGTCGGCTACAGCCTCGCCGAGTTCGACTCCCTCGTCCGGGCGGGGCTCCCGGTCGTCGTGATCGTCCTCAACAACCAGGCCTGGGGCGCCACACTGCACACACAGCAGTTCTTCTACGGACAGGACCGCGTCACCAACAACCGCCTGGCGAACGGCTCCTACAGCGGCGTGGCACGAGCTCTCGGTGCCGACGGCGTCGACGTCACAGAACTCGACCAGCTCCGCCCCGCGATCGAGGCCGCCCTCGCGGCCCGCCGGCCGACATGCATCGACGTACGCGTGAGCCTCGCGCCGATTCCTCCGGAGGAGCGTGTCCTGAACGGTGGAGCACCGTTCGGCGGCGTCGAGATCGACGCGTGAACCGCACCTCCTGATCCCTCACTCCTGCCCCCCACGAAGGAGAGGAGAACTGTGAAAGACACGACTGACGCCGGACTTCGCGACCCGACCGTCGAGAACCGGCGTCAGCGTTTCCTCGGGAAGACCTGCCTCGTCACCGGCGGCAGCAGAGGAGTGGGACTGACAGCCGCGCAGGCCTTCGCGCGAGAGGGCGCACGCGTGATCATCATCGCGCGGGACCCGGGCCGGCTGAAGACCGCGAGCGATCTGATCGGAGACGGCACGATCGCCGTGACAGCCGATCTCTCCTCGTCGGCCGGCATCAAGGTCGCGGTCACGGAGGTCGCCGCACGGGTCGACCACGTCGACGCCGCCTTCCTCAACGCCGGGCAGGCGGGCGTCAAGCGCCTCGACGACATGGACGAAGCGACCTGGGACATGGTGTTCGACACCAACGTCAAGGGTTCGTTCTTCCTCGTGCAGGGTCTGAGGCCCTTGCTCGCACCTGGCGGGGCCGTCGTCTTCTGCGGCCCGGCAGCCGGCCGAAGGGACGGCGCGGGAACCGTCGCCCACGGAACCAGCAAGGCCGCACTCGAGCACCTGACACGCATCCTCGCCGCCGAAGTCATCGGCGAGGGGATCCGGGTCAACATCGTCATTCCGGGCGGCATGAACACCGACATCGCCGCCCGCACGGCGGGACTTCCGTCCGACGGAGCCGAGGCGTTCCGGGAGCGGGTCAGGCTCAGCACTCCCATGCTCCGAGAAGGAGAGCCGGACGAGCTCGCCGACGCCGTGCTCTTCCTGGCCTCGTCCGAAGCCGGCTACATCACAGGCGCGGCGCTCCCGGTGGACGGCGGCGCCACCGGCTTCACCCGCCCGCCGACGTAGCGGAGACGGCCACCGCCGATCACCACCCGCGCCACAGGACCCGAGCGAGGACGACCAGCATGGTCATCCGGGTCGCCGTACGCGGTCCCCGACCTCGCTGCCGGGATGCGCTGGTGGACCGACCAACTCGGCGTCGGGCCCTGGTCCGTGAACGGGAGGTCGGCAGCGGGGCTGCACCTACCGAGGTGAGCCGGGGAAGGCCGAGTTCTCCGGTGAAGACACCCGGGGATGACGCGCTCGTCCAGGACAACGAGATCACGCGCGGGATCTTCGCTTCAGTCTGACGGGCATCAGTCGACCGGCACGGGGCGCGGCTTCCGCGCGACTTCGCGGAGTTGGTGCCGGCCTGACCATGGGCCGGTGCCCGCCACGGGCCTCGTGTTCGCGATGTGGAGCGCCTTCCCACGAAGCCCGGGCGAACGCTGTGGAGGCGCCCCCGGTCGTCCACAGCGTTCGCCGGTGTCGAGAGGCCGTGGACGGCTACTGTCCGTTGGTGAGTTCGATGTAGGTGGCGCCGGTGACCGGGCGGTGGTCGTAGGTGCCGGTGACGGCGGCGCTGCCTTCGTAGCCGGGTGAGGGGACTGTCAGTTCCTGGCCCTCGGCGTACACGGTGACGTTCAGCTTGGCGTGCTCGCCCGGGATGGTGACCTTCCAGCGCGTGGGGTAGCGCTTTCCGGTGGCCGGGCTGGTCCAGAGGGTGGATTTGTCGGGCGTGAGGGTCGCCGCGGTGAGGGTCTGGGTGCCGTCGGGCTTCAGGATGGTCGCGAAGTTGTTCTTCTTGTCGTCGTACTTCTGGTTCCAGACGCTGACCTTGTCGCCGTTGGACAGGTTGAGGTTCATCCAGGACCACGAGCCGTGGCCCGTGCTGAGGTCGGGGAGGGGTCCCCACTGGCGGTCCACCCAGGACTGTCCGCGGACCTTCTCGGCGCGTCCGTTCAGGGTGAGGGACCCGGAGGTGTCCACGGTGGGCAGGGCGTACTCGTAGTTGGAGTACTCCGCGTCACCGAACATGGGGAAGTAGCCCGTGCCCATGTTGTAGAGGGTGTTTCCGCGGGGGCGCAGCGTGACGTCGATGGTCCCCTCCGGGACCTTGGCGTGCAGCTTCATCTCCCTGGCGTCGCCGGTCCAGGTGATGTTGTCGGTGTGGATGTCCACGCCCTGCTTGTCGGAAAGTCCCGTCGCGGAAGGGAGGGCGATCTCCGACTTCGTGTACCAGCCGGTGTCCTCATTGACGATCGACACCCTCGAGATGGCGCCCCCTCGTTCGCCGAAGCTGGAGTTCAGGTAGTGGGCCAGGAATCCGTACCGGTGGCCCCCGGCGGTCACGTGCGCTGTCACGTACCAGGACTGGTTGGACTGGGCGGGGTCGTAAGTGAGGTCTGCGGCGGGGTCGATGAGAACCGGGAGGCCGGTCCGGGTCAGCCCCTTCGTGGAGGCGGTGTGGTGCGCTGCGGTCGGGTCGGCGGCGGTCGTCGCCGTGGCGGGCCCGCCTGAGGCGAGTGTGAGTGAGGCGATCAGCGCGGAGGCGATGGCGGCCGCGCCGACGGTGGTCTTACGCATGGTGGCTCCTTGCGCGGGGGTTCTGCACGGATGGCAGTCCTTAGTGAACGAAACTGTTTCGTACTGTCGATGAACGCGGTTACGTGTGGGAGGACCTGTTGCGCGGGGGAAGGGGGTCGGTGAACGGTCGCCCGATGACGCGAGCAGCCGTCCTGGGGTGTGTCGCATGGACGGTCCCGCCTGATATCCGACAGCTGTCAGTTTATCTGCCGCCGGGCCGGTGTCAACCCGTGCTGGATGTGCCGATCCGGGCGACTACGCTGGTCAGACTGGCGGGCACGCCCGTACGGCCGGCTGAGGGGGACACTTGGGAGACAGATCGAGCACCACTCGACGCCCGGGTCGCCCCGGCGCGGATTCCGCCGCGGTACCCGCGGAGCGGGACGTCCTGCTGCGCGGCCTGGAGGCGTTCTCGGAGCTGGGCTACGACCGGGCGTCGGCACGGGAGCTCGCGCGCCGTCTCGGGGTCAGCCACACCTTCATCAACGACCGCTACGGGTCCAAGGCGGCCTTCTGGCGAGCCGTGGTGGACGCCGCGCTCGGCGCTCAGCTCACGCGCATGGCACCCGCGGCGCCCGGGAGCGGCGACGAGGACGTGGTGCGGCAGTTCGTCAGGGAGTTCTACCGCGTCAACATCGGCGAACCGCATCTGGCCTTGCTGATGGCGGACGAATCCGGACGGGACACCGAGCGGCTGGACTACCTCTACGAGCGTTACATCGAGCCGACGCTGGCTCTCGTCGTGCCTGGCATCGAGAGGTTGATGGCGTCCGGGCGTATGACACGGGTCCCGATGGACGTCCTGTTCTTCGCCATCATCGCTCCCGTGGCCGGGCTGGTGCAGGAGCCCTTCGCCCGGCGCCTGGGCCGCCCCGAGCAGCTGTCGCAGGCGGAACGTCTCGCCAGGGCGGAGGCCCTGGCCGGACTGGTGGTGGACGGCCTGCTGGCCCCGGGCGAGGCGAAACGCCGCTCGTCAGTGTGAAACGGCGCCGGAACTGCCTCCCCGGTCGGAGAGGCAGAGCGGCAAGCGGTCATACGCCCTTGGGGGCGAGGACGATGTCGAAGCGCACCCGGCTCCAGGTGCCGTCGATGGCCCGGCCGTCGGGCGTCGCCGAGCCGGCCGGCTGTCGCTCGAACCGTTTGATCAGCGAGTCCTTCACACCGAAGACAGTGTCCTTGCGGCCGATCGGGTCGCCCTCGGGGAAGATGTGCGTCACGAGCGTGCGCGCACCCTCGTGGGACACCATGAAGTGCAGGTGGCTGGCGCGCAGCGGTGAGCGGCCGACCGCGTCGAGCATCTTGCCGACGGGTCCGTCGTTCGGGATCGGGTACGGCGTCGGGGTGAGGCCCCAGAAGCGGTAGCCGCCGTCAGCCGCGGAGAAGAGGTGCGCCCGGCCGGCACGCTTGCCGGCCTCGTACTGCACGTCGTACAGCCCGTCCTCGTCGGCCTCCCAGACCTCGATCAACGCGCCGGCGAGCGGGGCGCCGTCGGTGTCGGTGACGGTGCCCTCGACCCAGCAGGGCTCGCCGGGGGCGCCGAAGGCCAGGTCGCCGCCGAGTTCGATCGCGGGGGAGTCCTCGACGAAGAACGGCCCGAAGACGGTCGCCTCGGTGGCGCCCTGGTAGGCCTGGTTGTTGACGTTGATCGTCTGCATGCTCGCGCCGAGGGTGTCGGACAGCAGAATGAACTCCTGCCTGACCTCGTCGGTGATGTGACCGGCCTTGGTGAGGAAGTCGATCGCCGTCCCCCACTCCTCCTCGGTCAGCCGGACCTCTCGGATGAAGGAGTGCACGTGCTTGACCAGGGAGGTCATGAGTTCCTGCAGCCGCGGGTCCTCGCAGAGGTCGAAGGAGGCCACGACATTGTCGACGAGCTGCTGCTCGACCGCCTGCTGCTCCGGCGACACATCACGGTAGATCGCGCCGTGGGCACCGGCCGCCTGGGCCGAGCCGGGGTTGACATAGGTAGCCATGGCGGCCTCTCTCAGTTGCTCGGTTCGCCGGCCCATGCCGCCTGCAGCAGCAGGGTCAGGTTCGCGTAGGTGACGGGAGTGGGGTTGTTGGCCGGGATCGCCTTCATGATCGGCCCCAGTGCCCTGGCGATGCCGTCCTCGGGCATGCCGTAGTCGCGCAACGCCCTCGGCGCGTCCAGCACCTCGCGCAGGGCGGCCAGGCCGACGCCCGCCTTCTGGGAGCCGAAGGCCTGGGCGATGCGCGCCTCAGCTTCGGGGGCGTGCGGGGCGTTGAAGGCCAGCACGTACGGCAGCACGACCGCGTGGGTCTGGGCGTGCGGGAGGTTGAACATGCCGCCGAGGACATGGCAGATCTTGTGATGCATCCCGGAGCCGGCCGAGGCGAACGCGACAGCGGCGAGGTAGGCGCCGTACAGCGTCTGCTCGATGCCCTCGACGCTCGTCGAGTCCTCGGCCACCGCTGGCAGACCGGTCGCCAGCGCACGGATGCCCTCCTGCGCCAGCGCCCGGTCGATCGGGTCGGCACGAGGCCCCCACATCGAGTCCACGCAGTGCGCCATCGCGTTCAGGCCGCTGGCCACCGTCATCTCGCCGGGCAGCGTGGTGAGCAGAGCTGCGTCGTAGACGACCGACGCGGGCAGCACCTTGTCGTCCACACCGGTGGTCTTGGTCTCACCCTCGGTCAGACCCCACACGTTGGTCGCCTCGGAGCCCGCGTACGTGGTGGGGACCGCGATGATCGGCAGCCCGGTGGTCAGCGCCACCGCCTTGGCCAGACCCGTGGTCGAGCCGCCGCCCACGCTGACCAGGATGTCCGCTTCCGCGCCGACCGCGGCCCGCAGGGCTCGCCCCACGACCTCGACCGGTACGTGCATCACGACCTCCTCGTGACGCAGTACGACCGGGATCTTCTCGGCGATCGGGTCGGCCAGCTCCTTCTCGCGGTCCGACGCGATCAGCATGACCTTGGAACCGCCGAGCGCCTCGACCTCCGCCGCGACGGCGGCGGGTGATTGCCCGGCCGCGAACACGACCCGCTGGGGGAGGGTTTCGTGGGTGAACTTCATCGGGCCTCTGCCAGCCATTGCTTGCCTTCTTCGTAGAGCTGCTCGACGGCTGTGCCGGTGAGACCGGGCAGCCCGTCCCTCACCGTGAAACCCGCCTTGGTCTGCAGGTATGCCAGGTGCCGGTAGCCGGTCGGGAACCGCTTCAGGAGCTCGGGATCCAACGTCAGTGAGGCGGCGGGATCCACGACGTCGAGCCGGTCCTTCTCGTAGATCGGCTGCCGGCGCACGAGGGTCCAGCGCCCCTCGTGCCGGGAGAGGAAGTCGTAGAAGCGGCCCGTGCAGACGACATCGACCTCGACGCCGTCGACGCTCGCGCGCTGATTGATCGTCATCTTCGTCTGGGCGACGGCCCGGTCGCCGACGATGTCCGCGGTGTGGCCACCGAGGAAGTGGAGGATGCTGACGCCGTTCTCGAAGCCCTCACGACTGGCCTTGATGAAGTCGGTGGCGCTCCCCTGGAACCAGGTGGCGCTCATCCAGCCGTCGTGCGGGTGCCACACTGTGGCGAAGCGGCTCCAATCACCGGCATCGCGCCACAGCGCCCAGTTCTCGGTGAGCCGCCGGATCTCGCGGCGGTCGTCGTCGGCCTGCGACATGGTTCGATCTCCGATCGATCTCGTTGCGCAGGTCAGATGGGGTAGTGGCGGGATCCGGACTGGATGGTGATCCAGCGCAACTCGGTGAACTCCTCCAGCGCGGCGCGGGACCCGAACCGGCCCCAGCCGCTGGCCCCGACACCACCGAAGGGCATCTGGGGTTCGTCGTGCACGGTGGCGCCGTTGATGTGGCAGATGCCGGACCTGATCCGGCGGGCCACGTCGAGCGCGGCGGCCGCGTCCTTGCCGAAGACCGCGGCGGAGAGTCCGTACTCGGTGTCGTTGGCCACCGTGACGGCTTCGTCGGTCGAATCCACCTCGATGATCGAGACCACCGGGCCGAAGGTCTCCTCGGTGTAGATACGCATGTCCGGCGTCACTCCGCGCAGGACGGTGGGCTTCACGAACAGGCCGTCGGCCGTGCCGCCGGCCAGGACCTGAGCGCCCTTGGCACGGGCGTCCTCGATCAGTGCGACCACGTGGTCGCGGGCGGCGCCGTGGACCAGCGGACCGACCTGGGAGGCGGGGTCGCTCGGGGGTCCGACGACGAGCTTGGAGGCACGCTCGGCCAGGCGGGAGGAGAGCTCGTCGGCGACGGTTCTGTCGACGATGACCCGCTCGGTCGACATACAGATCTCGCCCTGGTTCATGAAGGCACCGAAGCTCGCCGCCGCGGCGGCCTCCTCCAGATCGGCGTCGGGGAGCACCAGGAAGGGCGCCTTGCCACCGAGTTCGAGCACGACACGGGTGAGGTGGCGACCGCCGAGCTCGCCGATGATACGGCCGACCCGGCTCGATCCGGTGAAGTTCACGCGCGTGACGGCGCGGTGGGCGATCAGCGCCTCGACGACACCCGGACCGTCCTCGGGTGCGTTGCTGATGAGGTTGACCGCTCCGACGGGCACGCCGGCGTCGTGCAGCACCTGGACGATCGCGGCCTGGGTGAGCGGTGTCTGCTCGGAGGACTTCAGCACCACGGTGTTGCCCCACACCAGCGGCCACACGATGGAACGTACGCCGAGGATCAGCGGCGCGTTCCACGGTGCGATACCGACGACGACGCCGACCGGCTGACGTACGCCGAGGGCGGTGAGGCCGGGCACGTCCGACGGGATGACCTCGCCGACGGCCGCGTACGCCTGGGCCGCCGCCTCGACGAGCATGCCCTTCGCGACGTGCACGTTGAAGCCGCACCAGGGGAGGGTGGCGCCCATCTCGCGGCTCATCGTGGCGACGATGTCGTCGGTGCGCTCGCCGAGCAGGGCGGCGGCACGTTCCAGGACCGACCGTCGTGCGGCCGGCGGAAGGGCCGACCACTCCGGGAGGGCGGCGGCCGCGGCGTCCACAGCGTGGTTGACGTCCTCTATGGAGGCCGCGGCGACCCGTGCGATCGGTTCGCCGGTCAGGGCCTCGGTCGTCTCGAAGTAGCGGCCGTCCGTGGCCGCGACGTGCTCGCCCGCGATGAAGAGGTCACTGGTGCGGACGGCGCCTGAAGCGGGTGCCTCGATCTCAGTGGTTGACATGTGTTGCCCTACCTTCACGACAGCGGCGATCGCCGGATGAACCATGTGTGGCGATCGCCGTACCAACCATGTATGTCGAACTTTCCTTGCCCGGCGGCACGCCCTGAACCCTCTTGTCCGTTCATCGAACAGTGGTGTAGGAGGCATGTGACCGACTCGGCGGGACCTCAGACCGGCGGGAATCGCCTGCCCATGACCATGTGCGCCAGGCGCCAGCCCTCGTCGGTCTCTTCCCAGACCTTCGTCACCGTCTCCTGCATCGGGAACGGCGCGATGCTCTCGTCCAGGACGGTGTACATCTCGTGGAAACACGTGGTGATCGCGGTGTTGCCACGCACGGTGATCTTGAGCTCCGTGGCCTTCGCGGAGACGGAGCGGCGGCGGGTCACATGGAAGTGGGCCCAGGTCTCCCGGTCGTCGACCTTCCCGACCGGGCCGTGGACGACGCGGCTGTCCTCGAGCATGAGGGGAATCAGCGCCTTCTCGCCCTCGACGAGAGCGGCGAGCCATGCGGCCTCTGCCTGTTCGATCGCCTGGACGGCGGTGGCGGTGGTGGTGGGCGTTGTGGTCATAGGTCCAGCTCCAGAATCGGTGAGCGTGCTCGTGACGAGCACGTGGTGAACATGCCGTCGGCGCGCTCGCGGTCGGTCAGGATGTCGTCGCGGTGGTCGGGCTCTCCGGCGAGTACGCGCACGATGCACTCACCGCAGATCCCCTGCTGACAGGAGTAAGGGGCGTCGACGCCGCCCGCGAGCAGGGCGTCGAGGACGCTCTCGCCGTCCTTGACCTCGTACTCGCCGCCGGACCTGGCCAGCCGCACCCTGAAGGTCGCTCCCGCCGTGTGCGCGGCGACGTCCTCCACGGGTGCGAAGCGTTCCTTGTGGATCGCTTCGGCAGGCCATCCCGCTTCGAGTGCGGAGGAGATCACGAAGTCCATGAAGCCCCCGGGGCCACAGACGTAGACCGCCGTCCCGGGGTCGGGCCGGCCGAGGTCGGTGGCGACGCTGAATCGCTGGTCGGCAGGGCCGTCGTCGAAGTGGAGCCGGACGCGGGGGTTGAGCTCCAGCTCGTCGAGGAACGCGGCATCCACCCTGCTTCGAGCGCAGTAGTGCAACTCGTACTCCGCGCCCTTGGCTTCGAGCGCGTGCGCCATGGCCAGCAGGGGTGTGACGCCGATACCGCCGGCCACCAGCAGATGGCGACGTGCCTCGTCCGACACGCCGAACCTGTTGCGCGGACGGGAGATCCGCAGACGGTCGCCCTTGCTGAGCCGGTGCATCCCCAGCGAGCCGCCGCGCGACTCCGTCTCGGCCAGCACCGCCAGCCGGTATCGGGTGAGGTCGTGCGGCGGCCCGCACAGGGAGTACTGGCGGACCAGCCCGGCGCCACCGTCCACCACGACGTCGACATGGGCGCCGGCGGCGAACTCCGGGAGCTCGGAGCCGTCAGGACTGACCAGGTCGAGTACCACGATCCGGGCAGTCGCGTCTTGCCGTCCGACCACGATGGTGTCGAGCCATTCGTTGCTCATGGTTCCCGCTCAGATGCCGGCGGTGGCCGGGGCGACGGCGGTGTCGTCCGCCGGGCGCTTCTTGCCGAGGGTGAAGACGCCGGTCCCGACGTGGTGGACCTCCGACGCGTCGCGGATGATGTTGATCGGGTCGCGCCCCGCCTCAACATCGTCGGCCATCGTCAGGAGCATGCGACGCAGCATGACGACGCCGCGGTCCCCGGTGGCCAGGGTCTCCTCGGAGTCCAGGGTGATCGCTCCCTGCGAGCCCTGGGCCTCCGTGTCGCCCGGGAACTTCTGACGCTCCTCGTCGGTGAGCTCGTGGTTCTGCCTGCCGTCCTGCGCGATGCCGATGACGAAGCGGACCATGCGCTCGGCGTCGTTCGTGCGGATCGAGAAGAAGACCCGGTGGCTGGTGTCGTCGGAGGGCACGACCCACAGCAACTGGTCCGCCCGCCCGTCGGGGGTCACCTTTACGTAGTCCGGCAGGCCGAAAACGTTGGGCAGGTGCTGGTCGACTGCGAAGCCGTACTCGGTGACCTCGCCGTCCTCACCCTCGACCTCGAACCGCTGGGTGTACTTCACGCCGTGGTCGGTGCGCTCGTACGTCAGGCGCTCGGCGATGGTGGCCGGGTCGAAGAAGTTCTCGGGGTAGCCGAAGGTGCCGGTGCCCAGCATCTGGTATCCGCTGTGCGAGGAGTGGAGCCAGGTGACGTGCGTCGGGTCGGCGGAGTTCTCGTAGATGTTGAGCCAGCTGAAGTCCGCCGGCATGCCGAGGACCGCGGCGTGCGGGACCGGCCAGCTGGCGAAGTACCTCTCGTCCTCGGCGGGGTTCTCCAGCGCGTCGTAGCGGGGGAGTTCGGGCTTGCGCTCGGGCGGGCCCATGTAGACGAAGACCAGGCCGTAACGCTCCTCGACGGGGTACCACGGCTGACGGGCGGCGTCGCGCCTGCGCCCAAGGGCCGGCTCGCAGGCCTGCTCGATGCAGCGGCCCTGGACGTCGAACTTCCAGCCGTGGTAACAGCAGCGGATACCGTCGTCCTCCACGCGGCCGTAGAAGAGACTGGCGCCGCGGTGGGTGCAGCGCTCGATCACGACACCGGGGTTGCCCTGCCCGTCCCGGAACACGACCAGGTCCTCGCCCAGGACGCGAGTCTTCTGCGGCAGCGCGCCGGCGACCAGGGTTTCCGAGCTGGCGACCGGGTGCCAGTAGCGGCGCAGCGCCTCGCCCATCGGAGTACCGGGCCCCACCTCGCGGAGGCGTGCATTGTACGAAGGCTTCGGGCGGCCGTAGGCCGTGCCGGTGTCGACCTCTGAAGTGGTGGTCATCGTTGCGTCTCCCGTACGGCTCGGGTGCACAGCAGATGGAGCATGCAGGGCTACGGGGGAGCGCCTGCGAGGGCACCGTCGTGCGCGACCTCGAATAGGATTGTTAATTCACATTCGCATTTAACCTGCGAGTGCGTCAAGGGTCACGTTCGGGTGCTCATGGGCAGAGGACGCGATCGGTCGGCAGGGGGCCGGGTGGGGGCGGCAGGGGGCTTGAGTGCACCGCTGGTCGCGTCCGGCGGCGGCGCGTACGGAGGCTGCGGGAGGGGATGTTGGCGCCGTATACGCTGGTGCGGTGAGTATCGAACCGTCGCTCGATCTACCGCCGGCGCAGCAGGCGCGTAGCCGGCTGACCCAGCAGCGGATCCTGGAGGCAGGCACGGCCCTGCTCGAAGAGGGCGGCACCGAAGCGCTCACCGTCGCGGCCGTCGCCGCCCGGGCGGGCGTCTCGGTGGGCAGCGTCTATCGGCGGTTCGGTGACAAGGACCGCCTGATCGCGGCCTTGCAGCACGACATGATCGACCAGTTCCGCGCCGACATCATCCGCCGCTTCACTCCGCTGCGCACGGATCCCTCCGCGCTGGTCGCCTCCGCGGTCGCCGGACTCACCGAGACGTATCAAGCGCACCAGCGCCTGATGCGGGTCTTCCTGGCCGCGGGCGCCACCGATTCCGCGGTGGCCCGGGTCGGCTCCGAGGCCGCCATCGACGCCGCCCGAGTCTTCCGGCAGTTCCTGGAGCCGATCGCGCCGATGATCGACGCGCCGGAGCCGGAGGTGCGTGTGGATGTCGTCTATCGCTTGATCTACGGGACCTGTCAGAACCGCGTGCTGTACGGCGAACTGTTCGAGTCCGACCAGGCGCTGACGTGGCGTCAGCTCACCGACGAGCTGGTGAGCGTCGCCTGCCTGTACCTGCTCGGCGCGCCGGCGCGGTGAGCATCGGACCGTCAGATGCGAATGCGATCCTCGCTTCACATTCGTGCCTGGCGGCTACATACTGAGCGGACTTCACGGAAGGCGGTCGGTAGACCTTCCGGTCGGCAAGGGAAGGAACCGCTCCATGCGAGAGCCGCTCAGCTACGAGATCGCGCACGGCGCCGCACTCGCCGCGCTGGAGGCAGGGAGGGCCGAGGGACACAAGGTGTGCGCTGTCGTGGTCAACCGAAGTGGCGTCGCGAAGGTCCTCCTCAGCGACGACGGCGTGGGACTCCTCGGCGTGGAGACGGCGCGGCGCAAGGCCTATACCTCGGCCGTGAGTGGCGTCCCGACGGCCAAGTTCGCGGCCTTCGCGGCATCCCCGCAGATGCAGGTGGCGCCTCCCCACCTGCTCGATTCCGACCTCCTGCCGGTCGCCGGCGGTGTGCCGATCGTGACGGCCGACGGGGAGGTCATCGGCGCCATCGGCGTCGGCGGGGCGGACGACACCACGGACGACCGCATCGCGCAGCAGGCTCGCGATTCCGTTGCGAAGATCGTCGCGTAGGTTCTTGTCGCGCAGGGCTGCCTCCTGGTCGGTACGGCGGCCGTATCGAGGTCCGCTGCCGCCGTTGCGACCTGTGCGGTGTGGCTGATTTCCGGGCGCCGGCCAGTGTGTGTGATCTCGCGTCGCGCGCCTGACTCTTGCGGGAAGCGGCCCCGGGCCGATGAGGTGAGGCTGCCGCCTACGCGGACAGGTGACCCGGAGTCCCCTCTGGTCGAACCAGCTCACTTCCGCCGATGAGAAGGTCCTCGCGCTGGTCGGCGTGCCCGGACCGCCTCGGCCCGTGAATCGGCCCTGCCGAACGGGCCAGGGGCTGCCCTGATCCCCCTCGAAGGCCGGCGACGATTTCGGCGGCGATGCTGATGGCGGTCTCTCGGGCGTGCGTGCGCCGAGGTCCAGGCCGATGGGGCTGGAGAGACGGGCCGGTTCCTCCTCGGTCGGTCCCGCGTTCCGCAGCCGTGTCATCCGGTCGTCGTGGGTACGACGCGAGCCCATCGCCCCGACGTACCCGACTTCGGGCAATCGCAGTGCCACCTCCAGCAGCGGGAGGTCGAGACTGGGCTCGTGGGACTCCCACGAGTCGGCCGACGTGACAGTGCCCTTCACGTTCCTGACGCCGACCCCCCGGCGCTGGGTGTGGGGAGCGCGGTGAGGAAGTCGCGGATGTCCGCCACTTCCTTCGCGTTGATGCCGTGGCCGAGGCCCGGGTAGGTGTGCTCACGCAGGACTGCCCCCGACTGCTCGCGGAGCCAGGTCCCGGTGCGTGCGACGAGATCGGCCGGGATCACCTGGTCCTCGGTGTCGCGCCCCCAGAAGACAGGGAGACCGCTGAGTCGGCCGGGTTCCTCCGGGAGGGCCGCGTCCCAGGGCAGGGTGCCGGAGAGCAGGACGGCGGCGGAGAACTCCCCGGGGCGTGCGAGTAGCAGAGCGCCGGCCATGGCCATGCCGCCCGAGAAGCCGAGCACGATGACGGAGGAATGTTGCGGCCGCACGGTGTGGAGCCAGTCGAAGAGCCAGCGGGCGGTGTCGGCGATCGAGTCCGGAAGCGGCCGTCCGATGCCGCGATTGGCGAACCAGGTGTAGCCGCCGCCTGCCGGGATGGGCGCCCGGACGGAGGCGACGGTCGTCCCGGCAGGCAGTTGCGGTGCCAGATCGGCGAAGGACCGCTCGTCGGCGCCCCAGCCGTGGAGGGCCAGGATCAGGGGTGTTCCGGCGCGTTCCGTCTCGGCGGCGGACCAGTGGACTACGGGACCGGGCACGGGGCCTTCTCTCGAGGAGTCATTGAAGCTTGAATGATCTGGGATCGGGGTGCAGGGCGCTCTTCCGGTGCTGACCGCAGCGCTCTCTGAGCCGACGGGTGGGGGTAGAGGGTGCGGCATCGGCCACCTACGTTCCTGGTGCTGGATGGCCTCCCCGCGTGAGGCAACCGCTTGATCTGCAGTGTCCAGAGCTGGGCGACATGGTCGTGCAGGAGGGGCGGCGGCATGGTGCCATCACGATCGACTCCGCCGAGCTGTCGGTGGGCCACCAGGCCAGGCGGCAGGGGTGCCGGTACGCGCTGGTACTGACGAAGGCCTATGAGCTGCTCGCCGAACAGACGGTCCGCGGTCCCGCTGCGGACCTGGCATCGCTGATGTCGTTGCGGAATGGATGGACTGACGCTTCCGGGCAGGTACGACCCAGCTGGCGTGCGCGGCCACGGCCACTCGCACTCGCGAGGGCGAGAGGCTAGTCGGGCGAGTCGTGCAACCGGTTCGTGTCGGCCCGGCCGGTATCGGGGTCGAGCCTGTACAGGATGGCTTGGGTGATGTCGGCGAGTTGGATGACCTGCTCGGGTGTGAGCGCGTCGATCACGTGGTCTCGTACGAAGGTCACGTGGCCCGGAGCGGCCTGTTGCACCTTTTGCCAGCCGGCCTCGGTGAGGCGGGCGTTGGTGGCGCGCCGGTCCGTCGGGCAGGGAGCGCGATCGAGCAGGCCGCGGCCTTCCAGACGCTGCACCACGTGGGAGAGTCGGGCGAGGGTGGCCGTGGTGCTCTGGGCGAGCTTGGTCATCCGCATCGTGCGCTGGGGCGCCTCGGAGAGCAGGGCGAGTACGTAGTAGTCGAAGTGCGTCAGTTGGGCGTCGCGTCGCAGTTGGCTGTCCAGGGCCGTCGGCAGCAACTCCAGTACGGCAGCCAGCCGTACCCATGCCGCCACTTGTTCCCGGGTGAGCCATCGCGTGTCCACGCGGCACAGTATGTCACCAAAATAGTTGTTGCTACAACTGGATGAATATGGCATGGTTGTAGCTACAACCTATGGAGGTCGTCATGACGCACATCAGCATCATCGGCACGCCGAGGCGCCGCTCGGCGGCGTGATCAGGGCCGCCGGGCCGCGTGCCGTGGACGCGGGCGGCCTCAATGGGGCTCGGGAGCTGGAGGCACTCGGCTTCCTGCAACTCCCCTCGCCGACGGCGGGAAGACCTCCTGGACCGGCGGATTCACCCTGGCTCAGTGACACCGCCGCTCGGGGGACGTGGGGCTGGCGACGCTGCCTGCCGCGCATCCCCCGAGCGACCCGGGGCCATCCTGCAACGCTTTCCTGAGCATTCACGACAAGGAGAATCCCGATGAGCATCGGTCCCGTGCGACTCAACCATGCCGTTCTGTTCGTCGCCGATGTGGCGCGATCTGAGCGGTTCTACACCGAGGTCTTCGGCATGGACGTCGCCGCGCGTGAGCCCCGGGGCCGGGCCGTGTTTCTGCGGTTGCCACGCTCCGTCAACGATCACGATCTCGGCCTCATGGGCGTCGGCCCGTCCACGCCGCCCAAGCGGCGCGGCGGGATCGGGCTCTACCACCTGGCCTGGCAGGTCGACACCATCGAGGAGCTCCAGCGCGCCCGCGAAATACTGGCAGAGGCCGGCGCGTACACCGGAGAGTCCAGCCACGGGGGCACAACCAAGAGCGTCTACGGCGCCGACCCCGATGGCAACGAATTCGAGATCATGTGGATGCTCCCGCGTGAACAGTGGGCCGCGTACGCGACCGCCGTGCCCATCGAACCCCTGGACCTGGAAGCCGAGACCAGCCGCTGGAGTGGCGTACAAACCGCCGGCGACATCCGCTGACCGACACCCTCGGCCGGCACGACTGACTGAGCGTCTGGTCCGGTGCTTTGTGCGTGGTCCCAGGCCGGAGGGCTGCATAAAGGATGGTCCTTCAATGAGCACCGCCGACATCGACCTCGAGGCGCTGCCTCCGCACACCCTCGTCGCCGAGAGTGGCCAAGTGAGCTTGAGTCAAGATCCGCAGGCTCCGGTCTCACCCTCGACCCCGCGGCCGACGCCCAACCGTGTCCGGCGTCGGTGGACGTCTCAGAACATCGCCTGGATGATTCCCACGGTGCGCCCCAGGTGCGGCTCGGAGCGGTCCGAGCGGTGGGCCACGGCAAGCTCCACGCGTGCGTCGGCTCCGGTCAGCGGTCGGTAGGCCACGCCGTCGAGGGCCAGCGCGGTCACGGGCTCGGGTACGACGGCGACGCCGAGGCCGCCGGCCACCAGCGTGACCAGCGTCGAGGTCTCCCCGACCTCGTGGCGGATGTGCGGCTCGATGCCCGCGTCGCGCAGCAGGCCAAGCACGACGTCGTACATCACCGAACGGCGGTCGGCGGAGTGCACGATCAGATCGGCGCCGGCCAGGTCCGCTGCCCGCAGCCGCTTCCGGCGGGCGAGCGGGTGGTCGACCGGTACGGCGACGACGAGCCGGTCCCGGCGCAGGGTGTGCACGGTGAGCGAGAGGTCGGCCGCCGGAGGGCGCAGCAGCGCGACGTCGATCGCGCCGGTGCGCAGCGCCTCGACCTGGTCGGGCGCGAGCATCTCGCCGCGGAAGGAGAAGTCGACGCCGGGCAGTTCCTCCGTGAGTCGCCGCGAGAGGGCGGGCAGGAGGCTGTACGTCGCCGAGCCCACGCAGCCGATGGCGAGGCGGCCCACCGATCCGGCGGCGACGAGCCGTGCGTGAAGGCCGGCCTCGTCGACATCGGCGAGGATCGCGCGCGCCCGCTCGAGGTAGGC
Source organism: Streptomyces sp. NPDC005374 (assembly GCF_042872225.1). Lineage (NCBI taxonomy): Bacteria > Bacillati > Actinomycetota > Actinomycetes > Kitasatosporales > Streptomycetaceae > Streptomyces > Streptomyces sp. NPDC005374. The sequence goes on along the minus strand of NZ_JBIAKA010000006.1, from coordinate 428,649 downwards.
GCGGCCGGCCTCGGTGAGGTCGACGCGGCGAGTGGTGCGGCGGAGCAGCTGCACGCCGAGCTCGGTTTCGAGCTGGCGGATCTGCGTGGAGAGCGGCGGCTGGGCCATGTGGAGCCGCTCGGCGGCGCGACCGAAGTGACGCTCCTCGGCCACCGCCACGAAGTACCTCAGGTGACGCAGATCCATATGTCGTCCATATCAATCGGCTTGGATATGCGTACTTCAGAATATCGCGGCTCGCGATTAGCGTCGTTGCCATGAGTGCTTTCCTCTACGCCGCGACACGGACCCCGTTCGGGCGCTTCAACGGCGCGCTGGGCGGCGTCCGCCCTGACGACCTCGCCGCCGCCGCGATCATCTCGACGCTCGCCCGGGTGCCGGGTCTCGATCCCGCCGCGATCGACGACGTGGTGTGGGGCAACGCCAACGGAGCAGGTGAGGAGAACCGCAACGTCGGCCGTATGGCGGCGCTGCTCGCCGGGCTCCCGGTGAGCGTGCCCGGCACCACGGTCAACCGGCTGTGCGGCTCCAGCCTCGACGCGGCGATGATCGCGAGCCGGACGATCGAGTCCGGCGACGCCGACGTGGTGCTGACCGGCGGTGTCGAGTCGATGACACGTGCGCCGTGGGTGCTTCCGAAGTCGGCGAAGCCGTTCCCGGTCGGCGACGTCACCGCCGTCTCGACCACGCTCGGCTGGCGGCTGGTCAACCCACGGATGCCGAAGGAGTGGACGGTCAGCCTCGGCGAGGCCAACGAGCAGCTCCGGGAGCGCTTCGGAATCTCCCGCGAGCGGCAGGACGAGTTCGCCGCCCGCTCCCACCAACTCGCCCACGATGCTTGGGAGTCGGGCTTCTACGACGACCTGGTGGTGCCGGTCGAGGGCGTCGACCTGGCCCGCGACGAGGGCATCCGGGCCGGATCCACACCGAAGGTGCTGGCGGGGCTCAAGCCGGTCTTCCGTACGGCGGAGCAGGGCGGCACCATCACGGCGGGCAACGCCAGTCCGCTCAACGACGGTGCCTCCGCGGTGCTGTTGGGCAGCGAGAAGGCCGCGGCCGCGATCGGCGCCGCCCCGATCGCCCGTATAGCCGGCCGCGGCGTGATGGCGCTGGAGCCGCAGGCCTTCGGCTACGCCCCGGTCGAGGCCGCCAACCGTGCGCTGGCCAGGGCCGGAATCGGCTGGGACCAGGTGGGCGCGGTCGAGCTCAACGAGGCCTTCGCCGTCCAGTCGCTCGCCTGCGTCGACGCCTGGAAGATCGACCCCGCCATCGTCAACCAGAAGGGCGGCGCCATCGCCATCGGGCACCCGCTGGGCGCCTCGGGCGGACGGGTCCTCGCCACGCTGGCCAAGGTGCTGCGCGAGACGAGGCAGCGCTACGGCGTCGCCGCCATCTGCATCGGAGTCGGTCAGGGCCTGGCCGTCGTACTCGAGAACTGCGACGTCATGGGGTCGGACCGATGAGCCGGGCGGAGATCCTCGAAGGCACCGACGCCGCGGTCGCCGGGGTCGAGGACGAGTCCACGATCCTCGTCGGCGGTTTCGGCCTGGCCGGGATGCCGTTCGACCTGATCGACGCGCTCATCCGGCAGGGCGCGAAGGACCTCACGATCGTGTCCAACAACGCCGGCAACGGTGACGTCGGGCTGGCCGCGTTGCTGGCCGCCGGCCGGGTGCGCAAGGTGCTCTGCTCCTTTCCGCGCCAGGCCGACTCCTGGGTCTTCGACGGCCTCTACCGCGCGGGGAAGATCGAGCTGGAGGTGGTGCCGCAGGGCAACCTCGCCGAGCGGATGCGCGCGGCCGGTGCCGGCATCGGCGCGTTCTACTGCCCGACCGCGGTCGGCACACCGCTGGCCGAGGGCAAGGAGGAGCGTGAGATCGACGGCCGGAAGTACCTGCTGGAGTACGCGATCAAGGGCGACTACGCGCTGATCGGCGCGCACATCGCGGACACTCTGGGCAACCTGGTCTACCGGAAGACCGCCCGCAACTTCGGACCGGTCATGGCCACGGCCGCGACGACGACCATCGTCCAGGTCGACGAGGTGGTCGATGCCGGGAAACTCGACCCCGAGGCTGTCGTCACCCCGTCCATCTACGTCGACCGGGTCGTCCAGGTCGAGGCACGTCACTACACCGTCCAGGGGGCACGATGACCATCACGCCGAGCGATCAGCTGCGCGCCGCCCACCGGCTCTCGATGGACGAACTGGCCGCAGTCATCGCACGGGACATCCCGGCCGGTTCCTTCGTCAACCTTGGTATCGGGCAGCCCACCAAGATCGCCGACCATCTGCCTGCCGACTCCGGGGTGGTACTGCACACCGAGAACGGCATGCTCAACATGGGCCCGAAAGCCGAGGGCGACGCGGTCGACCCCGACCTGACCAACGCCGGCAAGGTCCCGGTGACCGAGTTGCCGGGGGCGGCCTACTTCCACCACGCCGACTCCTTCGCCATGATGCGCGGCGGACATCTCGACGTCTGCGTACTGGGGGCCTACCAGGTCGCCTTCGACGGCGACCTGGCCAACTGGACCACCGGCAGGCCCGAGGACATCCCCGCCGTCGGCGGCGCCATGGACCTCGCCATCGGCGCCAAGGACGTCTACGTGATGATGACGCTCTTCACCCGCTCCGGTGAGCCGAAGATCGTGCCGCAGTGCACCTACCCGCTCACCGGCGCCGGCTGCGTCAGCCGCGTCTACACCGACCACGGCGTCTTCGACGTCGGCCCCGACGGCGCACGGATCCGCGAGACGTACGGCATCAGCGCCCACGAACTCGCGGAACGACTCGGCACCACGTTGCCCTGGAGCTCCTGACACGATCTTGTGGACCTGCCCTGGTCCAGCTTGTCGCAGTTCGCCGACCCGGCGGAGGCCGGGAGGACGAGATCGCGGGTACGGCCGCCGGCGGCCATGAGGTGGCGAGGCGGCCCTGTGCATCAAGAGTGACAGCAGTCGTACATCGTCTCCTCGGGCGGCGCGGTCGCCCGGGAGCGTTCGATACGCGTGAGCGGCACGGCACCCGGCCGTGTGGCCGGCATGTCCGGGTGTTCGCTCCGGCGGCGTTGCTGAGGCCGGGCAGCCGAGCCAGGGGCGGAGCCTCCCGGGCCGAGGAGTCTCAGCCGCGGTCACCGTCGCAGGGGTCGGCGGCGATGGTGTGCAGGATGCGCTGGCCGATGTGGCCGAGCTGTTTGACCTGTGCCTTGGTCAGCGGGTCGAACACCAGGCGGCGCACCTCCGCGACGTGGCCGGGAGCAGTGCTGACGAGTTTCTCGTACCCCTCATCGGTCAGGGTGGCCAGGGTGTAACGGCCGTCGGCCGGATCGGGGCGCCGATGGGCGTACCCCTTGCGTTCGAGCCGGGCCACGACCTGGGACAGGCGAGAGAGCGAGCCCTCGGCGTACGCGGCGAGCGAGCTCATGCGCAGTACCCGTTGCGGCGCCTCCGACAGCGCCGCCATCACCCCGTACTCGAAATGTGTCAGCCCTTCGTCGCGCAGTTGCGCGTCGAGCGCGTGTTCCAGGCGCCGCATGATGCCGACCAGTCCGAGCCAGGCGTGGCGCTCCTCTTCGTCGAGCCAGCGGGGTGCCTCGTCGGCAGGGGTGTTCGTCATGCCCTCCAATGTACCGAACACTTCAAGCTTCAAGTGAAGTCATCTAGTTTTCACTTGAAGCTTGAAGTCATTGGCGCTACTTTTGAGTTAACGCTTTAAGTGACTGCCCGGGGGTTCCGAGCAGCGTCGAAGCCTTGAGGGGTCCCCCATGAAGCTGCTCGTACTCGGTGCTACCGGTGCCACCGGACGCCTGGTCGTCGATCATGCCCTGGCCGCGGGGCACACCGTCCGCGCGCTGGTCCGCTCACCCGAGAAGCTGGATGCTCAGCCCGGCCTCGACGTGGTTGCCGGGCAGGCCACCGACGCCGGTGACGTCACGCAGGCCATGTCGGGCGTCGGTGCGGTGATCAGCACGCTCGGCGCCACCGGCGGATCCGTCATCACGGATGCCACGCGGGCCGTCATCTCCGGAGCCGTCGCCACCGGTGTCAGTCGGTTCGTGGAGTTGTCCTCCTTCGCCGTGCTGCGCGACCGCCTGAGCGGACCCGCCAAGTTCATGTCCAGCACGGCAATGGGCGCCATGGTCAAGGACAAGGCTGCTGCCGAGGACGCGCTGCGCGCCAGCGACCTCGACTACACCCTCGTCCACGCCGTCCGCCTCACCAACGGCCCCGCCACCGGCGTCACCAAGCTGCTGCCCGGGTCGGCCACCCTGCGCATGGCGGACACCATCAGTCGCGCCGACGTCGCCGTCTGGATGCTCACCGCGCTCACCGACAGCACCACCAGCCGCCGCTCCGTCGTCATAGCCGGCTGACCTCACTCGCTTTCCCACCCGTCCCCGTTCGATCCGGAGAAACTCCATGAGCCACCAGCTCGCCGCCCACCCGGCCCGCCCCAGCGGCCTCGTCATCGCCGGCGGTCTGATCGGCACCGCTGCCGTCGCCATCGCCGTCAACGCCGTCGTCGCCGCGATAGCGCACGCCGCCGGCGCCTCGGACGACTTCCAGCCGCTTCAGCTCTCCGCCTACGCCCCCCTCACCGTCTTCGGCGTCCTGATCGCCGCTGCCGCCTGGGCGATCATCCGCGCGCGTTCGGCACGTCCGGACAGGCTGCTGCGCACCCTCGTGCCCGTCATCCTGATCGTCAGCCTGATCCCGGACATCATGGTCGGCGTCTCCGACAGTCGGCCCGGGACCAGCTGGGGCGCCGTCATCGCCTTGATGGTCATGCATGTCCTTGTCGCCGCTGTCGCCGTCCCCGCTTTCCGGCGTTTCCTGCCCCTCCCCGCCACGCGGGACTGAGCCTCCCCACCGCCGCCGCGCCCCGGTGCTCCTCACGTGCTGTCGGACCTTTGAGCACGTCGACGGTGGCTTGCGGCAATGGAGTCTTCCGCACTCGAGTGCGGCGGCGCGTGAAGGGTCCGTTGCGCGGACTCGCCGTCAGACCGGCCCTGTCCTACCTACATACCTACCGAGGGAGCCAATCATGGCGATCATCACTGTGTTCGGTGCGACCGGTTACGCCGGCGGCCACATCATCGACGAGGCTCTGCGCCGCGGGCACGAAGTGCTCGCGGTCAACCGCACAGGCTCCACCGAGCCTCGGCCCGGCCTCACCCCGGTCGCCGGATCCCTCGCTGACGAGGCTCTCGTGGGCGACCTGGCGGCCAAGTCCGATGTGCTGGTCGTCACGGTCCGCAGCAGCCTTGGCGGCGAGCCGTTCCTGCCTGCTTTCATCCCGTCACTCCTCAAGGCGGCTGTCGAGGGCGGCGCCCGGCTCGGTGTGGTGGGCGGCGCGGGCAGCCTGCACGTGACGGAGGGCGGGCCGCGGCTGCTCGACACCGTCGATCTCCCGGATGCCGTCAAGGCCGAGATAGTCGCGCATGCCCAGACCCTGGACGCGCTGCGGGCGGCCGACAGCGACGCGGACTGGTTCTACCTCAGCCCGGCCGCCCAGTTCGGTGCTCAGGTCCCCGGTGAGCGCACCGGCACCTACCGCGTCGGTGGTGACGTGCTGCTTTCCGACGCCGAGGGCAAGTCCTCCATCTCCGGTGCCGACTACGCCATCGCGCTCCTCGACGAGATCGACAAGCCTGCTCACCACCGGACACGGTTCAGCGTCGCCTACTGAGCCGGGTGGGAACCCGGTGACCCGGCTCCCGCAGCATGCCCCTCGCCGTCGACCCGGCGTCCGAGCGCCCGCGGGCCGAGTCGGTCGAACGAGGCCTTGCAGACGCGCCGTATACGTGGAGAACTCCACGTATACGGCGCGTCTGGCGTGCCGTCGGACACTGCCCGGCGCAGGGGGCAACAGGCCTGCTCCGCAGGCTTCAGGTGTGCGCAGGCCCGGGCAGCTCGAACTGCGCGTCGCGCTGCGGTCCCGGTCGTCATCGGCCCCGGACGCAGGTCCTCCTTCTCCAGCCACGTAGGCCGGTCGTTCGGCGAGGCGTTGGTCCGTCAGGGCAATCGACGGCGAACGATTTGGTGAGATCGGGCAAGCGGACAGGTGGGCACCTCCGGTTCCATGAACACATCGTTTCGACGATGTTGACTGGAGACGCTGCCGATGTCCGAGACAAGTGGCCGTGATCGAATACGCAACCACGGCGCGCTGACCGCGGAATCCTCTCTGGAGCCGGGGTTGTCGGCCGACGGATTCCGCGAGGCGTTCCGTAACCACGTGGGCGGTGTCGCCGTCGTGACCGCCGATGCCGGCCGAGGCCCGGTCGCCCTGACGGCGACGTCGGTGATATCGGTGAGCGCGACGCCACCTCTGCTCGTGTTCTCGGTGTCGGTCCTCTCTTCGGCGACGCCGACGATCCTGGAGTCGTCGTCCGTGGTCGTGCACCTGCTGGGGGCCGACCAGGTCGACCTCGCGCTCCTTTGCGCGACGAGCGGAGCGGACCGCTTCGCGGACACCGGCTCCTGGGCCCGGCTGGCGACCGGCGAGCCGCACTTCGTCACGGCCCCGGTGAGCATCCGCGGCACCGTCGCGGCCACCTTCACGGCAGGAGCCTCGACGCTCGTCGTCGTCAACGCCACCCATGCGTACTACGCGGCGCCGGACGTCGCCGCCCGCAGTGACGCGCCGCACCCGCTGGTCTACCACAACCGGACCTGGCATCAGCTGAGCGAGCTTTCCCAGGTGCTGCCGGGCGCGCAATGACGCGATTGCAGCCCCATTTCGCTCCGTCCACCCGGCCGGAGCCCGAAGGCAGGCGGACATCTGCCGCGAAGGAAGTCCACATCATGACGATCAACGCGGTCATCCCCACGGAAGCGGCAGCCGATGAAGCAGCCACCCGCGAGAAACTGGTGCGCACGGCACATGACCTGATCCCTCTCCTGCGGGACAACGCGGAACGCACGGAGCGCGATCGCCGACTCACGGACGAGGTGACCGACGCGGTGCGGTCCGCCGGTCTCTTCCAGGTCTGCACACCGCGTGCGTCCGGGGGATTCGGCGGCGGTCTGCGCACCATGGTGGAAGTCACCGCCGAACTCTCGCGTGGCGATGGCTCGACGGGCTGGGTCGCGTTCATCGCGAACACCACCGCCTTCTCCTTCGGACTGTTCCCCGACGACGTGCGAGCCGCCGTCTACACCGATCCCCACAGTGTGGCGATCAGCCAGTTCACACCCGTCGCAGCGGCAACCGAGGTGGACGGTGGGTACCGGCTCACCGGCAAGTGGCCGTTCGCGTCGGGCAGCCACCAGGCACAGTGGACGCTGACCGCGTTCCGGGTACTGGACGACGCCGGGCAACTGCGGGAGATCCGCTTCGCCCTCATGTCCGCGGCCGATCTCACGATCGAGGACACCTGGTACGTCGCGGGGATGGCCGGCACCGGTAGCAACACCTACGTCGCGGACGATCTGTACGTGCCGCGCGAGTTCACGCTGGATGTGGAGACCTTCGCGGGACGGAAGTTCGCGGCCTGGCTCCCGGAGGAGCCCGGCTACCGGGCTCCGATCGGCACTCTTGCCTGTCTGGGCATCGTGGGACCGCTCATGGGAATGGCCGAAGGAGCCTGGGATCTGGTGCTGGACTCGATGAAGTCGGGCCGGCCGATCACGGCCGCATACGGCGACATCCGTGACGCTCCCAGTTACCGCATCGCTCTCGCCGACGCGCGCACGGCGATCGACACGGGTCGCTTCCATCTGCTCCGGGCCGCCGACGCCATCGACAGCGCGGCCCACGACGGCCGGATTCTCAGCCTCGCCGAGCGAGGGAACCTTCGCGGTGCCGCCGCCGTCGCCACACGCAGCTTCCGCAACGCCGTCGACCTGCTCCTCGACATAGGGGGCACCCGCAGCTTCGCGCTGTCCAACCCGCTTCAGCGGGTGTGGCGCGACCTCGAAGTCGCCAGCCGTCACGGCTTGAACAACACCCTGATGAACCGGGAGGAATACGCGCTCAGCCTGCTCGGAATGGACCAGGCGTTCCCCGACTCCCTCTGAACCGGGCGGGCCGCCGAGGAGGCCATCGCGCGGTCGTGGCCTTCGGCGCGCGACGGCCACCGCTCATTTCGGCCTCACCAGCGACCTCACCGGGCACCTCGGTCTCGGCATGGGCGTCCACCGGTGCATCGGCTGGCACGTGGCTCGACTGAAGGCCGAGGCGCTGCTGGCCGCGCCGGCCGGCCGCGTAGGGCGCATCGAACTCATGGGCACACCGCACCGCCACCCCCACAACACCCTGCTCTTGTGGGCATCCCTGCCTGCGCGCGTCCACAGAGCGCGACGGAACAGATCGCGGCCGATGTCGTCGTGGCGCCGTGGTGTGTCAGGTGTTCCAGGGGTCCGCTCGCAGGTGGCGGTCGAAGAAGCGCTCGATCAGTGCGGGGGTCAGCCGTACGGAGCTCTCGGCATCCGGGGAGTGTGAGGACCGCACTGTGGCCGTCATGGGGTTCAGTTCCCAGGCGCCGGTGTTGAGGAGGCCGTGGTCGGCGCCGTGCACCAGTAGCAGATGGGACTCGGCGCCCGCGGCGACCAGGGTGTCGTGGAGGCGGCGGCTCTGGGCCGGGCCGATGAGCAGGTCGGCGTCGCCGTGCAGGAGGAGCACGGGCGGCACCCTCGGGTGCGCCTGCCGGGCGGGGCTGGCGTCGACCGCGGCAGCGGTCCGGTCCGACGGCCGGCCGCCAAGCAGACCCCAGGCCGGATCGGCGGGATCCACGCCCAGCATTCCTCCGGGCAGCGCGTCCTCGTTGAGCCGGAGCAGGTCAGTCGGGGGATAGCCCGCCACCACCGCGCGGACGCCGGGCGCCGCGGGGGAGCCGTCGGCGTCGGTGGCGAAGGCCGTGAGCAGTGCGAGGTGCGCGCCGGACGAGCTGCCCCAAAGGCCGATCGACGCCGGGTCCAGGTTGTGGGTGTCCGCGAGGCCGTGCAGGTGGCCCAACGCAGCCTGGACGTCGTGCAGTTGCGCGGGCCAGACGGCGGTTTCGGAGGAGCGGTACTCGATGTCCGCCATGGCGTATCCGCGTTCGGCGAAGAGCCGGGGCAAGCTGGGCCCGTAGCCCCGGCGTTGATGGCGCCAGCCGCCACCGGGCAGCCACACGATCACGGGGGTGGGTGACGTCGCGCCCGTCGGCAGGTACAGGTCCATGCGCAGGTCCGCGACCGGTGCCGCGCCGTATGCGATGTCGCGCACCACCTGGACGGGAGTCGGGTCGACCCTCTCGGGCGGGAGCGGTGCCCGGCTGAGCCCTTCCATGAAGCGGCCCATGACGGCGGCGTTGTTCGCCGTCACGGTCGTCGGGTCCGAGGTGTGCGGCTGCTGTCGGGTCTCACTGGTCACCGGTTGGTCCTGTCCTGGTCAGGGCGAGAAGGGGGAGGGTGCGACGCTTGTGTGCACGGTGTTCGTCGAGCCGCTGCCGGTAGTGCGGTGCGAGCCTGTCCGGGGTCCAGTCGAAGTCGTCCGCCAGCCGCACGTCCACCGCGGACACACCGGTCAGAGCCGTGAGCCGGATCTGGGCCTCGGTCGCGAACGAGCCGATGAGCACGCAGCTCGGCTCGGTCACGCCGACGGTGACCGCGATGCGCTGACCGCCGGAGCCGTCGTCCTGTACGCGGATGTCACCGACGAGTCCCATGTCGTCGAGTCCGGCGGGGACTCCCGCGGTAATGCTGCACGGATCGACGATCTCGTTGAGCGTCGCGCGGACCTGGGTTTCCGTGACCGTCATAGCGCACCGGCCAACGCGTCGTCGGCCGGTGCGACCCGTCCGCCCCACGGTTCCTGGAGTTCGGTGGTGTCGAACTCGTCGCCGCGGATGCGCGCGCGGAGGTCCTTCTCGTCGATGCCGTGCATCCGCAGGAAGTTGCGGCCGAGGATGTCGGCCTTGATCTCCTTGGTGAGCTCGGGCAGCCCGTACTCCTCGATCAGGTCACGGGGCATCTCGAAGTTCCAGAAGGCCTCGATCGCCGGCCGGGGGTGGACGGCGTCGCAGCCGGTCGCCCAGATGATCCGCTCGGCGGCACCGGCCTGCAGGAAGGCGCCCATCGCCTGGGCGAAGCGGCGGGGCGCGTAGACCGCCATGAACGACGTGGCCTCCAGGTTGACCCATATGTTGCGGAAGGACTCCAGCTGAAGGGCCGTCTCCTCGACGAAGGCCATGCCTCCGTGGACGACTTCGAAGGTGAGGTCGGGGAAGGCCAGCGCGGCGGCTTCCACGTCGCTCATCCCGAGGGCGGAGGTCGGCCCGGGCCCGACCGGGAGGGCCTTGTGGATGGCCACGACCTTCAGACCGTGCTGCCGGGCCCGCTCGAACAGTGGGAAGCAGATCTCCGGGTCACCCATGTCCAGCGCGGTCACCCGGCCCTCGACGACGTCGATCGGATAGAGCTTGAGGGCGTTGACCCGGTGCTTCTCCACCAGCTCGTCCACCCGGTCCAGGGCGCCGGGACGCAGCGGGGACACCGCGCCGTAGATCAGCACGCGCTCCGGCCACTTCTCGCGCATCTCCAGGCCGAAGGTCAGCGCCGATCCTCCGTCCCGGAAGTGGCCGTAGATGGGCGTCTCGTGGTACGCGATCACGTCGGTCTGGCTCTCCGCGAGCAGGGCCCGGCCGATGATGTCCGCGCCCGCGCCCTGCATGTAGGTGGAGCGTTCGAGGGTGTATTCGGGGCCGCTGACCCGCTTGTGCAGGCCGTAGAGGTGCTCGCCGATGGCCGCCCCGATGTGCGGGTTGACGCAGTTCTCGGGCCGGAAGTTGTAGTTGTGGGCCACGCCCTCGACGACGAGGAAGTCCTCGATCATGGTCGTTCTCCTTTGGTGTCACGGGTGGCAGAGGCGCTCACACGATCAGGTCTTTCAGGCCCTCCAGGGCGCGGGAGGCGAGTCGTTCGTCGGTCTCGGCGTCGGCTCCGCCGACGCCGACGGCACCGATGACCTCGCCGTCGTCCACGGTGATGGGCACCCCGCCCGGTACGGCGAGGAGGGCGGCGTCGACGAGGTGCACGGGCGCGACCGCCATCGCGGGTGACGCGGCGAGGGCGGCGAACTTCGAGGTCGGCAGGCCGGTGACGGCGGCGGTGTAGGCCTTGCGGCGCGCGGTCTCGATCCCGATGGGGCCGACGCCGTCGTCGCTGAGCAGGACCTTGGTGATGCCGCTGCGGTTGACGACCGCCACGCAGATCCGCGCCCCCTCTGCCCGGGCCGCGCCCAGCGCGGCCTCGGCCGCCCTGTACGCGATGGCGTACGACAGTGGTTCCCTCATCCCGCGGTCCTCTTATGGAGCGGGGCAGCGGAGGCTGCCGGGATCCCGCGGATCAGGTCCGAGGCCTTCTCCGCCACGGCGATGACGGTGGCGTTGATGTTCGCGCCGGGCACGGTCGGCAGGACCGACGCGTCGACGACACGCAGCCCGTCGACGCCGCGCACCCGCAGCTCGGGGTCGACGACCGCGGTCTCGGAGGTTCCGATGGCGCACGTGCCGCAGGCGTGGTTGGCGGTGTAACCGGTCTCGCGCAGATAGCGCTCGAAGTCGGCGTCGGTGCGTACGTCGAGGCCTGGTGCGAGCTCCGCCCGGATCATCGGCGAGACGTCCGGGCTGCGCAGGACGGCCAGAGTGGTGCGCACGGTCTCCCGCAGCGCGGCGACGTCCTCCGGCTCGGTGAGCAGGTTGAACGTGATCCGAGGCGGGGCGGCCGGGTCGGCGGAGCCCAGCCTGACCTCGCCGCGGCTGCGGGGGGTCGCGACGGCGTTGAGTGCCACGCAGTGCCGGTCCTTGAGCGGCCGTATGCCGGGGAACCACGGCCGGGCGTCGAAACCGCCGCCCAGGATGCCGAGGAACCCGTCGGGACGGTCCAGGTCGGGGCGGGTGCGAATGTACGCGGAGAGGAACTCGGGCATCCCGGCCAGCGGACCGTCCCCCGTGAGGAGCCAGCGGAGCGCGCCCACCGCCGCGCGGTCGAGGCGCAGGTGCTCGTGGAAGGTCACCGGATCCTTGACGTCGAACAGCACGGGAGCCGCCGGGTGGTCCTGGAGGTTGGCGCCGACGCCGGCCAGATCCGCCACCGGTTCGATGCCGTGCTCGCGCAGCTGATCCGCCGGTCCGATGCCCGAACGCATCAGCAGCTGCGGCGAGTTGTAGACACCGGCGCAGACCACGACCTCGCGGGCGGCCCGGATCACCCGGCTCTGTCCGCCCTTCACGACACGGACGCCCGTCACGCGTCCTTGGTCGAGCACGAGCGTGTCCACCAGCACCCCGGTGAGCAGGGAGAGGTTCGGGCGCCGCCGCAGCGCGGGGCGCAGGTAGGCGGCGGCTGTGCTGTGCCGTCGCCCGCGGTGGATGGCGTTCTCGACCTGGCCCGCTCCGGTAGGGTCCCCGCTCTGGGTGTCGTCGGGGAACTCGATGCCCAGCGATCGGGCGGCGCGGTCCAGACGGCGGCCGAAAGGACCTCGTCGGACCGTGGTCGACACGGTGACGGGTCCGTACCCGCCGTGGTGCTCGGTGTCCCCGCGCCAACTGCTCTCCGAACGGCGGAAGTACGGCAGCAGGTCGTCCCAACCCCAGCCCGTGGCACCGGACTTGACCCAGTCGTCGTAGTCGAGGCGGTGTGCGCGGACATGAGTCGAGCCGTTGATCGATCCGGTGCCGCCGACCAGTCGGCCACGCGGGACCGGGATACGCCTGCCGTTCAGGCCCGGCTCGGGCTCCGACTCGTAACCCCAGCCGATGTCCTTGCGTCCCGACAGCAGCCCGACCCCGAGGGGCAGCTGAACGAGCAGGCCGCGGTCCGCGGGCGGGCCGGCCTCGATCAGCAGCACCCGTGTCCCGGGGTCCGCGGACAGGCGCGTGGCGAGGACGCAGCCGGCCGTGCCCGCACCGACGACGACGTAGTCGTACGCGGAGCCGTGCCCGGCGCTCATATGGAGGGTCCTGCGGAGGGTCCGGACATCTCGTTTCCTTCGGCTCTGGAGGGAACGCGCGCTGGAGGAGCTGCGGAAAATCGCGGGGAGGCGGTCGCCGGCTCGGCACGTTCTACAGGTGTTGTCGCGAGGTGCGGCGGAGTCCGCGAGCGGGTCGTCACCTCGGTGCCTTGTCACCGTAACAAGGGCGCCCGGCGATCCGACAGAGGTCTGCAAGTAATTCATCAAACCAGGTCGGAGTCATTGACAGTTTTTCATCAGAGCCGTACAACGGCATGAACGCCTCATAGGCACACACCGCTCGCCGTGCCTGTCCGTCCCTGTCCGAGAGCGCCGGAAGAGCCGCCGCACGCTCGTGCCGTGACACCTCGCGACAGCGCGAGAAAACCTCGACCGCGGGCTGCCGACCCCCTCGAACGGCCCTTGTCCACGCGTCCCCACTGCCTCAACGCCGAGGAGATGGTCCACATGACCGACACGACCGTGCCCGACACGGGAACCGGCTACGGCCGTAAGCCCTCCTCCCACGACGCCCGCCTGACCGAGGTCGGCCCCGGCACCCCGATGGGCGAGGCGCTGCGCCGCCACTGGCAGCCGATCGCCAGCTCCACCGCCCTGACCAGCGACGTTCCGCACCGTGTACGCCTGCTGGGCGAGAACCTGATCGTCTTCCGGGACGGACAGGGCCGCCCCGGCGTCGTCTTCGAGCGGTGCGCGCACCGCGGCAGCAGCCTCTTCTACGGCCGCGTCGAGGAGGACGGCATCCGCTGCTGCTACCACGGCTGGAAATTCGACGTGCAGGGCCACTGCCTGGACCAGGCCTGCGAACTCGACGGCGGCAAGCGCCGCAATCTCGCACGTCAGCCGTGGTATCCGGTGGAGGAGGCCTACGGCCTCATCTTCGTCTACATGGGCCCGCCCGAGCTCAAGCCCCCGCTGCCGCGCTACGACAGCCTCGAACCCCTGGGCGAGGGCGAGAGCTACCACACCAGCTGGATGGTGCCCGGCGCCGAGGTCATCGGCCTGGAGCAGGACTACAACTGGCTCCAGCTGTTCGAGAACGCCGTCGACCCCGTGCACGCGGCGTGGCTGCACTCCAACCACAGCGGGTTCCAGTTCCAGGGCACCGGCACGACCGGCTTCCCCGAGCACTACTACGACCACCGCACCGCCGCCGAGCGCACCACCTACCACCGCACCGACAACGGCGTGAGGTACATCTGGCGCTACCAGGACACCAAGGGCGACGCGGGCGCACCCGTCGACCTGGAGTGGTCCGTGGAGTGCATGCTGCCCAACATCATCGCCCTGCCCGACTTCATCCGCTCGGCCCCCGACGTCCGCAACGACATGCTGATCTGGGTCGTCCCCGCCGACGACACCCACCACCGGCTGGTCTTCTCCATCCGCTCCGCCGACCCCGAGCGGGCCACGTCCTTCATGTTCGGCATCAAGCAGAACGGCCAGGACGGCTGGCAGCTGAGCGAGGAGGAGAAGCAACGCTTCCCCGGCGACTACGAGGCCCAGTGGTCGCAGGGCCCCATCACCCAGCACTCCGAGGAGACCCTGGCGCCGTCCGACAAGGGTGTCGTCATGCTCCGGCGCATGCTGCGCACGATGCTGGACGACGTCGAGGCCGGACGCACCCCGCTCGGCGTCGCCGCCCCCGGCGAGCCGGTCCGCCGCGTGGAAGCAGGCCTCTCCACCCGGCCGAAGGACTCCACAGGAACGGACCGGGCGGCCGTGCCCACGGCGGCGGGGGCGTGACCGAAGCGTGAGCACCACTTGGACGGACGCGGTCGTCGTGGCCCGGTACGACGCCACGCCGAGAATCGCGGTCTTCGACCTCGCCCGGGCCGACGGCGACGAGCTGTGGGAGTACGAGCCCGGCGCCCACATCGACGTAACTGTCGGTACGGCGGGATTGATCCGGCAGTACTCCCTGTGCGGCCCCCCGGACATCCGCAAGCAGTACCGGCTCGCGGTCCTCGACGAGCCCGCCTCGCGCGGGGGTTCACGCGCCATGCACGCCCTCGCCGAGGGCGACACGCTGCGCATCGCCGCACCGCGCAACCGCTTCGGCCTGACGTCCGCGCGCCGGCACGTGCTGCTCGCGGGCGGCATCGGCATCACCCCGCTGCTGTCGATGGCCCAGAGCCTCGACGCCACCGGGGGCGACTACCGGCTGCACTACTGCGCCCGCAGCCGGAGCGAGGCCGCCTTCCTCGCCGACCTGGAGAACCATCCGCGGGTCACCCTCCACTTCGACGACGAGCCACCGGAGCAACTTCTGGATCTCGGAAGCGACTTGGGGGACCCCGCTCCCGGGACTGCGGTGTACGTCTGCGGTCCTGGCGGGTTCATGGACTACGCGCTGGGGCGGGCGGCCGAGCTCGGATGGCCCGCGTCCGCCCTGCACAAGGAGCGCTTCAGCGCCTCGCCCCCGCCCCCTGTCGCGGCCGAGCCCGGCGGGGGAGGGGAGGGTGGATTCACCGTGCGCCTGTCCTCCACGGGAGCGGAGTACCTCGTCCCCGAGGACCAGAGCGTCCTGGACGTCCTGCTGGCGAACGGTGTCGAGGCGCCCAACTCGTGCGGACAGGGGATCTGCGGCGAATGCATCGTGCGGGTGCGCGCCGGTGAGCCCGACCACCGGGACGAGGTCCTGACTGATGAGGAGCGCGGGGAGGGTCTGTTCACCCCGTGCTCGTCCCGGTCTAAGTCCCCGGTCCTGGAGCTGGAGCTGTGACCACCTCGTCGACCGGGGCGAAAGGCCTCGCCGCCGCTGCCCCCGTCTCCGCCTCCGCTCCCGCCACGGTTGAGGAGGCCGAGGCCGCCTGGCTCGCCGCGCAGACCCTCCCGGACCCGGAACCGGCGCTTCGCGCCCTGCTGCATCCCGACTGCGTGATCGTGCACTCGGCGGTGGGCCACATCCACGGCGTGGACGACTGGCTGCGGTACGCGGTACGCCTGGGCCGCACCAGTCAGGTGGACACCCATGACGTGACCGTCCAGCGCTTCGGCACCACGGCCGTGGTCAGCTGTCTTCAGGAGATGTGGGTCGCCTTCGTGCCCGAGCTGGCCCCGTTCGTCATCCAGGCCGCGGTCACCCGGGTGTGGGTGCGCTCCCTGTCGGGTGGCTGGCAGCTGGCGCACCTCCAGATGGCCCGGCGGTTGCCGCCCGGCTGAGCGGCGTACGGACTCCCGGAACCCGGGGGTCCGGTCGTCGTCAGTCCTGGGGCTCGCCGTCCACCGGCGAGCCCTCGTCCTGTGCCGCCGGCGCCGCCGTCGTCGCTTCGGCGAGCGCGGAGATTATCAGGCCCACCTGCTCCGCGTAGTGGTCGATGAACTCCGGTGAGCCCGGGTCCTGTTGGCCGAGTTCACGGGCGATCCACGGGATGGCCACCGGAGCGATCGAGGCGGCGAAGAAGACGAGGGCCACGGCCCCCACGTCGAGGTCGCTCCGGAATTCACCGCGCGCCTGCCGCTCGCGGAGTTCCTCGACGTGCTTGAACAACTCGGTGGCCCGCTCGTCCTCGGCGGGCGGGCGCCTGCCGGGCTCTTCGCGCGTCAGCGTGTGCACCCACGCGGGGTCCTCATGCGCCCAGTGGACGTAGCGCCGCACGGCATCCGCGAAGGTGCGGGTCTGGCTGACGCGCATGGACTCCTCGAGCCACTGATCGCTCAGCGCCTCGTACAGCCCGCGTTTGCCCCCGAAGTAGTACGTGATCAGCTGATGGCTGACGCCGGCCGACTCCGCGATCCGTACGACCCGGGCTCCGTCGAATCCGTGGGCCGCGAACTCCGCGCCGGCGGCGGTCAGAATGGCCCGCCGGGTTCCTACCGGGTCGCGCTGACGACCGGGATCACCGGGGTGCCTGCGGCGCTGCTGCCTGCCGGACGCCGCTCCCGACTTCCCTGATGTCGTCTCTTCCCCTGTCACATGGACGACCTTACCGGCGGCCTTGTCGGACAGGTTGACCACCTGCGGTGTCTGTTGTGCTCACCGTCACAGGCAGTACGCCGCAGCGCCCAATGATCAAGCGGTTCGAGCGGAAGTGCCGAGCCACGTGGCGGGCGCGTGGTCATCCGCCCGTATGCGACCCGACGTCAAGCCGAATACTGCGACTCCACGGGGTCGACGACGTCGACGAGATGGAGCGCCGCCCACAGAATGCCCTGCTGTTCCTTGACGCTCCGCCCCAGCATCGCCTCAGCACGTCGGATGCGGTACACGACGGTGTTCTTCACCACGTCGAGCCGCGCCGCTGCTGTCGCGGGACTGCAGTTGCATTCGAGGTAGACGCGCACGGTCTCCCGGAGCAGCGACTCTCGCGGATGTCCCAGGGCCCCGAGCTCGTCCCGGACGAAGCTCTGCGCCCGCTCCGGGTCCGAGGTGAGCAACGTCGCGAGTCGGACGTCCTCGAAGAGGACTGTGCGACCGCGTGAGCGGGCGGCCGAGTACAGCGTGACGCGGGCCGCTGCCTTCGCCTCTTCGTGCGTGGCTCGGAAACCATCGAGTCCGCGCGCTGGGCGACCGACCGTGACCAGGGCACCCGGCACCACGGGGGTCGAGCGGACCGCCGCACTCCGCGGGTCGGTGAACCCGCCCCATGCCCACACCTCGCGCTCGTCCGAAGGGATCACCAGATGTGCGGTCGCGCCGATGCACGTCAAGAGCTTGGCGGCCACCCGGTCGAGTCCCTCTGACTCCTCGTCGTCGTCGCCGTCGGCGTGCGCGTCGCGTCGCAGTATCAGGCTGACATGGGTCCGGTTCACGAGCTCGTACCGCAGGGCCTTCGCGGGGTCCAGGACCGCGTGGTCGCCACGCAGCAGAGCCCTGACCAGCTCCCCGCGCGAACCGTCGATGCTCGTGAGCCACGCTTGTTCCTCGGCCGCGTAGGCGGCGCTGCAGGCGAGCGAGAACGAACTCACGAGGTCGACCAGAAAGCGTGACAGGTCGGAGTGCCCCTCCGA
This sequence comes from Streptomyces sp. NPDC005374, assembly GCF_042872225.1. Classification (NCBI taxonomy): domain Bacteria; kingdom Bacillati; phylum Actinomycetota; class Actinomycetes; order Kitasatosporales; family Streptomycetaceae; genus Streptomyces; species Streptomyces sp. NPDC005374. Next base: position 410,735 of record NZ_JBIAKA010000006.1, on the reverse strand, counting down.
CTGCTGATCGGCCGGCACAAGGCGGCGGAACTCGGAGACCAGGGCGTCGCTGAAGCGAGCATGGGAGGCTCGCTGGAACGCGAGTATGCGCTCGAGTGAGATCCGTTGTCTCACCGCTCGGGCGATCTGCCGGGTCGTCTCCGGGGGGACCGTCGTGGGGACCGCCCGGCCGAGGCAGAGAGCCACCAGGGCTTCCATGACCACCGCCTCGGCGGTGGGGCGTAGCTCCTCGGTGGCTTCCGCGCGGCGGACGGCCGGGACGTCGGGGTCGACCGAGAGCGCCGCGAGCTCGCGGCAGAATTCGACGGCCCACGAGGACGCCCCGATTCCGATGACGGCAACGGTCCGGTTCCAGGTCTCCGGGAGGCAGGTCGGTTCGAGCTCATCAGGGGAGGCGCTCGGGTGTAGCCGGCACACCCAGGACCCGGTGGCGGACATCCGCATCCCCTCTCGCATCGTCGCGAGCGCCCGACGTGGTCAGGCGTGATGGCAGCACACTGTATGCGCGTATCCCGCTGAAGGGACGACGCCGGCGGGAGGGGCGGGGACGGTGCTCCCGCCCTCCCTTGGATTCAGCCGATGTTACCGCTTGGCCTTGGGATACAGCTCGATCGCGGAGTGCAGGATGCGCTCCCACGTGGTGTCGTTCACCTCGAGGATGTTCCCGTCCGGGTCCTTGACATAGGCGTATTTCGCGGGGTCGCCCGGAGCCCACCCGGCCGGGTCGCCGAAACTCTCCCCACCGTTCGCCACCGCACGTGCCACCGTGTCCTGGACGTCGTCGACGGAGATGGCGAAGTGCATGAACGACGCCTCCGGCTGCGGCACGCCGATCGTGGGGTTGCGATCGGGGAGGAACTGGAACAGTTCGAGGCCGAAGCCGTCGGGCAGCTCGATGAAAGCGATCCGGTAGTCGGTGTCCTTCAGGCCGAAGATGATCTCGGTCATCTGCTTGCCGGTGTGGTATGGGCGAAGGGCTTCCTTACCGCCGAACGTCTCGACGTAGAACCTCGTGGAGCGCTCGATGTCCGAGACGCGTACGGCCAGATGCTGGACACTCGCCATCAGAAGCGCCCTTCTTCGATCAGCTCGCACAGGCTCGCCGCCCGATCCGCCGGTGGGTACGAGAAGTCTTCGTCGACCATCGTCACCAACTCTTCCGTTGTCTCGTCGTATGGCTGCCGTTCGTCGAGCAGCCGCCTCTCATGCTCGTTCGGCGCCCGCCGATTTCGCTTGCCTCCCTGGGGCAATGCGCTGCGCCGGATTTGGCGGATCGGGGCAAGCGACGCGCGGGTGCGGGGGGTTTGACTCGCTCCACTCCTCATCCCACGGCAACGAGGCCGGGTGAGAAGGAGCGGACGAAGGGAACGACGATGTCGTCGAACGACACGACCGCTGTGATCGGCGATCTCCGGGTACCGGAGCCGGGCCTCACCCCGCGGGAGGTGATCGCCCGTGCCGCGGCCATGCGCCCGACTCTCCGCGAAAATCGCGTGAAGGCAGCGGAGGAGGGAAAGTACTCCGCCGAGATCCACCAGGCGTTCCAGGACGCCGGCTTCTATCGCCTCGTGCAACCTCGGAAGTACGGCGGCTACGAGTTCGACCTGGAGACGTACTACCGGACGATGATCGAGATCTCGCGCGGCGACCCCGGCATCGGCTGGTGCCTGACCCTGGGGACGGGCCACACCATCCCCCTGGTCGCACACTTCCCGGAGGAGGTCGTGCGGGAAGCCTTCGGTGAGGACGGCGTCTTCATCGCGCCGCACTCCGCCAACCCCCGAGGCGCGCTCGTTCCCGCGGAAGGCGGATTCCGCCTCACGGGGGTGTGGCCGTACTCGTCCGGTGTCCCGTACTCGACCCACGCGATGGTGAGCACGATCATCCTGGCCGAGGGAAGCGACCCTGTCCCGGCCGTCGTGCTGCTGCCTCGCAGCGACTACACCGTACGGGACGACTGGGGAGGGCACGCCACGATGGCCCTCGGCGCGAGCGGGTCGAACACGGTCGTCGTGGAGGACGTCTTCATCCCGGCCGACAACGTCTCTCCCCTGTTCGACTGGGGATACTCGACCCTTCCCGAAGGCACGCACGGCACCCGTTCCACCGGTAACCCCTTGTACCTGGGCCAGATCCAGCCGCTGTATCCGGCCTCGCTCGCGGCTGTCCAGGTCGGTGCGGCGTGGGCGGCACTCGACGCCTATGAAGAGACCATCCTGACCAAGAAGCGCCTGTACCCGCCGATGGTCGAGCGGTACAAGCACGAAGAGGGCCAGAGGATCTGGGGCCAGGCGCGGGCGACGATCGACGCGGCCCAGGCGGTCCTTCTCACAGCGGCCCGCGACTACGAGCGCCTGGGCGAGCGTTGGGCGAACGGTGACCTCCCGTCCTTCGAAGACTGGGTCGCCCTCGGCAATGTGCTGTACACGTCGTGCCGGCTGTCGCACGAGGCCACTGAACTGCTGTTCCGCTCGGTGGGCTCCTCGGTGGCGCGGAAGGGGCTGCCGCTGCAGGACTACTTCCTGGTGACGCAGATGTCGAAGGCGCAGATCGCGGAGCACGTGCCTGTCATCACTGTGACGACGGCAAGGGCCCACTTCGGGCTGGACCTGAACACCGTTTAGGGTTACGCATCTTTCCAACCTGCGCTCACGGTAAGGCAGTTGGACTGCCATCGTGGGGAAGCCCGTGGCACACGCACCTGCGGATGGGTCACGCATACTCGCTGCGACCAGGACACCCTCGCCACAGCCGACGAGGGGTGCACGCGACCGACGGCGGGGGCGGATCCGGGTCCACCGCGCCGACCGGCACGAACTGCCGCGTCTGCAGGAGCTCCTGAGCCCGGCACGCGTACGCGGATGAGCCCTGCCGTAGCGGCCGCCGCGCCCCTGTTCGTCGCCCGCCACCAGGAGGAAGCCCTGCGCATGCGGCACTTCTTCATGCCGCCAACCGCTTCGGCCGCATCGCCCGCAACACCCTGATCCGCGCCGCCTCCACCCTGGTCGGCGCCAAGCTCGGCAAAGCCCTGATGGGCTGACACCTCACCAGAAAGAGGAAACGCAATGACTCGGACGACCGGGACAGTGGTCGATCGCTACATGACGCTCGTCGACCGTGCGGTGCACGAGCCCGAAGCACTGAAGGAGCTCGATGCGGTGTTCGCGCCGAAGGCCACCGTGCTGTTCGGTGAACTCCCTCCGGTGACCGGCCTGGTCGACATCACTGAGTTCTACCGAAGCCTCTACTCGGACATGGCCGACGGCAAGCACGTGTGGACCACCGCGGTGCTCGACGAAGGAACGATCGAAGTCCGCTTCATCATGGCGTGGCGCACCGCCGACGGCCAACTCGGGTCCCAGAGCGGTACCGAGCACGTGACCCACGACGCGGACGGACTGATCACGCAGCTGCGGATACTCGTCCCGCAGAGCGACGGTGCCTGACCGGCCGGGCGGGGCGGGGCCGGCGGTTCCGATCGTGCCCGGTTCCCGTCCCCCGCCGTAGAACGTCGCGACGCTCAAACTAGGACAGCATGATGCCGATGTGCTCCGCGAGCTTGTGGGCACCGACGCCGGTGAGTGGATAGGTGCACCCAGGTAGGAGCTTCAACTTACCGGAGCGGGTGAGCGTCATCACCACGTAGACGAAGTCCTCCCGGCAGCCCCCCCAGGAGAGGGCCGTTCGCCACTTGTCGCGTGATGCGGCTGCCGGTCGCGCTCCGCGGAGATTGCCCCCGGCTGCGGCTTCGTAACGTCTCCTCGAACGCCCGCTACGACTGGAGGCATGTCATGCCTGGCACCAACGAAGCGGTGAAGGCCATCACTGCCGCGGCCGTCGACGGTTTCCGCCGGACCCCGGACCCGCGGCTGCGTCAGTTGCTCCAAGGGCTTGTCCGCCATCTGCACGGTCACGTCCGTGAGCTGCGCCCCCAGGATCCAGGAGTGGGAGTACGCGGTGGAATACCTCACTGCCGTCAGGCAGAAACGTGACCCTACCCGTCAGGCGTTCAACCTGTTCTCTCCCGCGCCGAACACGCAATCAGTCGCCCGGCGAGACGTTGGTTCGTCGGTGCAATTGGCGAAGAGCAATTTGGTGAGACCGGGCAAGAGGGCAGGCCGGCCCTTCGGGTTCTATGAATACATCGTTTCGTCGATATTGACTGGAGACGCCGCCGATGTCCGAACTCATTGATCACATTGATCGCCAGCAGGCGCGACAGCACGTCGCGCTGATCGACGAACTTTCTCTGGAGCCGGGGCTGTCGCCCGACGGTTTCCGCGAGGCGTTCCGCAACCATGCGGGCGGCGTCGCGGTCGTGACCGCTGACGCCGGACGAGGCCCGGTCGCCCTGACCGCGACATCGGTGATATCGGTGAGCGCGACGCCCCCGCTCCTCGTGTTCTCTGCCTCGACCCTCTCTTCGACGACGCCGACGATCCTGGAGTCGTTGTCCGTGGTCGTACACTTGCTGGGAGCCGGTCAGGTCGACCTCGCACGTCTATGCGCGACGAGCGGAGCGGACCGCTTCGCGGACACCGCTGCCTGGACCCGGCTGCCGACCGGCGAGCCGCACTTCGTCGCGGCTCCGGTAAGCATCCGTGGCAGGATCGCGGCCACCTTCACAGCGGGGGCTTCGACGCTCGTCGTCGTCAACGCCACCCACGCGCATCACGCGCCGACGGGCGCCGACGCCCGAAGTGACGCATCAGGTCCGCTGGTTTACCACAACCGGACCTGGCATCAGCTGAGCGAGCTGTCCCAGATGGTGTCCGGCGCCCAGTAGCGCGAACGCATCTCGATACGCATACACCGGGCCAGAACCGACGTCAGGCGGATCTCCGCCCAGAAAAGAGTAGAGAACTTCCCATGGCCAAGCTGAAGATCATTATCGCGAGCACGCGGCCGGGCCGGATCGGCCTCACCATCGGTGAGTGGTTCGAGAGCCACTCCAAGGAACACGGCGGATTCGACGACATAGAGCTGGTGGACCTGGCCGAGATCGACCTGCCGTTCATGAACGAGCCGCACCACCCGCGCCTGGGTACGTACACTCACCAGCACACCCGTGACTGGAGCGCCAAGGTCGCGGAGGCGGACGCCTTCGTGTTCGTGATGCCGGAGTACAACTTCGGCTACAACGCCGAGTTGAAGAACGCCATCGACTACCTGCACAGCGAGTGGCAGTACAAGCCGGTCGGCCTGGTCAGCTACGGCGGTGTCTCGGCCGGCACCCGGGCCGCGCAGATGATCAAGCAGGTCGTGACCACTCTGAAGATGACACCGGTCGTCGAGTCGGTGTCGATTCCCTTCGTGCACCAGCTGATTGACGAGGAGAAGGGCCTGGTGCCGAACGAGGTGATGACCAGCTCCGCGCCGGCGATGCTCGACGAACTCGTCCGAGTCACCGAGGCCCTGCGCCCCCTGAGGTCGACTGCGTCGGCGTGACCAGCGTCAGTTGGTCCAGCGTCCGCGTCTGCGTCTCCGTCTTCGTCTTCGCCGCCGCGGGCACCGGCGGGATGGCCGTCTATAGCTCCGGTGACTGACTGGAGCGGTTCTTCGCAGACCGGGGCTGCTGACGCTCCGAGACGGCCGCCCGGCGGGCTCCGGAGCGTCAGGCGCAGTCGGCGTCTCCCGGCGGCGTGACCTGGTCGGCACCTTCCCTGAGGACCATGTCGGTCAGTCCGGGAAAGCGGGTGTCGAGTTCTTCCTTGCGCAGGGTGTTGGTGCGACGTTTGCCCTCGTCGTGCTGCCGGATGACGCCGGCCTCCTGCAGGACACGGAAGTGGCGGGTGAGTACGGACGGTATGAGGTCCTGACGGAAGCCGCCGCAGGCCAGGCCGGGGCGTGCGGCGCCGGTCACCTCGCACGAGGAAGCGGCCCAGTTGATCGAGGCCGCTCACGTCGACGCCGTGGCCATTGGCCGGGGGCTCATCGCCAACCCCGACCTGGTCGAGTTGGCAGGGCGGCCACCCCGAGAACGAGCCGCGCCCCGAGCTGTTCTACGCGCACGGCCCTGAGGGCTACACCGGCTACCCCTTCCTCCAGGCCGATTGAGGCACCCGGACGCCTGTCCGTGAAGCCGGAACCCGGTCTGTGGACAGACGTGCCGCCGCGTGCCGCGTCCCACTCGACGGACGTAACGAGACGTACCGCGTCTGAGTACGCGACGTAGAGGCGTAGAAGCTACGACCGGTGGCCGCCGACGAACGCGCCCTCGACGGGCGGCGGGTGGCGCTACGGCTCCACCCTCATGGGGCCTCCGAGGACCCGCTCGCGACGGCAGGCGCGGCAGCCGACGCGGCCTGTTGCCGGAAAGACTGGGCGACGGCGTCGGCGCCGCGCGCCAGCAGGCCTACGTCCACCCCGACGGCGGTGAACGTGGTTCCGAGATCGATGCACCGTCGCGCGAACGTGGAGTTGGTCGTCAGGATGCCTGCCGGTCTGCCCGCCGCGCGCACGCGTCCGATCGCCTCCTCCACTGTCTCGATGACGCCGGGTGCGTTCAGGTCTCCGGGGTGACCGAGGCTGGCGGCCAGGTCGCTGGGGCCGATGAAGATCCCGTCCACGCCGTCGACGGACGCGATCTCCTCGATCTGCTCCAGCGCCTGCCGCGATTCGACCTGGACGAGCACGCACAGTTCGGTGTGCGCCAGGGTGGCGTAGTCCTTGACGCGACCGAAGCGGGTGGCCCTGGTCAGTGCCGACACGCCGCGGACGCCCATGGGGGCGTAACGGGTGGCGGCGACCGCGGCACGTGCCTCCTCGGCCGACTCGACCTGCGGAATCAGCAGCGACTGCGCGCCGACGTCCAGGAGCCGCTTGATCACGACGGGGTCATTGACCGGAGGACGTACCACCGCCGAGCAGGGGTACGGGGCGACCGCCTGGAGTTGTGAGAGCACGGTCGCGATGTCGGCGTGCGAGTGTTCGGTGTCGAGAAGCAGCCAGTCGAAGCCGGCGCCGGCGATGATCTCGGCGGGGTACGGGTCTGCCAGCGAGCACCACATGCCGATCATCTGCTCACCTCGGGCGAGCGCCGCTTTGAACGCGTTTGTCGGCAGGGGCCATTGGCCCGGTGCGGGCCGCGATGCTCCGGCCGGCGGGTTGTGCACGGTCACCGGAACGCCACTCCGATCGAGCCCAACGGGCCGAAGTCGGCGTGGATGACGGTGTTCGCTTCGACCGAGACGGGTCGGGTGAACGAGCCCGACAGCAGCAGTTGGCCGGCTTCGAGGTGCTGGCCGACCGCGGCGAGCTTGTTCCCGAGCCAGGCGATGCCTGCCGCCGGGTGTCCCATGACGGCGGCCGAGACCCCGGACTCCTCGATCACACCGTTCTTCGCCAGCGTCGCGGCCACCCACCGGAGATCGACGTCCATCGGGCGCACGACCCGCCCACCGACGACCATCGCCGCGGCGGCGGCGTTGTCCGCGATGGTGTCGGTGATCGAGCGCGGCACCTCGGTGCGGTAGTCGATGACCTCGAGCGCGGGGACGACGTACTCCGTCGCCCGCAGGACGTCGTGGACGCGCAGGTTCGGCCCACGCAGGTCCGCGCCGAGCACGAACGCGATCTCGACCTCCAGTCTGGGCTTCGTGTAGCGGCTCACGTCGAGACAGGCACCGTCGTTGACGACCATGTCGTCCGTGAGGAAACCGTAGTCGGGCTCCGTCATCTGCGAGGCCATCTGCATGGCGCGGGACGTCAGCCCGATCTTGTGCCCGACGAGCCGAGCTCCGGCCGCCACACGCTCCGCCGCCCAGAGTTGCTGTATGGCGTAGGCATCTTCGATCTCGAGATCGGGATAGGTCAGGCTGAGCTGGGTGATCGGTCGACGCTCACGGTCGGCCTGCATGAGGGCAGCCGCGGCTGCGCGACGTTCTGCTTCGGTGATCACCGGTTTCCTCTCGGGAGGTACGGACTGTCTTCACGCGGCGTTCGGGTGGAGCGGGGCATGCACCGGGCGGGTGATGGCACGGTCACATCAGGCCCTGTCCGGCGTCGTGTCGCGTTTGGCCGACACGGGCGGCGTCGGCAGCCAGGCCTCACCCGGCTCGACGACGAAGGTGAACTCGAGGCTGAACCAGGCCTCGGTCACGTCCGGGTCGGGTGCCGGCTCGTTCTCGTGGCGCGTATAGATGCCGACGAGATTCTGTACGACGCCGAACTGGGCGTCGGTCTCCAGGATGGGGTCGTCGTGGCTGTAGAGCTGGGAGGCGATCGTCTTGTATCCCGGTTTATGGATCAGCGCGTGGAGATGTGCAGGCCGGAAGGGGTGACGATTGAGCGCGGTCAAGAGATCGCCCACGGGCCCGTCCATCGGTATCGGGTAACCGGAAGGCCTGATGCTGCGGAAGGCGAACACACCTTCCTCGTCGCTGAAGAACTTGCCGCGCAGATTCCACTCGGCCTGCTCGGGGTCCTGGTTTTCATACAGGCCGGCAGGTGATGCGTGCCAGATGTCGACTTCCGCGCCGACGACAGCGTTTCCCTCGGTGTCGACGATCCGGCCGGTGAAGAACAGCGGTGGTCCCTCGGTGGGTGAGCGGACGATCGATTCGCCGTTGTTCATCGTCGGGCTGCCCCGGCGCCAGAACGGGCCGAGCAGGTTCGCCGAGGTCGGCTTGTCCTCGGTGCCGTTGTTCATCAGGGACACCAGCGTCGACAGGCCCAGCGAGCCCGCCATCAGCCTGACCTCGTTGTGGCTGGCCGTGGTGAGCCGGCCCAGCCGGGTCACGATGTTGAGGGCGGTGTCGAACTCCCTTTCGCTCAGCCGTACTTCGCGGGCGAACTCGTGCAGATGGCGCACCAGGGCCTGGGTGATCTCCTTGACACGCGGGTCGCCGGCCCGCTCCGTCTCGGCAAGCACCGCCGCAGTGAGCTGGGATTCGTCCTGGATGATCACGCCGGCGTCCCCTCGTAACGGTCGGCTGCCGACCCACGGCAAGCAGCCACACGCGAGTATCCGGAGGCCGTCCCTGCCCGCACAACGTCACTGTCCATCCAGTGAACATCGAGGCTCCGCTGCCCGGATGAAGCGCCAGGCCCAGCGATGCGTCACCGAAGACTGCAGAAGCCGGGACCACCGCGACGACAGACCGAAGCACCGCCGGGGCTTCACCGAGTCAGCGCGCACGACCTCGCACAGCGCGGCTACCACGCGGCCCTCGCCGTGGTGGAGGCCGGAGTGGACCGGGACGGTCGAGTGCGAGGTCGTCACGAGCGCGCCTGTCCCGGCCCGCGTCGAGGACGTGACTCTCGAAACCGGACTGAAACAAACCATTGTGCTTCGCCCGCGCCGTTCATAAGCTTTCCACTTGGAAGGTATTGAATCGTTTCAGCGTCTTCTGCTCACGAAAGGAACGATCCGTGGACGAGGACGACAGAAGTGCCCTGAGCCGTCGGCGCATGATCGGCATCATGACCGCGGCGGCGGCCGGAGCCTCCCTCCCGCTCGCCGCCGCGCCGCATGCCCATGCGGCGGGCGGACGGGTGGCCGCACCGGCCGGGCTGCAGGTCAACTCCCGCACCGAGCCGCTGGGCGCCGACACCGAGCCGGCCTTCAGCTGGGTGCCCCCGGTCGCCAGGCAGAGCGCGTACGAGATCCAGGTCGGCACCGGCCCCGGCAGCGCGGACGTCTGGCGCAGCGGCAAGGTGGCGAGCTCCAGCAGTACCGGAGTCGCCTACGGGGGAGGGGCTCTGACGTCAGAGCGGGCGTACTTCTGGCGGGTGCGGACCTGGGACGAGAAGGGCACCCCCGGCCGGTGGAGTGAGCCCGCGAGGTGGGAGACCGGGCTGCTGAAGGGCGAGAAGGACTGGTCCGGTGCGCGGTGGATCGGCGGGCGCCAGCCCCAGGACCACGACTGGCGTGACCTCTCCGCGACCGTCGTCTTCCGTGGTGGCGCAGATCCCACCGCCGGCCTGGCCCTGCTGTTGCGCGCCGAGCCCATCGGCAAGACCTGGGGCGAAGGCCTGAACTGGACCTTCAGGCAGAGCGGTGACGACATGCAGCTCGTCATGACGACCCGCCACTACGCCGGCAACACCTGGATCGACGACGGCACCTCCGAGCCGGACTGGGGCGTGAACCACTACGACCCCCAGAGCGAGACCAACCCCACCGTCTCGGGCACCCGCACCGTCCCCGTCGCGACGGTCACTCTCCCCGCCTCGGCCGGCCTGACCAAGGACACCTGGGCCACCCGCGACCACACCGTCCTGGTCGAGGCCGTGGGCCTCACCGTCACCACCACGGTCAACGGCGTCGAGGTCGACAGCCGCGCTCTCACCGGTGACCAGATCCGCCGCCACGGAAGTTTCGGCTTCGCCGGGGGCACCAGCGCCACCATCCGCCACGTCAAGGTGGCCGGCACCGGCGCCCCCGACTTCGCCGTCGACCTCACCACCGGGGCCAATCCGTTCGAGTCCGGTATCGGCACGCTCTCCGGCCTGACCTTCCCGCCGAAGAACCCCTTCATCCCCGCCAAGAACGCGATTCTCCCCATCGCCAACCCGGCACCCCTGCTGCGTCGCGCCTTCACCCTGCCCCGCGGCCGTCGTGTCTCCAAGGCCCGCCTGCACCTGAGCGCCGCCGGCAACGTCACCTTCACCGTCAACGGTGACCCCATCACCGTCGACGGCGAACGGGCGACCCACGACCGCACCAACGTGCCCCGCCTTCTGACGGACCAGAGCACCTACGACCGCACCGTCCTGTACGACACCTTCGACGTCACCGCACTGCTCCGGAACGGCCGCGAGAACGTCGTCGCCGCCGAACTCGGCCGTGGCTGGTACGGGGTGACGACCCCTCAGGAGTGGTACTGGCAGCTCGCCCCCTACATCGGCGCGCCCCGCCTGCGCGCGAAGCTCGTCGTGACGTACGCCGACGGCTCCGCCACCACCCTGGTCACCGACAAGGACTGGCTCACCACGGACGGGCCCACGACCCTCGACTCGGTCTACTCGGGCGAGAAGTACGACGCCCGCCGCGCCGACGACTTGGGGGACTGGCGCTCGGCCGGCCACCGCACCGGCCGCGACTGGCGTCCGGCCACCGTGCTGATCCCGCCGGGCAGTTGCTCCGGACCGAACCCCGAGTACCACGGCGCACTCCCCGCCACGACGGTCCCCGACGGCTTCCGGCCGGCAGCCGTACGTGCCCACGAGGCGGAACCGGTGCTGGTCAACCAGACCCTGCGCCCGATATCGCTCACCGAGACGGCACCCGGCTCGGGCGTCTGGGTCCTGGACTACGGCCAGATCATGACCGGCCTCGTCCGGTTGTCCCTCACCGGTGTCCGTTCCGACAAGGAGGGCCTCACCCTCCGTATCCGGGGTGGCAACCGCGTCACCGGCGGCGACGGCACGGCCGCCTCCCCCTTCTCCGTGGAGGAGGAGAACTTCCAGCACGACGCCAATCTCCAGACGCACTACTACACGTTGGGCCGCCGGTCGACGCAGACCTGGGAACAGCAGTTCAGCCACTTCGGCTTCCGCTACCTGGAGGTCATGAACCTCGAGGCCGTTCTCGGCCGACCCCTCGACCTCACCCGGGACGCGGACGTCCTGACCGTCGGCGTCGCCCGCTCCGGCTTCGCCCGCACCGGCACCTTCACCACCGACAACGCCCTCCTCAACCGCCTCCAGCGCAACCTGGAGTGGGCCGAGCAGAACAACCTCGTGCAGAAGCCCACGGACACCCCGTCCCGCGAGAAGAACGGCTGGACCGGCGACGCCATGGCCAGCTCCGAGTCCGAATCCCTCACGTGGGACGTCAACGGGGTTCTCACCAACTACCTGCGTCACTTCCCGGACACCCAGATCTCCACCGGCCAGCTGCCCATGTTCGTCCCGATCGCCAAGGGCGGATACGGCTACGACCACACCCCCGGCTGGAACGCCACATGGAAGGCGGTCCCGGCCTGGGACTCGGCGTATTTCGTCATCCCCAGGGAGCTGTACACGTACTACGGCAACAGCAGCCTCTTCGCCGAGCTGTACGAGCACCAGGACACGCTGCTGAAGTACTACGAGACGCTGTTCACCGCCGAGAACGACTACAAGTTCGAGGCCTCGCTCGGCGCCTACTCCGGTGCCGAGGCCCCCGGCAGCAACGCCGTCATCAGCCTGGCCTTCTACATCCACTTCTGCGACTACATGGACGAGGTGGGCCGCAGGCTGGGCCGTACCGAACGGGCCGTCCACTACGCCCAGTTGGCGCGCACCCTGCGCAAGGCGTTCATCGCCGACTACTGGGACGCCTCCTCGGGTTGGTTCACGCAGGGCAGCATCTCCAGCGAGAACACGCTCGCCATCGCCTTCAACCTGGTGCCCGGCTCGGACCTGGACCGCGACGACCCCCGCTACCTGTCCGGCACGAAGACACTCGCGCAGAACAAGAAGGCGCTCGCGAAGCTGCTCGCCGACCGCATCACGGCCGCCGACCAGCACATCCAGAACGACATGTACGGCTCGCGATACGAGTTCAACATCCTCAGCGAGTACGGCTACACGGACATCGCGCTGAAGGCCGTCACCCAGACCGGCGTGCCCGGCTACGTCTACCAGATCGCCAAGGGCGCCACCTCGCTGTGGGAACAGTGGACCGACCGCCTCTCGGTCGACCACCACTACCGCTCCAACGTGGCGACCTGGTTCTACCAGAGCCTGGCCGGCATCAGGCCGACCTCAACCGCCTACGAGACGCTGCGGATCCGCCCGTACGTCCCCTCGGTCGCGGTCAACAGCCAGGTCCCGACGAGCGTCGACGACACCGACCTGTCACCCGCCACTCTCGACCACGTCGGTGCCTCGATCGACACGGTACGGGGCACGGTCTCCTCGGAGTGGCGGCGGCGTACGGACGGGCGCATCGAGCTCGCGGTGAGGGTTCCGTACAACACCGACGCCGAGATCTGGGTGCCCACCCAGGACAAGCCCGTCACCGCTCCCCGGGGTGTGGCCCACGTCCGTGACGAAACTTTCGGCGGTGCCGCCTACAAGGTGTACCGGGCACGGGCGGGGTCGTACCGCTTCAACGCCTGACGGGACCTGGCGGGTCGGTGAGGCTCGGTGCCGTAGCGCCAGCAGGTGAGCACGTTCGCTGCCGGAAGCACTCGACTTCTGTCGTCAGACCGTGCCCCTGCTGGTCGGCCGGGAGGCCAGACCGCTCATGGGGTGGCGTGCCCGCCCGGTGGCGTGAGCGCCGGATCCATTGAGCAGCACGCGGCCTTCTGCGGACCGCAAGAAGCGAAGTGCCTGACCAGGAAGACGAGTTGCTGCTAGGCGGTGACAGAGCATTGGATCTATTAGGTAGAGGTCAATGCCGTGTCCGGTGGTGACCGCGTCGATCAGGGCCTGGAGCTCGGAGGGCGGGTCCGTGTCCGTCCAGGCTCGCCACCACCGGTTGACCGTGCACGCCGAACTTGACACCGCCCCCTACAAGACCGGAGCCCGCATCAGCGACCGGCAGCTGAACGCGCTGCCCCTGCACCGCCACGACTGGCACGGCGACTGGAACTACAGCCTCCGACCCAAGGAGCACTGCCGGGGCGGGATCCCCCCGATCCCTCCCCAGGACCAGCCCGGCCCCAGCCGAGAGCGGCTCGCTCATCCGGCCCTGACCGGCATCCGCCCAGCTCGGTGGGACCAACTGCTCGCCGAACTGGCAGTGGCCCGCGAGACCCAGCGAGAAGAAGGCCTCCAGCAACGACGCGGCGGCGACCGGCAGAAGACCCCCGCAGCCCGGCCTCTACACCGGCCGATGTCCCGGCCTCACCCTTGCCGACTGCCTCTCACCGAACTTGCCGCACACCTCGGCATCCCCACAGCGGAGATCAAGAAGGCGAGTTATTGATCCACAGGTCCTAACTACCCGGCCTTGAGGGAAGCCCCAACGTCGGTTTCCCGGGCGGTTGCCGACGGATGACCGGGCTGCGTTGCGGGGCACCCTCTACATCGTCCTGTGCAAGAGTGTGAGCTGGCGGGAACACCTTGCCCCTGAATACTGCAGGGTTGGAACACCGCCTCTTCCCGGTCAGGGGCATGGCTTTGCGGGCCATCGCCTATCTCGGCCCGGCCGATCTGACCGCCCGGCTCGGAGCCCCGCCGGTGCCCAGGACTCGCTCCCAGGCGCAGCCTGAGCACGTATCTCTGTGCTTCCCTCCTCTCTCGAGGGGGGAAGCACAGATGAACGTGCTCAGTTGCGTACGGACTTGTCTCAGGCCGAGAACGGGCCAGCGTTCTCAGCCCGGATCATCCGCCTGAGGCTGGAGCGGGCCGCTGCCAGGTCCTCCTCGCTCTCGGCCAGCTGTTCCTCCAGCCCGGCCTTCTCCCGGCGGAGGGTGTCACGCTCGGCAGTCAGTGCCTCGTGCTGGCGGGTCAACTCTTCCACCCTCGCCACCAGGTCGGCGGCCCCAACCTGATCGAGTTGCTGACCGAGCTGCCGTTGAAGCGCCGCCTTCAGCCTGTCGCGCTCGCCACGCAGAGCGGCAACCTGCTGTTTGGACAGTTGCAGGTCCGTCCGCAGGCTTGCCGCACTCGACGACAGCCCGGACTGGGTCTCCCGGCGTGGCTGGCCCGCCTGCTTCTTGCGTGCCGCCTCGATGTGCTCGCGGACGCCTTCTGCATATACCAGCCAATTCGACACTCCGGCCTCCTTGGCCACGGCCGCGAAGGTGACCGCGTCGCCGCGGGCCGCGATCTGGTCCACGACCGCCACAACCCTGGCCCGCTTGTCCCGGCTGTCTTTGCGGCGAGAGGCGGCGAGCACTTCACGGGGGGAGCGTTCGCCTGTCATGCGCTGGACTCACCCGGCCTGATCACGGTCAGCGGCAGCATCATCCGGCCCTTGGCTGCCCGGCTCTTACGTAGGACCTTCACCGATTCCATCAACCCTTCTTGCTCGTTCTCCGGTAGAGCTTCGATCTGCTCGTGCATGTTCGCCGCGACCTTCTTGAACGAGTCGATCTGGTCCTGCAGGTTGCGGGTGACGTACTCGTCTGTGCCCATCGCCAGCGCGGTCTCCTTGTCCGCCTTCAGGTCCCGGATGTGGTCCTCGATCGCTGCGAGGTAGGACGGGTCGGGACGGTAGAAGCCGCATCCGGCGCACTGGAACCGGATCGGACAGGCATGGCCGCCCGCCTTGACGTTCGACGGCTCGGTGCACCCGCCGAACGGCACCGCCACTGCCCGTATCTCGTAGGCTCTGTTCGACGCCATCGGGGCAGGGTTGCCGTGCCGATCCACGACGTGCAGGCGCATTTTTTTGACCGCCTCCTGCTTCCGCTTCAACGACACCTTGTAGTACCGGGCCGTGGTATCGGCACTTTTGTGATCCATGAGCTCTTTGAGCACGTCGATCGGGACATCAGCGTCCGCGTGCCGCTGAGCGTAGGAGTGACGGAACGCGTAAGGGAAGATTTTGTTCTTGTCGAACGGGACGGGCAGGCCGTCCCGGCCTGTCCCCTCGGAGTCAACTCTGTCGAGGGGCTGCACCCACTGGCGCATTGCCCGCGCGAGATATCCCGACGTCAGGTGAGGGTACTTGCCGCTGTCAGAGATGGCGGGGAACAGGTACTTCTCGCTTCGCCTGGGCGTGACCAGCCCGTCTCTGTGAGCGGCCCAGCTCTGAATGTCATCGGCGGTGTCCCGGGTGATCGGCAGCCGTCGCTTCAGCCGCTTGCCCTTGTAGTTGTTCCAGATCAAGAAGATGTCATTGCCCGCGAACTCCAGGCAGTCCCGCCTCAGACTTACCACTTCCCACGGCCGCCTGCCAGTGTCCCGAAGGACCCGGTAAACCGCCTGGAACATGGCCGCGATGTCGTCCTCGGCATAGCCGCGGTAGGGAAAACCGGTGCCGAAACCACCGAGACAACCGTCGAGTTGGCGGATCACCGACTCGGGGATCGCCTTGCCGATCTCATCCTCGTTGGACTCCTCGCGGATAATCCGAAGCGACTTGTGGCGGCCGAACGTGCCGTGCAGATCGTTCAGCAGTCCGGCTCGGCGGCCGAAGTCCAGGACGTTGTGCAGCATGGACAGGCAGTCCGATCGGTGCTTGCTGGAGAACAGATCGCCGTCCTTCTTGGTCATCGCGCGAAAGCCCTCCACGACCAAAGCCATGTCGGTGTACCGCACCTGAGCCGGGTTCAGCCCTCCGCCGGGCTGACGGTGCAGAACCGTGGAGGTCAGGAGGCACGCATCCAAGTGGCGGCGGAAACGGTTGTTGTCCGGCTGGGTGGACCGGGCCCACTCCATCAGCGCATCGCGCAGCCACAGTTGCTTGATGACCGTGAAATCGACCTTGCCCGATCGCCAGGCCGACCCAGTTCGCCCCGGACCGAGGCCGATCGGCCCATTCACCGCCCTCATGTCCCAGATCAGCTTGTCGGTGGGTTTGACCCCCACGAACTGGTCGTGCCCGCGTTCGATGATCCAGGCGATGTCCCGGAGTACGGAAATACGGTTCGACACCTCGGGCCATCCGACGGGAGAGAACGTCTCGGGTTTCGCGGTCAACAGGCAGGCCACCCCGGCGAGTTCCTTGATCACCGGTCGGATCGGGGAGGGCTGCATCACCCGCGTGCGCAGATCACGCTGCTGAAGCGCGTAGAGCACCTCCAGCCTTGCGATGTCGCTCAACGGCGCCAACGAGAACTGGTGACTGGCCATGTAGGGCGTCGTGTGCTCGATCCAGTCATCGAGGTCCGCGACCTTCATGATTTCCTTGTGCTTGGACCACCACTGGTAGTGGATCCGGCACAGCCCCGTCGTGAGCGTGACCTGCTCAAGGGGGCAACCAGCCACCTTGCAGTCCGGCCAGGCACCGAGCGGCATTGCGACATCGCGGACCCACTCCTCAAGCGTCCCGTCGAACGGCCGGCGCTTGTCCGCCGCCCGACTGGCCTTGATCCACCGCATGCTGTGCCCGCGGCACAGGCCCTTGGAATGCAGTTCGCGCTGGCACCGTTCGCCGTCGCGTTCGACGGTGCAGAGCAATGCCCGCCTGTAGACGCGGCTCCGGCTCGGCTGGTAGGCGACGCTGAACTCCTCCTCGGTCAAGTCGCTGAGCCGAAAGTGGTCCTCGCAGGACCTGCACCGCCGGTTCCGGGCCTTGTGGATCACCGGGCACGTGTCGATGACGCATGGCCATGCCACCGTCTTGTCGCTGTCGAGATCGCCGGTGAACAGCCACGATCCGCCGTCCCATTCGCCAGGCCGCCAGTCCTCCAGTAACTGCGACTTCAGCCAGGCCACCCAGGCACTCTGGTCGGGTGCGGACCGGCCGGGCAGGTCGATGACCTCCGCGAGGTTCCCGTTCACGCGAGGCCCTGGCTCTTCTGGATCGCCGCGACGCGTTCGACGGCCTCCCTCTTGTCTTCGTCCGTCGCATGGACGTAGGGCTCCATCGACGACTCAGAGACGTGCCCCATCAGGTTCTTCACCACGTCGCGCGGGGTCTTGTTGCGGATCCAGGTGGTCGCTGCGGTGTGCCGCAGCATATGCGGCCGTGCCGGGAACCCTGCCTTCGTCGCCAGCCGGTCGAACAGGTCCTTCGTGTTGTGATAGGTCATCGCGCGGCCCAGCGGGGACTTGAAGAGGTTGACGAACACCATGTCGACATCGGCCGCCTCTTCGACCTGGTCCCGCTCGAAGACGTAGTCCGTGTAGAGCGTCACCAGCTCGGTCGTCACCGGAATCCACCGCGGCATGCGCGCCTTGGCCAACGCGCCGTTGGAATTGCGCCGCCGCCGGACGTGGAGGTGTGGACCGGCGACCTGACAGCCGAGCCCGGCGGAGTTCGACAGGAAGTGCATGTCCTCCCGTCGCAATCCCAGGGCCTCTCCGATCCGGACGCCGGTGCCGGCAAGCAGAGCCACCAAGAAGCGGTCCCTGGCATGCCTGGTCAGTCCGATGAGCGTCGTGAACTGTTCGGGGTTCAGCCACTCATAGCCCTCGACCGCCACATCGAACTTGATCGCCTTCGTCCGCACGGTGCGGAACTGTCCTTCCTCGCCCGGGTCGTAGCCTTGCGGCAGATAGGACAGGTACTTCTGCTCAGACAGCTGAGCGACAGTCCCCGCCGGCACCCATCCCTGCTGGGAGCAGAACCGCAGGAACTGACAGACAGTTGTCATGATCTGGTTGGCGGTCTTCTTCTCGCGGAAGCGCCCCTCGACTCGCTTCTTCCGGGTCCGTGACGGCAGCGGCTCATCAATGAGCCAGTGCAAGAACCGGGCCAGCCCTGGCAGCCCCGGCTCCTTCCAGTCCAGGCCGCAATCCGTGCAGTACGACAGGTACAAGGCGACCCGAGAGGCGTACGTACGCTCGGTATTGATCGAACGGTCCGCCCTCCGAAGGCTCACCAAGTAGGCGCACGCCTCCACATGCAGCTCGTACTCCGAGGAGATCACCACCCATGCCACGGATTCGTCGCGGGGGGAGATAGCGCGTTCAGCGGTATACCGAGGGGACATGGCTGCAAACGTGCCAGTCGTGACAGACACCTATCAGATACCTTTCAGGGGCATAAGAATGAGCCCTCAACACTCATGTGCCAGAGGCCGTTTGACTCCTATAGATAACGTGGTCGCCCAGGCGAAGGTCGCGGCGGGTGATGTCGGCCGGGTTGTGCAGGGTGGCGTAGGTGATGGTGGCGCCGTCGATGGTGACCGGCTCGAGGACGGCGCGTGGGGCGATGATGCCGGTGCGGCCGACGTTCCACTCCACTGCGAGCAGCCGGGTGATCTTCTCGACGGCGGGCAGCTTGTAGGCGATGGCCCAGCGCGGGGCCCGCGAACCGGATCCGGCCGCCTGCTGGTCGGCGGCCGGATCGGCCTTGATGACGACGCCGTCGATGCCGAACGGCAGGTCCGCCCGCAGTGCGGCGATCTCCTGCACCCGGGCCAGGACCTCTTCCACGGTCGTGGCGGTGACGCCGGGGACAGCGGTGGCGGCGGGGGTGTTCACTCCGAAGTCGGCGGCCTGCGTCATCAGTTCGCTGTGTGCGGCCTCGCGCAGCTGTACCGCGAGCGCCGTATCCGTCTCGGGCAGGGGGAGCAGGCCGTAGCCGAAGAACGTCATCGGCACTGTGTAGTCACGGTCCTTGGCCCGCAGGGTGCCCGCCGCGGCGCCACGCGAGTTCGCGAACCGTTGACCGCCGTGCTCAGTGCGTACCTCGTTGGCGTGCTCGAACTGGGCGGTGGTCATCAGGATCTCACCGCGCATCTCCACGGTGACCGGCTCGGTCAGCTCGAGGGGCAGCCCCTCGATGGTGCCGATCGCATGGCTGACGTCCTCTCCGGACGTGCCGTCGCCGCGGGTGATCAGCCTGCTGAGCCGGCCGCGGGTGTAGCGGGCGGCGACCGCGAGGCCGTCCAGCTTCGCCTCGACACTGAACCGCTCGACCTCACGGCCGATGCGCCGGGACAGCGACGCGGTCCAGGCGGTGAACTCCTCCGGCGAGAACACGTTGTCCAGGCTCAGCATCGCCACCGTGTGCGGGACATCGCCCTCCACGGCACCGCCGGCGACCTTCCCGGTCGGGGAGTCGGGCAGCACCTCGCCCGGATGGTCGGCCTCCCACGCCGCGATGCCGCGCACCAGATGGTCGTAGGCATCGTCGTCCAGCGGCGAGGTGGCGCCCGTGTAGTAGGCGGCCGCGGCCTCCACGGCTTCCTCGACCGCCTGCGCGTAGGCGGCGGCATCCACGATCTGCACAGTGGGTGTGGTCATGTCCGTTATCTTGCCTGCCACCACTGACAATGCCCCGCCGACGGCGGTACGGCAGGGTGCGGCCGTCGGCGGTCCCACCGCAGTGGGTCGAGGGATCTGCTGGGGGCGTGGTCGCTGGGTACACGAGGCGTCATGGGATCTTTGAGTTCTTTGGTGCTGTTGTCGTTGTTCGTGGCCAGTGCGGGCGTCATCTGGTACGCGGGTGTCAAGTTGTCCGACACCACCGACGTCCTGGCAGAGCGGCTTCATCTGGGCAGCGCTCTGGGCGGGCTCATCCTCCTGGCGGTCGCCACCAACTTGCCTGAGATCGCCATCACTGTCTCAGCGGCGCTGGCCGGCCAACTGGACGTCGCCGTCGGCAACATCCTCGGCGGCATCGCCGTCCAGACGGTCGTTCTCGCCGTCCTGGACGCTGCCGGGGTTCGCCCCCGCGCGCCGCTGACCCGCTTGGCCGCCAGTCTCCTGCTGGTCCTGGAGGGGGCGCTCGTCGTGGCTGTACTGGCGGTGGTGGTCATGGGCACCCAGCTGTCGCCGGACCTGCATGCCGGCCGGCTGGCTCCGGCGTCGGTGGCCATCGTGGTGCTGTGGGTGATCGGGTTGGTGCTGCTGAACCGGGCGGGCCGGGGGCTGCCGTGGCGGGAAGGCGGCGACGCTCCCGACGGTCAGCCGGAGCCCCGCGGCCACTCCCGTGGGAAGAAGGAGAAGGCAGCCACCGAAAACGGCGTCGGCACCACGCGCGCGGCGCTCGTCTTCAGTGCGGCGGCCCTGGCAACCCTGGTGGCGGGCGTTGTCATCGAACGCAGTGGCGAGGAGTTCTTCGCCCGCCAGGGGCTGAGCGGTGTGCTGTTCGGCGCCACGGTACTGGCGGCAGCCACGTCGCTGCCCGAGCTGAGCACCGGCCTGACCTCCACGAAGATGGGCGATTACCAGCTCGCGGTCAGCGACATCTTCGGAGGCAACGCCTTCCTGCCGGTGCTGTTCCTCCTGGCAACGGTCATCTCCGGCAAGCCGGTCCTGCCGGCCGCGCACGACACCGACATCTATCTCACCGCGCTCGGCATCATCCTCACGGTCATCTATATGACGGGGCTCGTCTTCCGGCCCCGCCGGCAGTACGCGCGGATGGGCATCGACAGCATCACCGCCATCGTCGTCTACCTGGTCGGGATCGCCGGACTGGCCACCATCGCCAGCTGACAGCTGACAGCTGCCGGTGTCGCCGCTGCGGCCTTCCGCTCTCCCGCGTCCGTTGCACGCGCCTGATCGGGGGCGTGCGATGTGGCCTGGCCCCATCGCGCCGTGGTGCGCGGTAGGGCGGCACCGCGTGTCACCGCGACTGCGCAGGAGCGCGTTGACCGGCAGCTCGCCCGGCGGGTTCCGAGGGCCCGGGCGGGAGAGGTGCGTCGGCAGAGGTGGGCGTTCTCAGGCTCGCCCTTGGGCACGTCATCCGCTCGCGGCGTCCTCGGCCTCCCAGCGCAGCAGGTCGCCCGGCTGGCACTTGAGCACTTCGCAGAGCGCGGCGAGCGTCGCGAAACGCACCGCCTTCGCGCGGCCGTTCTTGAGTACCGCCAGGTTGGCGGGAGTGATCCCCACGCGGTCCGCGAGCTCGCCCACGGACATCTTCCGCCGGGCCAGCATGACGTCGATGTCGACGGTGATCGGCATCAGATCACCTCGTTCAACTCGGCCTGCATCTGCGACGCTTCGACGTCGCGCGCGACGGCCTGGGCGAGCAGCATCCGCAGTACGAGCACGATGAGCGCGACTCCCAGGATGGCTACGCCGACCCCGCCCATGATGAGGGTGACGCCCGGGTCGTCCCGCTGGCCCGGCGCGTTGATGGCCGTGACGGTGAACCACAGGAGAGCGGCCACCACGATCGCGCCGATCACGGCGTCCACGTACCGGAAGGCGGCGGGGGAGAACACGGTTCCGCGTCGCACCATCGTCACCAGCCGTCCTACGGAGACCAGGGCGACCTGGACCGACACCATGCCCAGGATCGTGATCACACGCAGCGGGGTCAGCGGGAGCGTGCCGTCCTCCGGGTCGTTCCCGCTGACCAACGCCCACACCATCCCTGCCTGTACGAACAAGGTGCCGACGAACACCACCACGAGCACGGTGCGCAGCGCACCTACGGTCAGCTTTCCCATGACCCGTCCTTCCATCGAATTACGATGGGAATCTATCGAATTTCGATAGACGAAGCAAGGTCGTGGGTAGGGTGATCGCCGTGATGGTGGGCACCGAGGACACCCGGCTGGTCGTGCTGCGCGGCAACAGTGCCTCGGGCAAGTCGTCCGTCGCGGCCGGCCTCCGTGCGACGTTCGGCCGAGGCCTGGCTCTGGTCGGCCAGGACAATCTGCGCCGTGTCGTACTGCGTGAGCGGGACCGGCCGGGCGCGGCGAACATCGGGCTGATCGACCTCACGGCCCGTTATGCCCTGGACGCGGGATATCACGTCGTCGTCGAAGGGGTCCTGTACGCCGATCGCTACGGCGACATGCTCGCCCGGCTGTGTGCCGAGCACCGCGGCCCGACGCACGCCTACTACCTGGACGTGCCTTTCGAGCAGACCCTCGTACGGCACGCCACCAAGCCGGTCGCTGACGAGTTCGGTGAGACGGAACTGCGTGACTGGTACCGGCCTCTCGACCTCCTGCCGGGCGGTATCGAGACCGTCATCGGCGCGGACAGCACCCTGGAGGCGTCCGTCGACCTCATCATGCGCGACACCGGCCTGGTCGGCCTGCCTGCGCTGGATCGTTGACGCTCGGCAGAGACCGCGGACGTCACAGCGGCCATCGTGGCCCGTCGGCGCCGTGCACCCGGCTCGGGCAGGTCGGTCAGACGGTGGACGGCCGGCCTGTCAGCAGCGGAACCGGGCAGCAGCAGTGCATGGAGCCCGAACCGCGTCTCACGTTGGCCGCGACCACTCTTGATGCACCGGACCCCCATGAACTGGCCCAGTTCTATCAGGGCCTGCTCGGGTGGCCGGTGCGGAAGGAGGAACCGGGCTGGGTCGAGATCGCGGCGCCCGACGGCGGTGCCGGACTGTCGTTCCAGAGAGAGCCTCTCTTCGCACGTCCGCGGTGGCCTTCCACGGGGTCCGAGCAGCAGATGATGATGCATCTGGACATCGAGGTGAACGATCTGCCGTCAGCCGTCGAGCATGCCCTTGCCTTGGGCGCAACCGTGGCCGACCTGCAACCTCAGGCCGACGTGTGTGTCCTGTGCGACCCAGCGGGCCACCCGTTCTGCCTCTTTGTGCGAGCCAACGGGAACGACGTCCAGAACACGGCCTCCCGCCCACCTCCGCTCTCACCGAAGGCCCGTTACTCAGGCGGGAGTTGAGTACGCGTGCTCATCCCTGGTGCTCGCCGCGGGACCAGTATGGGAGTCACGGCGCCGCCAAGAGCGCCGATGGGATCCAACTGAACCTGCGGGGGAATTTCTCATGTCGCGTCGTATCGCTGTTTCCGTTGCTGCCGGTGTCGTCGTCCTCGGTGGAGCCGGTGCCTTCGCCTTCGCCTACGCCGGGGACCAGTCGCCCGCGCTGTCGCACAGCACCGCTCGCTACACCGCTCCCGCGGCCGACCGTGACGGCTCGCTGACCTTCACCACCGACGTCACGGCGTCCTCCGACGTCAAGAGCGTGAAGGTGCTGGCGTGGCCGGCGAACTCGTCCTTCGCGAAGAAGGGGCTGACGGCCAAGGACATGGCCAGTGTCGAGTCGGCCGTCTGCAAGCCCTCGGGCGACGACAGTGAGCGGTGCACCTACAAGGTCCCCGTCACCCGCGCCGACGCCGAGGACTCCCCGCGGGGTCTGTGGCACGTGGCCGTCCTGGTCACCGCCAAGGACGGCGACACCACCCTGAACACCAAGGCGGCCGACTTCACGGTCGCCTGATCCGGTACTGCGCTCCTCCGGCCCCGGTCAGAGGCTGAGCCGTAATTCGTTTGACCGTGCCATGGGTCAACGCCTCATTGTTGCCCGACGCCACCAGTCCGTGGTGCCGGTACTCCGAGGAGGCAGCGGTAGCAATGGAGATCCGTCCCACCACCGAGAAGGATCTCGACGTCTTCGTCGACACAGTTCATGCCGCGTTCGGGCGTTTTCCGGAAACCCCGGTCGAGGGCGGCGGGCTCTGGTGGTCGGCGCTCGAAACGGACCGCTGCCTGCTCGCCCGAACAGCGGACGGGCGGCCCGTCGGCACCGCCGCCACGCACCCCTTCGAGCTCACGCTGCCGGGTGGGACCCTCGTCCCGGTTGCCGGGGTGACCGCCGTCGGAGTCCTGCCCTCGCACCGGCGCCAGGGCGTGCTCACCGCGATGATGCGGCATCAGCTCGCGCAGGGGCGGGCCCGCGGGGAGTTCCTTTCCGTGCTGCTGGCGTCCGAGGCCGCGATTTACGGCAGGTTCGGGTACGGACCTGCGACCTACACGGCGCGCCTGACGGTGCAGCGCCACCGGGCGGCCCTCGCTCTCGCCCGGGCGCGAGGAACGGCCGCCGCACCGACGGCACCGACCACACCGACGGCCGGCCCGGACAACGGCTCGGTCGAAGTCCTGCGTCGGGCCGAGTGCGGCGAGATCCTGGAAGAGGTCTACGACCGGTACCGCCGCGCCCAACCCGGTGCGTTGTCCCGCCCGCGCCGCTGGTGGGCCTTGCGCGCGGGGCAGCCTCCGATCTCGCACGCGCCGCGTCATATCGCCGTCCACCGGGACGCCGCTGGTGTCCCGGACGGCTATGCCAGTTACTCGGTCGACGGCGACACCTTGACGGTCGACGAGACCATCGTCACCGACGACGCGGTCTTCACGGCCCTGGCCCGGTTCGTGCTTGAACACGACCTGGTGTCTCAGGTCGTGTTCAAGCAGGTCCCGCCCGATCACCCGCTGCGCTGGCAGTTCGCGGACTTTCGCGCCGGCGAGGTGAGCGGTGACATGGACTGGCTCTGGGTGCGTCTCCTCGACGTCCCACGTGCGCTGACCTCGCGCGGCTGGTTCGCGGACGGGGAACTCGTCCTCGACGTCGCGGACCCGTTCCTCGGCGAGCACGGTCGCTACCTGCTGACCGTCCGGGACAGCAAGGCCGACTGCGTCCCCACGGACCGCGAGCCGGACCTGTCCCTGGACGTGAGAGACCTGGGATCGGTCTACCTCGGCGGTACCGCTCCCAGCACGCTGGTGCGTGCCGGACACATTCGGGCCCACCGCCCGGATGCGGCCCCGCTCGCTGACGCCCTGTTCCGCACCGGCTGCCGCCCGCACTGCCTGCACTGGTTCTGACCGCGCTCGCCGGCCCGGCACAAGTCCCGTGAATACACGGAGGACGGATCGGAGCGGTCGCACCACGACCCTGCAACCGGCCTCCCTCGGGGAGGAGTTGGTGCGAGCGCCCAGGGGGTAGGCCTCGCGGTCCTGGCGTGCGGCCAGGGGGTAGGCCTCGCGCTGCTGGCGTCCGGCACAGTCTCTGCGATGTCAGTGGTGGCTGCGATGCTGGCGACATGACTCCTTGGAATCTGCTCGACCTCGACAACGCATTGCGAGCCAGCTGGGCCGCGGACACCTGCTCGCCCGACGACCAGGCCGACTGGCAGCCGAGTAACCCGGCCTGGGGTCACTGCGACATCACGACCTTGATCGTCAACGATGTCTTCGGCGGCGATCTCATGCTCGGGGAAGTGCATCTCGGCGGGGACCAGCGCGGCTTCCACTGGTGGAACCGGCTCCCCAGCGGCGTCGAACTCGACCTGACGCATGAGCAGTTCCAGCTGGGCCAGACCGTCACCGCGACCCGTGTCGTGGAACGCCCGCCGGGCCCCTTGCCCCGCCGCTGGGACGCCTACCTCGTCTTGCGCAAGCGGGTCATCGAGCACCTCGGCCACCTGCCGGAGCCGGCCGTCTGAGCAGCGGGGCATCAGCCCGGCTGGTTGCGCGGACCGACGCCCCGGCCGTTGGTGGCCTGGCCGGCAGCCGGCCGGAGCCTCGGCTTCTCGCACCAGGGATGTCCGCGAGGCCCGCCGCACTCCGCCCAGGTCGAGGCAGCCGCGGCCCGCACTGTGCGTTGTCGTACCCCGCGCGGTAGGACCAGATGGTGATAAGGGAGCATCTGCTCAGCCGTCCCCTGCCTGTGAAGGATCGTCATGCGCTCTGTCCGCCGTGCCATACCGCCCGCCCTCCTCGCCTGTCTGCTGACGGCGGGCTGTTCGTCCGTCGAACTCGGCACGTCGACACCCTCCGGGACCGGGCACCCCGCGCCCGGAGCGACCGCCGGTGCGGGGGGCGCGATCGCGGTGGGAGCGGGCCCGCAGAAGCACTACACGGTGCAGCAGCAGCCGGCCGCCGGCTCATGCCACTACCGCTACGAGCACGGCGAGCCGCTCGAGGACCCGACGTGCACGCCGGGCGCGATCTCGCCGGCGGTGACGCAGGCGAACCTGAAGTCGACGATCTGCCGCAAGGGCGGCTACACCTCCGGCATACGTCCGTCCACGTATGTGACGGGCAAGGAGAAGAAGCTGAATGCCGCCTCCTACGGCTTCACCGGCCGCATGGGGGACGCCGAGTACGACCACTTGATCAGCCTTCAGCTCGGCGGCGACCCGAACGACCCGCGCAACCTCTGGGTCGAGCCGGCCGACCCGGGCCACCCGAAGGGGGCCGGGGTGAACAACAAGAAGGACCCGGTGGAGACCAAGCTGCACACCGCGGTCTGCAACGGCAAGGTCACCCTCGCCGCCGCGCAGCGCGCGATCGTCACCGACTGGTCCACCGCTCTGGCAGATCTTCACCTCGACTGACAGGCCTGACGGAGGCGAGCGCTCGCCGTTCGCCGGAATACCCCGCCGCGGTGTGCCCGGCCGCCGGCATGCAAAGAGCCCCGGCTGGACGGGGGAGACCAGCCGGGGCCGTGTGCGGTGGCGTGCGGAGGGCGGTCGCCTCTCGGCGAAAGGCTCCACGGGGCTTCAGCCGGACGATCGTCCCCGTGGGCTATAGGTGAGGCCCGGGGACACTGTCCCCTCCGCAGCCACATACTGATGAACGGTCGACCACCCCGGATTGTTCCCTGCCTGGCCGATGCCGCTGTGAGGTGCGGCACTTCACCAAGTGAGGGGCCGCGGCGCTACGTGTTGCGGCGTCGGGTGACCGCGAGGTGATACGCCGTTGGTGCTCGGCCACGTCGGAGCACACCACCTCCACGTCGACCGCGACCCACACCCGCGCGCACCGCGGTGTCGCGCCAGGTTTCCCAGATGACGGTCAGTGGGTTCACCGAACTCTGCGGATGCCGTGTCGGCCCGGAGCGGACGATCGCCTGCCTGATCGTGTCGAGGCGCAGGCGGACGGCGCCGATCCGCGCGGCCTGCCGACGTAGGAGACGCTCGGGCGCCGGTGATCGACCGCTCGTCCTCCGTGGCGGTGACCACCTCGTACACGCCTCTGCCGGGGAAGTGGTGGCCGGCGTCGGACGGCTCTCGGGGGTGCACCTCAAGGCGCACGGTGGTTCTCATCGAAGCCGAAGGGCTCCCTCCGCCAGAGCGGCGGGACGCCAGCCCAACTCCGGTGCGATCAGGTGCCGGACGTCGTGGAGGATCTGTTCGTACTCCTCGCGGTGGAACTCGTACGGCAGCTCCAGGCGCAGCTCCGACACCTCCGCGAGGACCGGGTCGGCGGCGAGCTGCTCGAGGATCTGCTCGGCGGTGCCGACGACGTCGGGGGCGAACAGGGTGCGTCTGGGGCCCTGGGGCGCGAGGGTCCGTTCGTGGCGGCTCGCCGCGTAGTCGCGGTAGCGGGCCCGGCCAGGCGCGTCCGCGCTGTCGAAGGGGACGATGACCCGGCCCAGCGCCACCCGGGTCTCGCGGCCCTCGGAGAGGGCGCGGCGGTACTCGGTCAGCAGGTTCAGCTGGGCCGTGGTGAAGTCGTCGGTGCCCTCCCCGGTGACGATGTTCCCGGACAGCAGACTCAGGCCGTGCTCGGCGGCCCAGCGGGACGAGCGCAGGCTCCCACCGCCGTACCAGATCCGGTGCGCCAGACCGGGGTTGTGCGGTTGCAGACGGGGCCGCTGGACGTTGCCCGGTGAGTGGATCACCGTGTCCGGGCCGCCGAGGTAGTCGCCGCGCAGGTGGTCCAGGACGCGGGCGATCCTGCCGTACGACAGGTCGAGTTCGCGCCAGTCGCTGTCGTGCACGAGGTCGCCGAGGAGGTCGGCGTGCGGCATGCCGGTGCTGAAGCCGATCTGGAGCCGCTCCCGGGACAGCACGTCGGCCAGGGCCAAGTCCTCGGCGAGGCGGAAGGGGTTCTCGTAGCCGATCGGGATGACCGCGGTGCCCAGTTCGATCCGCTCGGTGCGCTGGCCGGCCGCGGCGAGGAACACGGCGGCCGAGCCGACGCCGTGCTCGAGGTGGCGCTGCCGTATCCAGGCGCCGTCGAAGCCCAACCGCTCGCCGTACTCGAAGAGTTGGAGTGTCTCCTCCAGTCCGGTGTGCGGGTCGTCGTCGGCGAAGTTGCCCGGGGTGAGAAAGGCGAGTGAGGTGATCGTGGGAAGGCTCATACCGACTCCCGGCTCGTGTGGGTCCCGGCGGCGAGGGAGGGGGCGCGGCCGCCGGGGATCGCCGCCAGCAGCTCGCGGGTGTACTCGTGGCGGGGGCGGGTGAACAACTCCTCCGGCGGGCCCGTCTCGACGATCCGGCCGGAGCGCATCACGGCGACCTCGTGGGCGATCTGCCGTACGACGGCCAGGTCGTGGGAGATGAACAGGTACGCCACGCCCGTGTCGGCCTGCAACTCGGCGAGCAGGTCGAGGACTTGAGCCTGCACGCTCACGTCGAGCGCGGAGACCGGCTCGTCGCACACCACCAGGTCGGGGGAGAGGGCGAGCGCGCGGGCGATCGCCACGCGCTGCCGCTGCCCGCCCGACAGCTCCGCCGGCCTGCGTTCCAGCGTGGCGGCGGGCAGTGCCACCCGGTCGAGCAGCTCGCGGGCCCGGTCGAGCCGGGAGGCACGGTCGCCGACCTTGAAGGCGCGCAGCGGCTCGGTGATCACCTCGCCGATGGAGAAGCGTGGGTCGAGGGAGGCGTAGGGGTTCTGGTAGACGAGCTGGGCGCGACGGCGCAGCTTCCGGGTCTCGGCGCCTCGCGAGGTGGTGACGTCGGCGCCGTCGAACAGCACCTTCCCGGCGGTCGCGTCGGTGAGGCGCAGTGTCAGCCGGGCGGTGGTGGACTTGCCCGAGCCCGACTCGCCGACCAGGGCGAGGGTCCGCCCGCGGTGGAGCGTGAAGCTGACGTCGTCCACCGCGCGCAGGATCCGGGGACCGTCCCCGGCGCGGGGCAGCCTGAACTCCTTGACCAGGTTGCGCACTTCGACGAGAGGCGCCGCTTCGGGTTTTGGCGCGGCTACAGGCCTGGCGGGTCCGGCGCTGGTCAAGCTGGGTGCGCCGGCGAGGAGTTGGCGGGTGTACTCGTGCTGCGGGTCGGCGAGAATGTCGCGGGTCGGGCCCGCCTCCACCACCCTGCCCTGCGACATGACCACCAGACGCTGGGAACGGTCGGCGGCGACCCCCAGGTCATGGGTCACGAGCAGGACCGCGGTGCCCGTTTCCTCGGTGAGATGCTGGAGATGGTCGAGGATGACCCGCTGCACGGTGACGTCGAGCGCGCTCGTGGGTTCGTCGGCGATGATCAGCTCGGGCTTCGCGGCGATGGCGATGGCGATCAGTGCGCGTTGCCGCATGCCGCCGGAGAGCTCGTGCGGATACTGGCGGGCCCGTACGGCCGCGTCGGGCAGCCCGGCCCGGTCCAGGACGGTGATCGCCTCGACGGGGGCAGACCGGCGGGTCGCCAGGTTGTGGACGCGCAGCACCTCGGCCACCTGGTCGCCGATCCGCTTGACCGGGTTGAGCGACACCGACGGGTCCTGCGGGACCAGCCCGATCCGCACTCCCCGCACGGTGCGCAGTTCCGCCTCCGACAGCGTTGCCAGGTCGTGGCGGCCGAAGCGGACCGTGCCCGCGTCGATACGGCCGTTCGCCGACAGGAGCCGGGTGATCGCGTGCGCGGTCGTGCTCTTGCCGGACCCGGACTCGCCCACCACGGCCGTCACCTGCCCCGGCCACACGTTGAGGTCGACGCCCCGGACCGCCGGAACCGTGCCGCTCCGGGTGCGGTACGACACCGACAGGCCGCGAATCTCCAACAGGGGTGTGCTCACGTCGTCACCGTTCTCACCGTGTTCACGTTCGTCGGTCATCGCCGCCGGGACCATTCGCCGTCCAGCGCGCGGGCGATGCGGTTGGTGGCCAGTACGGTCGCGGCGATCGCCAGTCCGGGCAGTGCGGTCAACCACCATGCGTTGGCGAGGTAGTTGCGGCCGTCGGAGATCAACGTGCCCCACTCCGGGGCCGGTGGGGGAGCGCCGTAGCCGAGGAAGCTCAGCGCCGACACGGCCAGGATGGAGGAGCCGAAGTCGAGGGTGGCCAGGACGATCACCGGTCCCGCCGCGTTGGGCAGCACATGGCGGCCGAGGACCGAGTACCAGCGGGTCCCGCAGGAGCGGGAGGCCTCGACGAACACCGCCTGCCGCACCCGCAGTACCTCCGCGCGGGCCACCCGGGCGAACGAGGCGACGCTCGCGATGCCGACCGCCACGGCCACCTTGACCGTGCCGTAGCCGAGCGCGGTGACCAGTGCCAGGGACAGGAACAGCGCGGGGATGGACAGCAGGACGTCGACGAAGCGCATCAGCACGTCGTCCACCCAGCGGCCCACGAACCCGGCGACCACACCGAGCAGACCGCCGACCACGAACGCGACCAGCACCGCGATCAGGGTTGCCTTCAGGGACAGTTGGGCGCCGTGCACCACGCGGGAGAACACATCCCGGCCCAACTCGTCCGTGCCGAACCAGTGCGCGCCGCCCGGGCCGCGGAAGTTCTGCGACGGCACCCCCTTCAGCGGGTCCTGCGAGGTGAACAGGTCCGGCCGGAACGAGGCGAGCACCACCAGCACGAGGACGACGACCGACAGCAGGAGACCGGGACGGCGCAGCACGAACCGCAGCACCAGCCGTACGTCGACCCAGCGCGTCGGTCCGGGATCCGGCCCGGGGTCCAGCGGCCGCGCGAGGCCGAGGGCTGCCTCGGCCGGGTCGTCGACAAAGGTCTGGCTCATGCGAAGCTCCCCCTTCTGTCCGAAGCCACCACGATCCGCGGATCGAGGAGTGGATAGACCAGATCGATGACCAGGTTGGTGGTCACGAAGATCAGCGCTCCGAACGTCACCACCCCCTGCACCACCGGGATGTCCTGGAAGGTGACCGCGGCCGCGGTCACCCGGCCGAGGCCGTCGCGGGAGAACACGGTCTCGATCACCACCGAGCCGGCGATCAGCTGGCCCACCAGCAGGCCGACGACGGTGAGCGCGGGCAGGGACGCGTTGCGCAGCGCGTGCCGCAGATGGACTCGCCACCGTCCCGCGCCCTTGGCCCGCGCGGTCTCCACATACGCCTGGTCCAGCGCCGTGAGCAGGCTCTTGGCGAGGACCTGGGCGACCTGCGCGCCGGTCGGGATCGCCAGCGTCAGGGCCGGCAGCACCAGTCCCTTCACCCCGTCGTTGCCGAAGGCCGGGAACCAGCGCAGCCGGAACGAGAACGCCTCGACGAGCAGCAGTCCCACCCAGAAGGTCGGGACGGACACCCCCAGTGGAGGCAGCGACAGCAGCACCTGCCGCAGCCAGCGCCGGGAGGTGTAGGTCGCCACCACCGCCAGGCCCCCGCCGAGCAGGACCGCGAGCAGCAGGGCGGCGCCGGTCAGCTGGAGGGTCTGCGGCAGCGCGTCGGCCAGCGTCGAGGTGACCGGGCGGCCCGTGGACACCGAGTCGCCGAAGTCGCCGCGCACGGCCCGGCCGAGGTACTCGGCGTACTGCACCAGCACCGGCTTGTCGAAGCCGTACTCGTGCCGCAGCGCGGCCAGTTGCTCCGGGTCGACCTGCCCCGAGTCCATCCCCGCACTGGCCATCGCCGTCACCGGGTCGCCCGGCAGATAGTCCAGCACCAGGAACGAGAGCGTGTAGGCCGCCCACAGCACCCCGACCGCCTGCGCGAGCCGTTTGATCACATAGCGGCGCACGGCTAGCCGATCCAGGTGTCGTGCAGCTGGATCCGGCTGGAGGCGTCGAAGTCGAGGTCGTGCACCTTCGTCGCGACACCCAGCTGGGTCTGGAGCTCCACCACGGGTGCGTAGTAGGCGTTCCGCACGATCAACTGCTGTGCATCGCCCACGAGTTGCTTGCGCTTGGCCGGGTCGGTGTTCGCCGCCTGCGCGGACAGTGCCGTGTCGAGGTCACCCGCCGGGACGCGGTAGAAGTTCGCCAGCTTGGTGGAGAAGGAACTGCGCAGGATGTCCGGGTCGCCACGGGTGATGTTCCCCCAGGCCGCGTCGTAGTCGCCCGACTGGAGCGTCGGCGCAAGCTGGGTGACCTGGAGCTGCTTGAGGGTCACGGCGACGCCGACGGCCTTGAGTTGCTGCTGGATCAGCTCCAACGCGGGCTGGTTCGTTCCCGCGTTGGGAATCCAGTCGATGGTGAGAGCGAGCTTCTTGCCGTCCTTCACGCGGATGCCGCCGCTGCCGGCCTTCCAACCCGCCGCGTCCAGGAGGGACTTCGCCTTCGCCGCGTCGAAGGACAGGTCCGAGGCGAGGTCGGTGTAGTCGGGTGTGGTGTGGGCGAGGACGCTGCTCGCCGCCTGGGTGCCGGTCGGGAAGACCGCGTCGGCGATCTGCTGCCGGTCGATGGCGAACAGGATCGCCTGCCGGACCTTCGCGTCTTCGAGGACCGGCCGCGAGTTGTTGAGGCCGAGGCCGAACACCACACCGGGGTTGGCCCGGCGCAGGAGGGTGACCTGGCCGCCCTTGAGCGCTGCTTCGTTGGCCTTGCCGACGCTGGAGACGGCGTCCACCTGGCCGGACTGGAGGCTGCCGGCGCGCACCCCCGCTTCGGGCACGACCTTGAACACCAGCTTGTCCAGGTATGCCTCCCCCTTCTTGGACCACAGGGAGGAGCCCCAGTCGTACCCGGCGCGCCTGGCCAAGGTGACCGACTGGTTCTGCACGTACTGCTTCAGCACGAACGGCCCGGATCCGATCACTCCGTCGCTGCACTTCTGCTGCGGGGTCCTGCGCACACTCGCCGACGACTCGATGCCCAGCGAGTGTGTCGAAGTGGCCTGCAGGAACTGGGCGTTGGGCTCGGCGAAAGTCACTCTCACGGTGAGCGGGTCGACCACGACGGTGCTCTTGACGCCGCTCAGATAGCCCTCGGCCAGGGTTCCGAGGGCGCCGAGCTTCGGCACCGCGTCGAAGTTGTCCTTGACCACCTGCGCGGTCAGCTTCGAACCGTCGCTGAAGGTGACACCCGATCGCAGATGGAAGGTGAACGTCCTGGCGTCGGAGCCGATCTCCCAGCTCTTCGCGAGCCACGGCACGATCTTGCCGGTCTTGGGGTCCTGGTCGGTCAGGGAGTCCACGATCTGGCGCACCGAGTAGATGGTCTCGTTGCTGGCGACCTGCTGCGGGTCCACGCAGCCGGCGTCGGAACCCACCGCGAAGGTCAGGGTGCCGCCGGACTTCGGCGTGGTGCTGCCGGTGCCGGAGCCGTCGGTCCCCGACCCGCAGGCGGTCAGCAGCACGCTGGTGGTGAGAAGGGCGGCCAGCGCCGCCCATCGGGGGGATGTGGAAGCCGGAAGTGCGGTCACGGAGGGTTCTCCAACTCGTGTCACCAGGCATGGGGTGCCGTACGAGGCACGGCCGTACATGGGTGTGCGGCCCCGGCCGGAGCGACGCCGGTGGCGGGGGAGCGCTGTGCAGACAGGGATCAGGGGAAGCGAGGGTCAGCCGCGCAGGGGTGCGGTGACGACCGGCGCGTGCCGGACTCGGCCGGCGGCGGGAAGGACCGTCAGGCCTGACAGAGGCAGCTGGTCGAGCGCTTCAGATCGATGTGGCGTCGGCGCGCGAGCCGGGAGAACACCGTGGCGAGGACGAAGGAGGTATCGGGGTCACCACCGTGCCGCATACCGGTCCTCCACATCTCAGGCCCCGGTCACGGGGCCACGCGCTTGCGGGGGTCATCGGCGATCCCCGCCGGGCTTTCACCTGGAGCACCCCACCGCGTGGGAGGGTTGCCGGTCAGCAAGCCAGGGCTTGACGCTGACACTCAATGCCGTTCGTGATCGTACGGAGCGCTCTCGCCGTACGTCAATGGCGGGTCCGGGGCCTGATCGGTACGGGAGTGCGAGCAGGCGTGCGCGAACTGTCGAATTCGTCGTCGAATTCCGCATGCTGAGACCGAATGTGGCGTGCCGTTACAACTCCATGGCCATCGGCTGTCGATCTTTCCCGGGGGTCACGCGGGCGGTCAGTCTGGTGTCGTCCCTCCCCAACCCTCCCTCCCGTCACAGGAGTTTTTCGCATGCCGTACGACAGCCCGCTGTCCCGCCGCACCGTTCTCGCCGGAGCGGCCGGACTCGTCCTGGCCCTCGCCACCCCCGTCCGGTCCTCGGCCGCGAGCTTCGGCTACACCGACGACGGCACCCACTACGTCGTCGACACCGGAGCCGGACTGGTCTTCAAGATCGACCACAGCAACGGCGACCTGTCGTCCTTCGTCTACAACGGAACCGAGTACCAGGGGTACGACGGCAAGAACTCCCACGTCGAGAGCGGCCTCGGCACCTCGACGGTGTCGATCTCCACCCCCGCCACGGGGGTCGTCCTCGTCAAGGTCGTCCACGGCACCCTGATCCACTACTACGCGGCGCGCAGCGGCGAGAACAACATCTACCTGTTCACCTACAAGGCCGACACGTCGGTCACCGCCAGCCGCTACATCGCGCGCCTCAAGCCCGGCGTCTTCCCCACCACCTACCCGGACACCTGGTCCAACTCCGACACCGTCATCGAGTCCGCCGACATCTTCGCCAAGGCCGACGGCACCACCAGGGCCAAGCACTTCTCCGACCTGCGGACCATCGACTACGACTACTTCGGCTTCAGTGCCTCCGCCGCCTCGATCTGGGTCGTACGCTCCAACAAGGAGAAGGACTCCGGCGGGCCCTTCATCCGTCAACTCCTGCGCCACGGAAACGAGTCAGGCGCCGGGCTCTACGAACACCTCTACTACGCCGAGGGGCAGACGGAGGCCGAGCGCTTCGGGCTGCACGGCCCGTACGTCCTCGCCTTCACCGACGGCTCCGCACCCACCACTGCCGTGTCCGGGCGCGACAACACCAGCTGGGTGGACGCCCTCGGCCTCACCGGCTGGACCGGCGCGAGCGGCCGCGGCCGGATCGTCGGCAACGGGCTCGCGGGGCGCGACACCTCGCACCCCTACGTCGTCGGCGTCTCCAACTCCGCCGCCCAGTACTGGACGAAGGTGGACGCGAGCACCGGCAAGTACACGGTCAAGGGCATCCTGCCCGGCACCTACACTCTCACCGTCTACAAGGACGAACTCGCCGTGCACACCGAGGACGTCACGGTCACCGCGGGCGCGGCCACGACCCTGCACACCATCACGATCACAGGCGACCCCTCCGCCGACACCGCCATCTGGCGCATCGGCGACTGGAACGGCACCCCGGCCGGCTTCAAGAACGCCTCCCTCGTCACCCACGCCCACCCCTCCGACTCCCGCGCCGCCGCCTGGACCGCCGACCCCTACGTCATCGGCAGCTCGACGGCCTCGGCCTGGCCCGCCTACCAGTTCAAGGAGATCAACCAGGGTCTGCAGGTGTCCTTCACCCTCGCCGCCGCCCAGGCCGGCGCCGACCGGACCCTCCGGATCGGTATCACCACGGCCAAGGCCAACGGCCGTCCCCAGATCACCGTCAACGACACCTGGACCTCCGCCATCCCGGCCGCCGCGGCCGAGCCCTCCACCCGGACCCTGACCGTCGGCAGCTACCGCGGCAACAACCACACGTACGAATACGTCATCCCCGCCGCCCAGTTGGTGACCGGCACCAACACCCTGCGCATCGACGCCGCCAGCGGCTCGGCGGGCGGCGGAGGCTACCTCAGCCCCAGCTACGGGTTCGACGCCCTCGACCTGCTCTGAGGGCATGTTTCCCGCACCGGGCGCCGGAGTCCGGTGCGGGCCGGGATGAACGGCGAGGCCGTCGCGGTTGACCGGGAGGAAGAGGCCCGAGAGAAGGAGTCCGCGTGAGCGTCCAGGACGTCGAACGGCAGAGCTTCACCGAGGACTGGGAGCAGTGGCACCGGCAGAAGGAAGAGGTGCTCGCCGGCCCGCACGGATTCCTCGCGATCACCAGTCTGCACTGGCTGAGCGCGGAACCGGCCCGCTTCGAGGACGCGCCCGGAGCCTGGTCGAGCACCCCGCGGGGAGTGGTGGTCGAACTGGATCAGGGCGAGGAACTCACCCTCGACGGCGAGACGTTGCACGGTCGTCACGACTTCGGAGTGATCGCCGAGCGGGACAGCCTGTACGTCGGTGCGGGCGACGCCCTGATCGAGGTCGCCAAGCGCGGCGGTCAGGACATCCTGCGCCCGCGCCACCCCGGCAACACGCTGCGAACGGCGTTCACCAGCACTCCCGCGTACGATCCGGACCCGCGCTGGGTGCGCGAGGGCCGCTTTCTGCCCTTCGGGCAACCGCGCCCGGTGACGGTCGGCGCGGCGGTGGAAGGACTGGAGCACGTCTACGACTCGCCCGGCCAGGTCGAGTTCGATCTCGACGGCACCGTTCACCGGCTCACCGCCTTCAACGGTGTGGCCCCCGGCAGCCTGATGGTGCTGTTCACCGACCGGACGTCGGGCGTGACGACGTACGCGGCGAACCTGTCCCTGCGGATCGCGGCCCCCGATGCCCAGGGCCGGGTGAGCCTCGACTTCAACCGCGCCGGGAACCTGCCGTGCGCCTACACCGATCTGGCGACCTGCCCGCTGCCGCCGGCGGAGAACCGACTCCCCGTCGCGATCGAGGCGGGCGAGAGGATCCCCCTGGAGCGCGGCGGACAGCTCTGAGCGACGCGTTCGGCCGGGGACGGGCGAAGGGCCGGCCGCTGCGATCCGTCGGCCTGTGACCTGCGGTCACGGCATGATCGCCTGCCTGGCCGGTCCCTTGCGAAGGGCG
This sequence comes from Streptomyces sp. NPDC005374, assembly GCF_042872225.1. Lineage (NCBI taxonomy): Bacteria > Bacillati > Actinomycetota > Actinomycetes > Kitasatosporales > Streptomycetaceae > Streptomyces > Streptomyces sp. NPDC005374. The sequence continues at coordinate 373,848 of NZ_JBIAKA010000006.1, read as the reverse complement.
TAGGTGACTGTGCCGCGCACGGGCCGGTCGCAGGGCCGCGGGGGCTGCCAGCCCGGAGCGGGGTCACCGTCATGTGAGGGCGGCGGTCAGCGCGTCCTCCAGGAGGAACGCCGCGAGGACGGCGAAGGTGACCCCGGCGACCATGTTCACCGTCACGGCCGTTCGGCGCCCCCGGACCAGTCCCTGTCCCACTCGGCCGGCGAAGAGGCCGATGGTGCTGTCCCAGATGAATCCCATCACCAGGAAGATCAGCCCGAGGGTGAGCAGCTGGACCCAGAGGGGGCCTTGCTCAGGGCTGGTGAACCGCGGCAGGAACGCGGCGAAGAACAGCACGGTCTTCGGATTGAGGAGATTGGTGAGGACGGCGCGACGCAGGACCTGACGTTCGGGTGGTGTCTCGGGCACCGCCGTGGGCGTGTTCCTGGCCGAACGGATCGTGGTCACCGCCAGCCAGTCGAGGTAGAGACCGCCGACCAGTTCCACCACCATCAGCACGGCGGGGGTCGAGCGCAGCAGGACGGCGAGACCGAGGGCGGCGGCCGTCACGTGCACGACCATGCCCAGGGCCATTCCCGTGGCGGAGACGAGACCGGCTCGCGGGCCGCGTTCCAGTGCCACGGCCACGATGTACGCGGCGTCGGGCCCTGGAGCGATGGTGATGATCGCGACTGCTGCCAGGTAGGCCGGCAGAAGAGTGAGGTCCAGCATGACAACCTCCCGCGCTCGGATGGAGTAACGCATAACTACACTTCATCACGTTACCCGCCTGGAGTGGTCTCTGCAACGCGAAAACGACCCGCAACGCGTTACACTGGTGTGTATGGCAGTCACTTTCACGGAAGTCCCGCTCGCGACGCTGACGGAACTGGTCAACGGTTGGGGCACGCTGCCGCGCCTGGAGGACGGCCGAGGAGGCGCCCCTCACCTGCCCGTTTCCGACATCGCGGCGCATCTCGAGCTGCCCGCGACCGTGAGCGCCGCGCTGACCCCGGAGGCACTCGCCCACGCGGCGGACCGTCTTCACGAGATCTTCTCCGCCCGGGACGCCGATGCGTGCGCGCAGAGCCTGACACGTCTCCTGTCCGACAGCGGTGTCCGTCCCGTCGTGGAGACCGGGGCCGCGGGCACGCTGCACGCCGCGTGGAGCGCCGACGACGTCGATCACGTCCTGGTCGGGGCGGCGGCGATCACCCTGCGCCAGTACCTCGTCGCCCACGGGTTCGCGCGCATCGGCATCTGCACCGGTGGCCACTGCGCCGACGTCTACATCGACCAGTCTCCCGGCGGCCGACGCCGCTTCTGCTCGGTGACCTGTCAGAACCGGACACGTGTGGCGGCCTTCCGCAGTCGCAGGGCGCTTGCCGCCGACTGAGCGCCCGGTCCCGGGGGGCCGCATCAGGGCCGCGTGAAAGGGTCCTGGCCGCTCAGCTCCTCGATGCGGGCCAGGGCGTCGCCGCCGAGCAACTGCCCGGCCGTGACCTCCACGCCGTGATCGCGGGACAGCTGCAGACGGATCTTGCTGGCCATCAGGGAGTCGAGGCCGTAGTCGCTCAACGGCCGCCTGTCGTCCAATTCGGCCGGCTCCATCCCCAGCGCGGCGGCCGCCACGTCGCGGACGGGGCGAGAAGGGCGAGTGGACCGCGTGTGGGGAGGCTCGCCCGCCGTGACGGCAACGGCGGGGTCGGGACGGTGCAGGTGTGCGGGCGACGCGGGCTCGCGGGCCGGGTGCCGCCGGGACAGCCGAGAGGCGATGTGGGCGGCACGGGCCCGTAACCGCGAACGGCGGATGCCCGATGCGGTCGGCGCGGACGCGACGGCCAGCCTTCGCAGCCGTATCCCGGCGAAGGAGGCCAGCACCCGGCCGTCGGGGGCGATGGCGGTCACATCGGCGACCGAACCGGCTCCTGCCGCCGCGGACAAGCGGCACGTGCTCCAGAATTCGTCGGGGAGATCCTCGAAGAGCTGCACGGAGTCGAACGCCTCGGGAACGTAGGAGACGCCCCGCGACGCGGGTACGGCGGCCAGCAGAGGTTGCAGAGCCGCTTCCCAGGCCGCCGGCGCCGGGGCCTTGGGGTGGCGCATTCGTGCGACCGCCTCCCCGTCCCGACGCCACAATTGCTGTACGGACCGCAGCGCCTCCCCGACGTACAGTCCCTGACGTTCCGCCCCCCGGTAGAAGGCGTCGGCGGAGACGTACCTGCGGCAGCGGCCGAGAGCGGCGTCCAACATGTCCGGGGCGTCGGCGCATTCGGCGCCCCCGACCGGTCGGACCAGCGCCGTGGCGCACGGGACCGAGGAGCCGGAGCCGCCCCTGACCGCGTCCACCGCGGCGTGGCGCGACCCGTCGGGCGACGGCGCGCCCACCGTGGTTCGCAGCGAGAGCTGCTGGTCGGCCGTGATCTCGACCGGCTCTGTGCCCAGTTCGACATGGTCGAGGGCGAAGATCTCGCCCGGCGCCGCGTCGCCGGCGGCTTTCAGTGCCGTGGCCAGGAACACGGCCGGCGGCACCGGCGTCATGCCGTGGAAGACCACGCCGGGATCCTGCGCGGGCAGACCGAGGTCGGCCAGCTCGTCCTGGCGTACATGTCCCGAGGCGGGCGGCGGCGTACTGGGGTACCGGTACTGCGTCAGGTCCCACGAGTAGTGGGGGAGCGGGACGGGAGTGAAGGGCCTCGGGTAGCGGCGGCTCCAGTCCACGTCGGCGCCGGAGGCGAACAACTGCCCTGCAGCACAGAGGAGTTGCAGTCCGCCGTCATGGTCGCGGCGCAGGGACGCTACGGCGGTGCTGTCGGAGGGGGCGAGGATCTCGTCCAGCGCGCCCTTCAGGACCGGATGCGGGCTGATCTCGACGAACACGCTGTCGTGGGACCGGGCGAGGTCCTCGACGCTCCCGGTGAACCGGACGCGGCTGCGCAGGTTGTCCGCCCAGTAGGGGGCCGTAAGTTCCGGGCCGCGCAGGGCTTCACCGGTGACCGTGGAAAACAGCGGGGTCGTCGCCTGCGACGGTGTGAGACGCGCGAGTTCGGCCAGGAGGTCGTCGTGGAGCGTGTCCATCAGCGGCGAATGGGAGGCCACGTCGACCTTGACCGGCCGGCACAGCACGCCGCGCTCGCTCAGGGAGCGGCACAGTTCCTCGAGCGCATCCCGCTTTCCGGCCAGCACGCTGGCAGTGGGGGAGTTCTCCGCCGCGACGCAGACGGCCCCTTCGTAGGGGGCCACGGCCGACGCCGCGTCGGCGGCGCCCAGTTCCACGGCGGTCATCGCACCCAGCCCGGCGGTGCGTTGCATGAGACGGCTGCGGCGACAGATGACCGAGGCCGCGTCCTGGAGGGACAGCGCCCCCGCGACGTACGCGGCGGCGACTTCGCCCATGCTGTGACCCACGCAGACGTCGGGGGTCACGCCGAGAGCACGCCAGGCGGCGGTCAGCGCCACTTCCAGCGCCCACAGCACCGGTTGGACGCGCTCGACCTCCGTGGGCAGGTCGTCCGCGTGCAGCACGTCCACCACCGACCAGCCCAGTTCCCGCCCGATCGCCGCGTCGCAGGCCAGTAACTGTGTGCGGAAGGCAGGGGAGGACGCGTAGAGGTCTCGTCCCATGCCCAGCCACTGGGAGCCCTGGCCGGGAAAGACGAACACCGTCCTGCGCGGCTCGCCGAACCCCGCCTCGCCGAGGCCCCCTTGGGGGATCCGACGGCCCGCGGCCAGGGCACGCAGGCGCTCGGCCATGTCCGCGTGCGTCGCGGCCACCACCCAGAGCCGCTGGGGGAGGGGGTCGCGGCATGCGGCGGCCGTCGCGCAGACATCGCGCAACGACTGTCCGTGACCCGCACCGCCCGGCTCCAGGTGCGCCGCGTGGTCGTCGGCCAGGCGGAGAAGCGCGGCGCGGGACTTCGCCGTCAGCACCAGCAGGTGCGGGGTGCCGGCGTCCGAGTCCGAATAGTCGGGGTCCGGGACCGAGGCGTTGACGTTCCCGACAGGGGTGTCCGGATCGGACGTGGGCGCCCCCGGCCCGTCCGGGACGTAGGCGCCGACCACCACATGTGCGTTGGTGCCGGAGAGCCCGAAGGAACTGACGCCCAGTAGAGCCGCGGGGCCCGCCGGACGTACGGGAACGTTCTCGCCCACGACCCGCACCGGCAGTCCGTCGTCCGTCAGAAGCGGGTGCGGGTCGCCGCAGTGCAGGGATGCCGGGATCTCGCCGTGATGTGCGATGAGCACGGACTTGATGAGGCCCGCGATCCCCGCCGCGGCCTCGGCGTGCCCGATGTTGCTCTTCACGGAACCGGTCAGCAGCGACCGCTCGCCGCCCCCGCCAGACGCGAACGCCGCGGCCAGAGCCCGCAGTTCCACCGAGTCGCCCACCGAAGTGCCCGTTCCGTGCGCCTCGACGTAGTCGAGCTCGCCGGCGGAGACGCCCGCGCTGCGGCAGGCCTCCTCGATCATGTGGACCTGCCCGTCCACCGAGGGGTGCAGCAACAGGCCGCTGGCCCGGCCGTCGTTGGTGACCGCGGAGCCGAGCAGCAGCGCGAGCACCGGGTCGCCGTCACGCTCGGCGTCGGACAGCCGCTTCAGCACCACTGCGCCGACACCGTCGCTGCGCACGAAGCCGTCACCGTCGGCCGCCCCGAACCGGCAGCGGCCGCCCGGCGAGAGCATGCCGCCCTGGGAGTAGGCGATGGCGTCGTCGGGGGCGAGGACGATGTTCACGCCGGCGGCGATCGCAAGGTCGCACTCCTCGGTGAGCAGGCTCTGTCGCGCGGCGTGCACGGCGACGAGGGACGACGAACAGGCGGTGTCCATGACCACGCTGGGGCCGCGCAGGTCCAGGGCGTAGGAGACGCGGCCCGCGGTGACGGCGCGAAGTCGGTTGCCCACCACCTCGTGCACGTCGCGGTGCCGGTTGGGGGAGCCGGCGTCGCCGTACTCGGCGGTGGCCTGTCCGACGAACACCCCGCCACGGGAGCCGGCCAGGCTCGACGGCCGGATGCCGGCGCATTCCAGGGATTCCCACGTGACGTGCAGCAGTAATCGTTGCTGCGGGTCCATGTCGGTCGCTTCCGTCGGTGAGATTCCGAAGAAGGCGGCATCGAAGCCGAAGGCATCGGTCAGGAAACCGCCGTGCCGGGAGACCGTGCGGCCCGGGTCGACGCTGCGCTCGCTCAGATAGGGGGTGACGTCGAATCGTTCGCGGGGGACCGGTGACACGGCGTCCACGCCGGTCAGCAGGTTCGCCCAGAAGGCGTTCACGTCGTCGGCGCCGGGGAAGCGGCAGGCCATGCCCACCACTGCTATCGGCGATCGGTCGTCGGCCGGGGCTTGCTCCATCTCCAGGTCCGCCTTCTGTGTGAGGGCTGTGCCCGGCGGTCGACGCGGGACACAAGGACTAGCTGAGACTAGCGAAGTACAAGAATATACTAGGACTCAACTTTGTCCCCAAGTCAACACCTGGCGGCTGATGGTTGGCAGGTCTTCGGCGTCGGTCATCCGGGGGATGACATGCGTCTCCCGCGACCGGCTCCGCCAGGCGGCCCCGGCAAAGAGGGCGGCCCGGACGGGGTCGGTGACGGCGCCGGTCGTCGGCCGTACCGTGCCGTGGTTCGTGGTGGCATCCGACTCCCCGGTCCGGAAGGACCCAAACCGGGCTGCGGGGAGCGGGATGCTCCGCGCCTGTCGGTGAAGCGCGGTCAGCCCCTGGAAGCGGCCTTCGCATCGTCGGCCCCGGGCGAGGCCCAGCCGCGGCGGGCGTAGGAGAGTGAACCGGCGAGGATGATTCGCACGATCTCGCGCAGCTCCATACGGAGCGGGGCGTGCGCGTCCGGCGCCTGGGACCAGCGGTAGAGGTGCCCCAGGTAGGCGTCACGCAGGATGTTGCCCACGCGGGCGGGGTCCACGTCCGGGGCGACGTCCCCCCGCTTGCGGCCGGCCTCGATGATGTCGGCGAAGATCCGTGCCGTGTACGGCTCCTCGAAGATGGGCCGGCCCGACTTGACCCAGGCGGTGAGCATGGCCGGGACCACGTCCCGTTCCGACTCGTTGAAATCCGCCAGGACCGACATGCAGCGCTCGAGGTAGACGGCGACGTCGTCGTGGGGGCCTTGCGGGGTCTGTTCCATGGTGGCGACGAGGTGCTGCCTGCGCTTGTCCGCCCAGGCCAGGACGATGTCCTCCTTGCGCTGGAAGTAGTTGAAGAAGGTTCCGCGGGCCACGTCCGCGCGCTCGGCGATCTGGTCGATCGTCGTGCGCTCGTAGCCCTGCTCGGCGAACAGGCTGAGCGCGGACGTGTACAAGGAGTCGCGGACACGCTGCTTGCTGCGCTCTCGGCGTCCCATGGGGACCGGCCCTGCGGCTGTCATGAAGGGTGCCCCTTTCGCCCCCGCGTCATATTTGGACCATAGTACAACATCGTGGGTGGCATATGTCGAGCCATTGGGGGCGGTGCATTTTTGACGCGCCAGGTCCTGCCCTGGTCTGGGGAGCCACCCTGCCTGGTGGCGATCAACCAGGCGTACATGGTGGCGAATTGTCGTAGTTTCTTGCGACGGAAGCTTCTTGAGTAATCCTGGGATGTAGTCTATACATGGACTGCAGTTCAACTAAGTGGACTCACAGGGGAGCGGCTCCGATGCACGCGTCACTTGGTACGGAACGAGCGACCATCGGCCGGGACGACGCCTGGCGCTGTGTGGTCTCCACCGTGGAGCAGGCCGAGGCGGGAGCCGCTGCCGTGCTCCTCGTGCAGGGAGGGCCGGGAATCGGCAAGTCACTGCTCCTGCGCGACGCCGCCGCATGGGCGGGCGCGCGAGGCCTCCCGGTCGCGACGCACAGGGCGGACTTCGGTCACGGTGGCGTGACTGCCGTGGACGAACCCGCCGACGGCACGCCCCACTTCGTCGCTGTCGACGACGTTCAGTCGCTCTCCTCCTCTGCGGAGCGGGCACTGCGCAGGGCGATCCGCCGCAGCGGCGAGGCCGTGGTGTGGATGCTGGCGGCACGCCCCGGACGCACCGCCGAGCGGCTGCTCCGCGAATGCCCGGGCATCGTGACGCGCACCATGCTGCGTCCGCTGACCGAACCACAGGCGACCGCGTTGGCAGCCAAGCTGCTGGGCTTTCAGATGCTGCCCGGTCAGGTCGCGCGTCAGGTGGCCGAGGCCGACGGGGATCCGCAACTCATCACCGAACTCGTCCAGGGTCTGACGGAGGAGATACCCGCCCCTGGGGCGGCGTCCGGCGGCCTGGCGACGCGCGACTCACTGCCCGCGCGTGTACGCATCGCGGTCGAACAGCGGCTGGCGCGACTCTCGCCGCGCTCGCGTCAGGCCGTATGCAGGGCCGCCGTCGCGGTCTCCGCGCCCGGGGCCGACGCCCCGTCCTCCCGGACATCCTTGAAGCGGCACGAGTCCACCGTTCTGGCGCCCTTCCTCGAGGAAGCGGTGGCGGCCGGACTCCTGCGGACCTACGACGACGGCCGCGTGGCCTTCACCAGCCCGTTGCTCCGCAGCGAAGTGGCACGCTCCGTACGCCTCTCCCCGTCCGGGTCCCGGTCCGAGGGACCCGGACCCGCGCAGGAACCGGCGGCGCAGGCCGCACCGGGCCCCTGCGCGGCGCCGGAACGCGCTCCTGATCCGGCCGCCCGGGTGGAGGAGCTGTGGCGCGCCGGAAACGCCGTCGACTCGCTGCGCATCGGCCGCCGGGTCGTCTCCGAGGACGTCGGCCTGCACGGGACGTCGACCGCCGCGGCGACGGTCTCCGGGAAACTCGCCGCGATGGGCTCCGCCGACGAGGCGTGGCAGATGCTGGACCGGGCGCCCGAGGAGCCGCTCAGCGAGAGCGGCCGGTCCTGCGAGACGACACTGGCCCGTGCCCGCCTGCTGCTGCGGGCGGGCAGGATCGGTGAGGCCCGTCGCGCGGCGCAGCGCGTCACGCGCTTCGACGACACGGCCGGAGCGGCGGCCTACCGTCCCATGGGGCAGGCGCTGGCAGCCTTGGTCGCGCTGCGGTGCGGAGACCTCTCCGAGGCCGTCGACCACATGGACCACTGCCTCGTGTCACTGCAGGGCAGCGACGCGCCCCTCGACTCACCGATGTACGGCTGGGTGCGGGCCCAACTGGTCGCCGCCCGCCATGGCGCACGCCCCGCGATCCGGCTGCTGTCCGCGACGGACGGCGAGCCGGGCGCGCACCTGTGGCGCGAGCCGTCCCTGTATCTCGAGGAGCCCGGTGCCGCCGCCTGGCTGGTCCGGCTGGCGCAGAGCGTCGACGACCCGGAACTCGCCGAGGACGTCGTCGACAGGACGGCGGAGATCGTCGACCTCAACGGCGGGTTGCCGGAGACGGCCGCCGTCCACGAACACGCGCGCGGGCTCGTGCTGGGGGACCTGGACGCCCTGCGGGTGGCCGCGGCCGGGCACTGCGACGCATGGGCGCGAGGCTGCGCACTCGAGGACCTGGCCGTCGTCTCGCTCCGGACCAAGGCACTGGGGCAGCACGAGTGGACCCGGACCCTGGAGTCCGCCTTCGAGGAGTTCCGCGCCTGCGGTGCGGATCGCGACGCGGCGCGCGTGCGGCAGCGGCTGCGCACGGTCGGCCGGTACACCCCCTCCCAGCGGTTCCGGCGCGAGAACGGGACCGGCTGGGAGACGCTGAGCGAGGTGGAACGCACCATCGCGCACCTGGCGGGTTCCGGGTTGACGAACCGTCAGATCGCCCAGCGGGTCTACCTCTCGCCGCACACGGTCAACTACCACCTGCGGAAGATCTACCCGCGCCTCGGAGTCGGTTCCAGGGTCGAACTGAGCAGCGCGATGCAGACGGCACGGGCGTAGCAACCGCCCGAGACAGCGGTGCGCGCAGTCAACCTTTCCCCCGCACGGGAGCCTCACGCTCCCCAGGCAGGAAGCAACAGGAGTAAGACGTGACCCGGAACTCTCCCGTACACCGCGTCGCGGTCGTAGGCGCCGGTGCCGCCGGCGCGCTGACCACCGTCCACCTGCTGAACCGTGCCGCGGAGCACGGGGTGGCCCTCGACATGACGCTGATCGATCCGTCCCGGCGCTCCGGCCCCGGGCTCGCCTACGGCACCCGCGAGCGGCACCACCTGCTCAACGTGCCGGCGAGCAGGATGAGCGCGCTGCCCGACGACGCCGGGCACTTCGTGCGCTGGCTCACCGCCCGCCGACCGTCCGCAGTACCGGAGGACTTCGTCCCGCGCCGCGACTACGGGCAGTACCTCGCAGAGGTGCTGGAGCACGCCGCCCGGACGAGCCGGTCAGGACGGCCGCGCCGACTGCACGCGAAGGTCGTCGGCGTGCACCGTGAGGCCCGGGAGATGACGCTCACGCAGGCCGACGGTGCCCGGCTGCGAGCGGATGCCGCCGTGCTGGCCCTCGGCAACCCGGTCCCCGCGGCCCAGTGGGCCGGCGACGAACTGCGCTCCAGCCCACGCTTCGTGGCCGACCCGTGGGCGCCGGGCGCCCTGGACACCGTCGAGGACACGGGTGACGTCCTGCTCGTCGGCACCGGCCTGACCATGGCCGACGTCGCGGTCACCCTCGCCGGCCCCGGCCGGGTGCTGCACGCGGTCTCACGGCACGGCCTCGTCCCGCACCCCCACCTCGCCCCGCCGGCCCCGCCCGCCGCACCGTGCCCGCTTGACGGTGCGCTCGGCCTGGACGTGCTGCGCCGCGACATCCGCCGTCACCTGTCCGCCTGCCGGCGCGAGCACGGCGACTGGCGACCGGGCATGGACGGACTGCGTCCGTTGACGGCGGACCTGTGGCAACAGCTCACCGAGGAGGACCGCACCCGGTTCCTCCAGGAGGACCTGCGCAGTTGGGAGGTGCACCGGCACCGTCTCGCGCCCCCGACGGCCGCCCGTCTGCACGCGCTGCGCGGGCGGGGCAGGCTGCGGGTGGCCGCCGCCGAGATCGTCGGCGCCGCCGTCGACCGCGCCGCCGTGCGCGTGCGGCTCAGCGACGGCAGGCAGCTCCAGGTGACCGCGGTCGTCAACTGCACCGGTGCGCGCACCGATCTGCACCGGGCCGGGGACCCGCTGGTGGACTGCCTCCTGCGCGACGGGACCGCACGGCCGGGGCCGGCGGGCCAGGGACTCGACACCGCGGGCGACGGACGCCTGGTCCCGGCCACCGGGCCGGCGGCACCGCTGTGGACGATCGGCGCGGTCCGGCGCGGCAACCTGCTGGAGACCACGGCGATACCCGAGATCCGCGGTCAGGCAGCGCAGGTGGCCGACAGCATCCTGAACTCCCTCGCGCCGCGGACCGGTTCCACGTCCGCGGGACGCGGTGTCGTGCCGGTCACTTCATCCACCTGACCGCCGTCGCCCCAGGTACAACCTCGGAGGGCCACCCGATCATCACGATCGGGTGGCCCTCCGCATGCCGTCGGTTCGCCCTATCCCAGCGTGACGATCCGGCGGGCCCGTGTCATGACCGCCTCGGCGGTGATGCCGTTGCGGTTCAGCAGGTGCTCATGCCCCCCGCTGCCCGCGGCGAAGGCATCGGGCACACCCACGCGCAGCACGGGTGCGCAGGGCCGTGCCGCGGAGATGACCTCGGCGACGGCGGACCCCAGACCGCCCTGCGCCCAGTGCTCCTCCACGGTGACGATGCCGGCCGTCGTGCGCGCGGCGTCCAGCAGAGCCGCCTCGTCCAGAGGCTTGACGGTGTGCATGTTCAGCACCCGCGCCGAGATGCCCTGCGCGGCAAGAAGACCGGCGGCCTCCAGCGACCTCAGGACCGGATGAGGGCCGGTGGCGACGATGGTGACGTCCGAACCCTCGCGCAGCGTCTGCGCCTTCCCCAGCCGGAACGGCTCCGCGCCGGGCGGCAGGGCGGGGGTCGCCCCACGGCCGAGACGCAGATACACGGGCCCGGGAAGCGCGTCCGCCGCTCGCACCATGGTGGCCGTCTGGTCCGCGTCCGCGGGCACGAGGACGGTCATGTGCGGCAACAGCCGCATGACGGCGAGGTCTTCGAGACAGTGGTGCGTGGCCCCCAGATGGCCGGCCGCCAGACCGCTGTGTGTGGCGGCGATCCGGACCGGCAGGTTGTTGCGCGCGATGTCGAGCTTCACGGACTCCAGGGCCCGGGTGGTCGCGAACGTGGCCATGGTGTTGACGAACGGCCTGCGTCCCACGGCGGCGAGGCCCGCCGCCGTGCTGAGCAGGTTCTGCTCCGCTATCCCCAGGTTGACGTAACGGTCGGACAGCTCACCCCAGTCGACCGGACCGAACAGTCCCGTGTCGCTGTCCAGGCACACCACGCGGGCATCGGCCCGCATGAGGTCGACGAGCTGATCGCGGTACACCTCACGGTTCGGCCGGGGCGGCTCGGGAATGGTGCCGGGGGCGTCGAGCAAGGTCGTCGGCTGCGTCATGATCGGCTCCCCCTCGGGTCACGGGCAGTGAGCGAGCTCTGCGCCCGCCGCCGCTGCCGGTCGGTCAACTTGGCGTAGTGGCTGCGTACCTGGCCTTCGACCTGGGGCATGCCCTTGCCCTTGACGGTGCGGGCGATGACGACACGTGGCTTGCCCGTGGGGATCGCCGGCGGACGAAGGGCCTCGGCCAGCCGGCCGGGATCATGGCCGTCGATGTCGTGGACATCCCAGCCGAAGGCCGCCCACCGGTCCGCCAGCGGCTCCAGTGCCGCGTTGTCCTCGGTGGACCCGGTGATCTGCAGACGGTTGCGGTCGACCACCGCCACCAGGCGGTCCAGGCCGTGCGTGCTCGCCGCCATGGCCGCCTCCCACACCGATCCCTCCTGCAGCTCGCCGTCGCCCATCACGACGTAGCACCACCGGTCGGCGTCGGCGAGACGGAACCCGAGCGCGTGCCCGACGCCCACCGACAGGCCGTGTCCCAACGCGCCCGTGGACCACTCCACGCCGGGGATGCCGGCGTGCGGATGAGCGGTGAGCGGCGCGTCGGGCCGGGCGTAGCGGTCGATGTGGTCCTGGGGGATGAAGCCGTACTCGGCGAGCGCCGCGTACAGACCGATCGCGCCGTGCCCCTTGCTCAGGATCAGGACGTCGCGGTCGGGCGAGTCGGGGTGCGCCGGGTCGATCCGGAGCACCGAGGAGTAGAGGGTCACCAGGATCTCCGTCAGGGACAGGGATCCGCCCAGGTGACCGCCTTCGGGATTCGCGCACATGTCGACGACACGTCGGCGTACTCGCCGGGCGTGTTCGGCCGTACTGGTCTCGTTCATGGGGAGTCGGGCCCGGTCGGGCCGCTGCTCCTTTCCGCGGTCAGCAGGGACAGTGCGGGACGGACGGCCGGATCGGCGCCGAGCGCCTCCAGGGCCCGGACGAGGACGTCGATACCGCGCAGGTAGTCCTCGATGAGGATGTGCTCGTTGTCGGCATGGTCCAGGGCGCTGTCGCCCGGGCCGTACGTGGCCATGGGAACGTCCCACACCTCGGCCAGCGTGTTCATGTCGGAGGTGCCGCTCTTGACCTTCCAGACGGGCCGGTGGTGCTGGGCGCGGATCGCGCCCGACAGGGCACGCACCACCGGGTCGGAGCGATCGGTGCGACAGGCGGCGACGGAGTTGATCAGCTCCAGGCGCCCCTTGGGGAGCTTCGCGGTGAGCTGGTCCACGAGCCGGTCCACGTCGTACAGCGGCGGCGTACGGACGCTGAACTCCGCCTCGGCCACGGCCATGTCACCGCTGAGCGACACCAGGGTCGGACCCGGCGTCGCGAAGCTGTGGTTCCCGATGTCGGGACCCAGGACGTCGAGCAGCGTGGCCCAGGCACCGCAGAGCAGTTCCGTCGCCTTGGGCGCCGGGTTGGAGGGATGCGTCGGGTCGCAGCGCACCTGGTAGGACAGGTCGGTCTTGCCCTTGTAGCCGACGACGACGGTGTCCCAGCCGCTCGGTTCGCCCACGATCAGGGCGTCGGGCCGGGCATGGTCCGCGCGGATGTGCATGGCCCCGCGCGAAGAGGGCGTCTCCTCCTCCACGGCGCCCACCACGGTGAGCGAACCGGGGAAGCCGCGCGCGACGGCCGTGGCGGCGGCGCAGATCATGGCGGAGAGCGGCCCTTTCGCGTCCACCGCGCCACGCCCGTACAGCCGGTCGCCCTCGACCCGGACCGGTATGTGACCGGGGATCGTGTCCATGTGCCCCAGGAGCATCACCGAGGGGCCGTCGCCCCGGCCGATGGTGCCCACGGCGTTTCCGGCCGCGTCGATCTCGGCCGTGAACCCCAGGTCGCGCATCAACGACACGATGTGAGCGGCCACTTCCCCCTCGTGGCAGGAGGGGGAGTCCACCTGCAGCATGCCGTGCAGCACTCCCACGGCGTAGGGCTGCGACGAGGAACCGATGTCGTGCGCCGGGTGCGTGGTCATCCCGCCACCTCCCAGGCGCCGGAACCGGCCCCCGAGCCGGCGACCGCCACGTCCGTGCCCCGGCCGGCGAGCGCCGCCTCGACGGGAGAGGGAACGCGGCCGTCGGCGATCACCACCCGGTCGCAGCCCTCCTGCAGCGCTTCACGGGCCGCGATCAGCTTGAGCCCCATGCCGCCGCCCCGGTGCGGGGGCGGCCCGCTCGCCGGCACTTCGCACACGTCGAGCGCGGAGGAGTCGTCGGAGGGGTCGGCCAGCACCCCGGGAGCCCCGGTGAGCAGGACCAGCACGCTGGCCTTGAGCGCCCCCGCGACGGCGGCTGCGGCCCGGTCGGCGTCCGTGTTCACCGGATGTCCGTCCTCGGCGACGGCGGGCGGCGAGATCACCGGCAGACAGCCCCCGTCCAGCAGGCCCTCCACCAGTCCGGTGTCGACGGAGGTGATCTTCCCGGTGTGGTTGTCGCGCACGATGGTCGGACGGCCCGCCACGATGGCGCGCAGCGCGGACTTGCGCCGTGCCCGCAACAGCCCGCCGTCGAGCCCGGTCAGGCCCACGGCGCGGGTGCCGCGCCGGTTCAGCAGGGATACCAGGCGGGGTTTGGCCAGCCCCGCGAGGGCGAGTTGCACGACCTCCAGCATGCTGCTGTCGGTGTGGCGCGTACTGATGCCGTCGGGCGCGGTGAGCGTGCGGGACTCCACGCCGAGGCGGGACGCCAGCTGCTCGATGTCGGCGGAGCCGCCGTGCACCAGTACCAGGCGCCGCCCCCGTTCCGAGAGGCGGGCGACGTCGGCGCAGACGGCCTCGGCATTCACGGCGGCATTGCCGCCGCACTTGACCACGATGGTCTCGGTCATACGGCGATTCCCCTCAAGCGGATGTCGGACGGTCGCAATCGGGATCTCTGCGAACGTGTACGGGTCGTGCCACGGTTCGGTCCGGGGTCAGTTGGGATGCAGTCCCGGGAATTCGAGTCCGGTGCGCTCGGGACAGCCGAAGCGGATGTTCATGCACTGGACGGCGTTTCCGGCGCCGCCCTTGACGAGGTTGTCGAGAGCGCCCACCGCCACCGCGTGCGTGCCGTCCCGAGCGAGGGCGAAGCCGACGTCGCAGTAGTTGGAGCCGGAGAGGATCTTCGGCTCGGGTAGGCGGTGGTCACCTCGCTTGCGGGCGACGACCCGCACGAACGGCTCCGCCTCGTACGCCTTGGTGTAGGCGCGGCGCAGTCGGGCCTCGTCGACGCCCTCGTGCAGCGACAGACGGCAGACCACCTGCACCCCGCGCACGGCTTCCACGCCGGTCGCGTTCATGCGGACCGGCAGTCCGAGCGCCTGGGCGATCTCCGCCTCGTGCCGGTGCTCGGTGGGCGCGAACAGGCGCATGGCACCGCTGCGTTCGGCGTGCAGGTTCGACGGCCCCGCGGTGACGCCGGAGCCGCTCGACCCGGTGCGCGCGTCGACCAGCACCTCGCCGCCGGCCAGTCCCGCCTCGACGGCGGGCACGGTGGCCAGCATCCCCGCGGTCGCCATGCAACCGGGTACGGAGATGAGGTCGGCTTCGCGCAGCCGCTCGCGGTGGTACTCCGGCAGCCCGGTCACGAAGTGCGGGAGCAGGTCGCTCGCCTCGTGGTCCACTCCGTAGTAGCGCCGGTACGCCTCGGTCGAGCCGAGCCGGAAGTCCCCGGAGAGGTCGATGACGGTACCGGCCGTCCGCTGGTAGTCCCGCATGCGCGCCATGGTCTTGGTGTGCGGCATGGCCAGGAACAGCACGTCCGGAGAAGGGCCGGTATCGAGGGCGTCGTGCGGGGCGAACACGAGGTCGGTGCGGCCCCGCAGATTGGGGTGCGCCCCGTCCACGCGTTTCCCGGCGAGCGAGTCCGACGTGGCCAGAGCCACGTGCGTGTCGGGGTGACCCAGCAGGATGCGGAGCAGTTCTCCGCCGATGTAGCCGGAAGCACCGGCCACGGCCACGGTCAGCACGGCAGCCTCGCCTCCAGGAGATCGATCATCAGGTCCGCGAGGGAGAGGTCGCTGCCGTGTGCGCGCTGGAAACCGGAGAACTCGACTCCGTGGTTCACCTCCAGGACGCACAACTCGCCGTCCGGTCCCTCCAGAAGGTCCACGCCGGCCACGTCGGCTCCTGTGCTCCGCGCGGCCGACACCGCCAACTTGGCCACGTCGTCGGTGAGTTCACAGCGCTGGCTGACCGCGCCGCGCGCCACGTTGGTGCGCCAGTCCTCTCCGCTGCGGTAGATGGCGCCCACCGCCTCGTCGCCGATGACCACGACACGGATGTCACGCTCCGGCTTGAAGACGTACTCCTGGACGTACACGATGTGCGCGTTCGCCCCGGGCAGAGCGGCCACGTAGTCCAGCACCGTGCCGGCGGTGTCCGCGTCCGGCAGGTAACTGACCAGCCGGCCCCAGGAGCCGACCAGCGGCTTGACCACGGCGGGATAGCCGAGGGCGTCCAGCGCCGGGAGCGCGGCCTCCGGCGTGAGGGCGAGAGCGGTGCGCGGCGTCGGGATCCCCGCGTCACGCAGGGCCACCGAGGTGCGGTACTTGTCGCCGCAGATCTCGGTGGCCTGCGCGGAGTTGACGACCACGCAGCCCGCCGCTTCCAGTGCGCGGGCACCGTACAGGGCCCGCGCGTAACCGATCTCCCGGTTGAGGACCAGCGGCGCCGGCCCCGTGGTGCTGTCCAGGGACTGCCACACAGTGCGCGAGTCCAGGAACACATAGGGGAGTTTGCGGCGGTCGAGCGCCTCCAGGATGCGCTTCTCATCCGTGCGCACCCGGGAGGCGAACACCGCGCACACCGCTGCGGGAGGCGTGTGCGGACCGGTAGTCACTCGCCCCAGTCCTCCTCGACCTCGGGCGCGAGACCGACCTGGACGGGGTCGACGGTGAGCACCTCGAGTTCCACCGCGCAACTGCCGCACTCGACGATCTCGTTGGTCTTCGGCTGGTCGGTCAGCGCCAGGTCGGTTTCGCATTCGGGGCAGGCAAGCATGAGTTTCCTCCTGAGTCGTGCGGCTTTCGCTGTACGTCTTCGAGTACATCGCACGCCGCGGCATTTCGGTATCGATCGTGGAATGAACCGCGCGTACGTTTCCCGTGGAATTCCGGCGGCTCATGTCATCACGATGATGACCTCCCCGGCCCGGCTGTGTGAGGCGGAAAGGAAGGGGAAATCAGGAGGCCCTTTCCAGCGGGTCGCCGGAAAGGGCCTGGGAACGGGATCGTCGGACGAGACTTCGATGCGGGTCCTTTCTAGGAGGCCAACGGTCCGGAGACCGGGGTGAGCCGCTCCACCAGCCCCGTCCGGTAGGCGTAGGCGACCAGTTGGGCACGGTCCTTGAGGCTGAGCTTGTGCCGGATCCGGTAGATGTGGGTGCGCACCGTGGTCAGTCCGATGAACAGCGACTGCGCGATCTCCTCCGGTGAACTGCCCCGGCCGATCAGGACGAGGATCTCCCGCTCGCGCTGCGTCAGCGCGTCGGCCGCCCCGCTCGTGTCCTCGGCGGCCACGGTGCCCTTGCGCAGGAACCAGGTGCGTAACTGGTCGACGATCTCCGGGCTGAACGCCGTCTGGCCGCGGACGACACGGTGGATCGCGTCGATCACCTCCGAGCGGGTGGCGTCGCGTCGGATCAGCCCGCGCACGTCCGCCGCGATCAACTGGGCCATGTCCTCGCTGCGGCACTCGTTGTAGAGCACGACGAACGAGGGCGGGGTACGGCCCTGTTGGTGTGCCGCACCCAGAACCCGGTGCACCAGGTCGACCGCCTCGGCCGGCTCGGACAGACCGACGAGGACCACGTCCGGTCCGGTGCGGGCCATCGCCTCCAGCGTCGCGCCGCGGTCCTCTGCCGTGCCGGTGACGACGAAGTCCGACGTGGCGGACAGCATGGTGCGCAAGCCGTCCCGCATGAGGGGGAGCTGGTCGCAGATGAGGACGCGGGACGCATGCGTGCGACGCGCGCCGTCCGGGGACCCTCCGGGGACCGCCGCCTCGACGGGTGCGTGCGCGGACCCGGCCCCGGTCCACGTCGCCGCCTCGCGCGCCGTCACGTCCGGTCCCGGGCCGGCTCGGCGTCGGCCATCGGGCCCCACGCTCCTTCAGGAGCTGTCGCGGGTGCCCGTGGCGTGGTGCGACGTGTGCGCAGTCCTACGAGGCTCCAGACGAGGGCCCCGCTGACGCCCACGAGGGCGGACACGACGAGGAGGATGGCCTGGATCCCGACGACGGCCGCGATCAGCCCGGACGCGGCGGGAGCCACCAGCGAGCCTGTGGCCTGCATCGCCCGCCACAGCGCCATGGCGCGGCCGTGATGCTCGGAACTGACGCCGCGCAGCAGGGCGATACGGCACGCGGGACCGAACAGCCCGACCGCGATGCCCCATACGAAGACCCCCGCGAAGGCGACGGGCACCTGGTCGGTGCCGATGTACACCGCCTCGCCGAAAGCGATCAGCACCACGGACAGGGGCAGGAAGCGGGGGTGGTCCAGCAGGTGCTTCCAGCGCAGCATGAAGACCGTCGCCCCGAGGAGCCCGATGCCGAAGATCACCTCGATGGTGGCGAAGGTGCTCGCGGGACGTTCCAGGACCTCACGCACGTACAGGGGTTCCAGGGGACGGAAGGCACCGTTCGCCAGCGAGGTGACCAGGGTCAGGACCAGCGCGGTGGCGACGGTGAACGACGCCATCAGGGCGCGCACCCCGATCCGGCTCTCCGCGCCCTCGGAAGCGGGCCGGACGGTGGCGCCCAGGAGGATGAAGACAAGACCGCCGAGGAGGGAGATCGCCGCGATCACTCCGAACGCGCTGACGGTGCCCCACAACGCGATGCACACCGCGGCCGTCGTCGGTCCCGCGATGAACGGCAGGCTCGTCGCGAAACCCATCCAGATGCTGGACTCGACGTGCTCGACGCGACCGGGCAGCCAGCTCGGCATGGCGTCCGCGGCCGGCTGGGCGAACGCGCGGGCCACACCCGAGGCCAGCGTGACCGCCCACAGCAGCGGCGCGGTGTCCGTCACGATCATGGCCAGCGTGGTCACGACGGCGGCGCCGCTCGCGACGACCCCGACCGTACGGGGTCCGACGGCGTCGATGATCCGGCCCACCGGATGGCTCAACAGAACGGAGGGGCCGCCCCATGCCACCGCGATCGCGGCCATGTACGCGGCGTCCTCGCGCAGGGTGAACGTCGCCTTGGACTCGATGACGATGAGCAGCGCCCAGTAGGCGATGCCGATGAGGCTCTGCCCGAAGACCAGTTTGTGCAGCGGCGTCAGCCGCCGTGTGCCGCCGTCGCTCATCGCACGGCCCGCCCCTCGTCCGCGGGCCGGTACAGGCCCTCGCGTTCCAGGCGCCGGATGGTCGTGTAGTCGCGCTCGACCGCGGCGGGGTCGGCGTCGAGCAGGGCCAGGTGGTCGGGTGAGGAGAACAGGTCGACCGTCTTGCGCACGGGGGTCCCCGCGTGCAGTCCGCGCACCGAGCCGGCCAGCGTCGGCAGCGAGGCCACCTCGTCAAGGGCCGGTCCCGCCGCCAGTTCACCGTCGTACGGGGCGATGAGCGACACCACCCGCAGCCGCCGGTCGAACCGGTAGACCTGTCCGGGCAGCCGGTCGAAGGAGGCCGGGTCCACGCAGGCCTGCACCGTGAGATCGACCTGGCTGGTTCCTGTCGCCGTCCGGTGCAGCTCGGGGTCGTCGGCACCCTGGATCCGGGCACCGCACTCGATGAGGACCGGGCCGCGCCCGGTGAACATGACCTCGCTGTGCGCCGGACCGTTGCGGATGCCCAGGGCGTCGAGGACCCGCGTCAGGTAGTCCCGCAGCGCCTGCTGTTCGGCGCCCTCGCCGGGTACGAGTTCCTCCCAGTCGTAGACCAGGGCGCCGTCGACGTGTGTGCGTACGTCCTTCCAGATCTCGTTGACGTAGTGCCGGCCTTCGCGGCTGACGCTGTTGATGAAGTACTGCTGACCGGTGAGGAGTTCCTGTGCGAGGACGACGTCGTTGCGTATGCCGAGGTGGTTGACCGCCCCGTGGATGCGGGTGAACGCCTCGCGGGCCTCGGCGGCGTCGGCGCAGAAGGTGACACTGTCGGAGCCGACGCTGTCGACCGGCTTGACGACCAGCGGCCAGTGTCCGCCCCGCTCGGCCCAGGCGACCAGTTCGTCGCCATCGGCGGTGACGAGGCTTGCCGCGTGGTCGAGCCCGGCCCGGCGGACCCGCTCGACCATCGCGTACTTGTCGCGGCGCGCCGAGGACGTGGCGACCCCGTTCCCGCAGAGCCCGAGCCGCTCGGCGAGCGCATCGGTGAGTTCCACCCCGGGCTCGGCACCGGCGACGACGAACCGCGGCTCGAACGCAGCGACCTGACGTGTCGTCTCGGCCATGTCGCCGTGGTGCACGACGACTTCCGTGAAGTCCTCGGGGCGGAAGTTCTTGGCGTACACCGGGGGAAGGGGATCACTGCTGTGGACCGCGACGGTCCGCCAGCCCTGCTGGTGGAAGACGGGGGCGAGATGGGCGCCCGTCGAGACGGGGTCGACTATGACGACCGTCGTCGGGACCGGTGCGCCCCCGCGGGCGGGCGCGGGGGCGGCACGGTCAACCGCGTGCTTCTCGTTGAGAGACGGTGAGCTGCTTGTCGGCTGTGCTTCGATGGCATCGACCATGCGTCCACGCTAGGTTCGGCCACCGACCAGATCGACTACTCGTTCGAGTAGCCACGCGCGAGGCGTAGGACATCCTCGAGGTTGTTCCACACCTTCTCGAAGCCGTCGGCGTACGCGTCGAGTGCCGCGCCCGCACCGGGGTTCAGATGCCGCTTCTGCAACGTCAGCGAGTCGTCGATCACCTGCCGTGCGACCGGGGTCGGCACCGGCCGCGCGGCACCGTCGTCGCCCGCCGCCGCCCATGGGTGTCCGTGGCCGAATCCGACGCGGTCGGCGAACACCTTCTGATCGCTGAGCGGCATCAGCTGGTACCGGGACATCGGGACGCCCTCGGCGCGCAGCAGGCGGTGTGCGGCAGCCCGGAACGCCCCCGGGGTGATTCCGTCCAGGCCCGCCGCGGCGGGTTCGAGACGGAACCGCAGAATGTGCCACGCGTGCGTGCTGCCCTCGGCGACCGTCGGCACCGTGAGCCCGGGCAGGCTGGCCAGCCGCCCCAGAAAGCGCGTCACCTGCTCCTCGCGGGCCGCCTCGTAGGCGTCGAACCGGTCGAGCTGGGAGAGCGTGAACGCGGCCTGCACCGAGCTGAGTTTGCTGTTCCACCCCAGCCGGTACGACACGTAGTCGCGCTCCTTCCCGGCGTCGATCACCTCACCGAACTGCCGGATCAGCCGTGCCTTGCGGGCCAGCTCGGCGTCGTCGGTGACCAGCAGCCCGCCTTCGCCGCAGGTCGGCAGGTTCTTGGTCACCTGGAGGCTGAAGGCGCCCGCGTCGCCCAGAGAGCCCACGGGGCGCCCCCGGTACAGCGCGCCGTGCGCCTGGGCCGCGTCCTCGACGACCGCGAGCCGGTGCCGGCGGGCCAGGTCGAGCAGGTCGTCCATGGGCGCGGGGTGGCCGTGCAGGTGGACCGGGAGAATCGCGGCCGTCCTCGGACCGATCAGGGAGCGCACCGACTCCGGGTCGAGCGTGAAGGTGACGGGGTCGATGTCGGCGAAGACCGGGACCGCCATCTGGTGCAGCGGCGCCAGTCCGCTGGCGATGAAGCTCAGGGCGGGGACGATGACCTCGTCGCCCGGGCCGATGTCCAGGGCCGCGAGTGCGGTGGTCAGCGCGGTGGTCCCGTTCGACGTGCCCACGCACCCGGCGACGCCGCAGCGGGCGGCCCACGCCTGCTCCAGGAGGCTCACCGGGCTCTCGCTGTTCACGTCCGACACCAACGGCCCGCCGTCCAGGGTGGACAGCACGGCCTGACGGTCGGCGTCGGTGATGACGGGCCACTCCAGGGACCGCAACCGCCGGGGCACGGCGGGGGCACCGCCGAACACCGCGAGGGTGTCCTGGGACCGCTTCGTGGGGGCGGCGTTCACAGTCACAGCGTCTCCTTCGCCTGGGTGAGGGCTTCGACGGCGCGCGCGTACGCGCTTTCGAGGGCCTGGGCGTGACCGCTCAGATCGGCGGAGACCGCCTGGGCGTCGTACGGGGGATGAGCGGTGGCGTGGGCGGCGGTGACACGGACGCCGGACCAGGCGTGGGCCACCGCCTCCGTCCGACGGCCCGCCTCCGCCAGCGCGGGCCGCCCGGTGGCCCGGCCCCAGGTGCGCAGCAGCTCTCCGTGCAGGCCGGCCTGCGCCTGCATGCCCCAGCCGAACGGGTACGCGTGCTGGAGGGCCCCGTCGTGTCCGGTGCGGGCGCGCTCGACCAGGTCACCGAGGAAGTGGCGCAGCCCGTGCAGGCCGACGTGGTCGCCGTGCGTGTCGGGCGACGGCGCCCGGAACAGATCGAGGCTGTTCCCGATGGCCGACTTCAGGAGCTGCGGGCTCATCTCGGGGAAAGGGGTGCCGACCTCGACGGTGAGATAGCGACGCTCGATGCGGGTGTCGCTGAAGAACGCGTCCTGTTCGTCGCTCGGGTTGCCGGAGGTCCACGCGTTCAGGAACGCGGTGAGCGGTATCGCCCCGAGGAACTCCGGCGGCATGGCGTCCGCGACAGTCACCGTGCCGTTGCGCCGGTCGATGCCGGACACCACCAGGAGGTGCGCGGCGTGCACATCGTGATACGCGGGCCGGAACGGCAGGTGGAAGTTGTCGACGGCGGTGATCACCGTACGGTCCCGGGAGAGCTCCGAGAGCAACTCCTCCGTTCCGTCCCCGGCGTCGGACGCGCGGTGCCACGCGGAGCGGACCGAGTGATGCGGCATCAGGGCCCCGGCCAGATCGGTCCCCGGCGGGCAGGGGAAGGAGAACTCCTCGCTCGTGACCTCCCCCGGCCGGTACCGGAACTCCCAGTGCAGACCCAGCGCGTGCAGTGGATCGTGCCCGGCGCGCAGGAGGGCGGTGGCGAACGTGCCCTGCAGACAACTGATGGTGTCCCGGTACCAGAGGCGGATGTCGCCGCTCAGCCGCGCGGACGCGGTCACCGTGGTCATGAGGTGCTCCTCCTGGTCAGGTCGTCCGGGGTGCACTGCAACGTCAGCGCGAACACGTGGACACCCACATGCCGTGGCAGCCGCAGGGCGGACACCGGTGTCTGGCGGGAGACCGGCACACGCGTGCTGAAGACACCGGCGTGGACCCGCTCCTGCACGTGGTGGGGGTAGTGCATGACGGGCGTGCGGTACGCGACGCTCTCGCCGAACCGCGGCGGGGCGTGCCAGAAGTCCGACACCCGCAGCGCCTCGAAATCGATGTGGCCGTCGGCGAAATGGACGGCGATCTCGGTCTCCGCCCGGCGCTCGCCGGTGGCCAGGACCCGGATCCAGTCGTACCGGCCCTCGGGCACCGTCACGTACTGACCCGCGCAGCGCACGTTGTCGTACGCGGATTCCGGAGCCATTCGGTAGGGGATTCCGTCGACTTCCACCCGTGACCCGGCCGCGGGAAAATGCTGGGACGGAATGGTGTTGCGCCAGACGTTGAGCCTCCCGTCCCCCTTTCCTGATTCCGTGGTGACGGCCCTGTTGTTCAGATGGTCGGTGAGGTCCACCGTCCGGAAGAACGGTGTCCCGGGACCGATGGTGTCAACTTCTCGCTGATTCGCTGCATGCTTCATCTCCCCGACGCTAGGTGCTGTGCACGGCTCACGTACATCGGCACAGGATGGATATACGGTATCGCGATCGCGTTGATTCGGGGCAGGTGCATCGCACTGAGGATGACGGCTCCAAAGCGCGTGTAATCGCCTTGATGAGATATCCTCCGGCCCATTTTCCGGGCGCGAACGACGGGTATCTTTCATGGCGTTGACCGATTTTTCGATCGCAGAGAATGGGGACCCCGTGACATTCGAACCGCAGATCCTGGCCCTGTGGAGCGCGCCTCGATCGAGGTCGACCGCGTTCCTGAAGATGATGTCGCAGCGCGGCGACCACACGATTCTGCACGAGCCCTTCTCGCACGTGATGAACTTCGGCGAGACCTCGGTGGACGGCCGCACCGTGCGCAGCGAGACGGAGCTCATCGAGGCCGTCCACGAACTCGCCGAGAAGGGCCCGGTGTTCTTCAAGGACACCACCGACTTCGCCTACCCGGGCCTGCTCGCGGACACCGCCTTCCTCCAGAAGGCGACTCACACCTTCATCATTCGCCACCCGAGCGAGGCCATCGCGTCGCACTGCGCGATCAACCCGGAAGCGACCTGCGAGGAGATCGGGTTCTCGCGGCTCGCCGAGATCTACGACGCGGTGCGGCAGGCGACGGGGCAGCGCCCGGTCGTCGTGGACTCCGACGACCTCGTGGCCGACCCGGAAGCCACTGTGCGCGCGTACTGCGACCGCGCCGGGATCCCCTTCATCGACTCCGCGCTCTCCTGGCGGCCCGAAATGCGCCAGGAATGGGTCGGCACGAAGGCGTGGCACGAGTCGACGAGCCGCTCCGAGGGCTTCGCCGCGACCGGCTCCGCCTACACCCGCGGCCCGGACAACGACCCGCAGCTCGCGGAGTTCCTCGCCTTCCACCTTCCCTTCTACGAGGAACTGCGGGCCCATCGGCTGAGCGTGCCCACCCGGGCCGCCTGACCGGACGAAAGCACCGACCGTCCTGCCTCAGCGAGACAAGGAGTCGACTTCCATGCCCATGAGCCCGGCACCATCGAGGACCACGGTGAACAGAACGGGCGGTGCCACGGTGTGGCTCACCGGGCTGCCGAGCGCCGGCAAGACGACGATCGCGCGCGCTCTGGCCCGGCGGCTGCGCGAGGACCACCACGCGGTGGAGGTCCTGGACGGCGACGAGATCCGCGCCTTTCTGTCGGCCGGCCTCGGCTTCGACCGCGCCGACCGCCACACCAACGTGCAGCGCATCGGTTTCGTGGCCGGGCTCCTCGCCCGGAACGGCGTGCTGGCGCTGGTGCCGGCGATCGCCCCGTACGCGGACAGCCGCACGGCGGTGCGCACCCGGCACGAAGCCGACGGCACACCGTTCCTGGAGGTGCACGTCGCGACACCCGTCGACGTCTGCTCCGTGCGGGACGTGAAGGGCCTGTACGCCCGCCAGTCCGCGGGCGAACTGTCCGGGCTGACCGGGGTCGACGCCCCGTACGAGGTGCCCGAGTCGCCCGACCTGCGCATCGAAGCGAACACGCAGACCGTCCACGAGTCCGTGTCCGCGGTACACCGAATGCTGCGGAACAGGGGCCTGTTGCGACGGTCGACGAAGGAAGGAGAGACAGCATGACCACAGTCGCTCTGCACAGCGGAGACACCGGAAGTCCCTACGCCCTGAGCCACCTGGACGCCCTCGAGTCGGAGGCGGTGCACATCTTCCGTGAGGTGGCGGGTGAGTTCGAGCGGCCGGTGATCCTTTTCTCCGGCGGCAAGGACTCCATCGTCATGCTGCACCTGGCGCTGAAGGCGTTCGCCCCGGCGGCCGTTCCCTTCTCCCTGCTGCACGTGGACACCGGGCACAACTTCCCCGAGGTCCTTGAATACCGCGACCGAGCGGTCGCCACCCATGGGCTGCGCCTCCATGTGGCCTCCGTACAGGACTACATCGACCGCGGTGTGCTGCGCGAACGCCCCGACGGCACCCGCAACCCGCTGCAGACCCTGCCGCTCACCGAGAAGATCCAGGCGGAGAAGTTCGACGCCGTCTTCGGCGGCGGCCGCCGCGACGAGGAGAAGGCCCGCGCCAAGGAACGCGTCTTCTCCCTGCGCGACGAGTTCTCCCAGTGGGACCCCCGCCGCCAGCGCCCCGAACTGTGGAACCTGTACAACGGCCGGCACGCCCCCGGCGAGCACGTCCGCGTCTTCCCGCTGTCCAACTGGACCGAGCTGGACGTCTGGCAGTACATCGCCCGCGAGAACATCACCCTGCCCGAGATCTATTACGCGCACGAGCGGCGGGTGTTCAGCCGCAACGGTATGTGGCTGACCGCCGGCGACTGGGGCGGCCCCAAGGAGGGGGAGGCAGTCGAGACGCGCCTCATCCGTTACCGCACGGTCGGTGACATGTCCTGCACGGGTGCCGTCGACTCGGACGCGACGACGATCGAGAAGGTCATTTCCGAGATCGCCGCCTCCCGGCTCACCGAGCGCGGCGCCACCCGCGCCGACGACAAGGTGTCCGAGGCCGCGATGGAAGACCGCAAGCGTGAAGGGTACTTCTAGACATGACGACCTTTGCCGATCAGAACGTGCACACGCCGACCACGACCCTTCTGCGGTTCGCCACCGCCGGTTCCGTCGACGACGGCAAGTCCACCCTCGTGGGCCGCCTCCTGCACGACTCCAAGTCCGTCCTCGCCGACCAACTGGAGTCGATCTCCCGCACCGGTACCCCCGACCTGGCGCTCCTGACCGACGGCCTGCGCGCCGAACGCGAGCAGGGCATCACCATCGACGTCGCCTACCGCTACTTCGCGACCCCCAGGCGCCGGTTCATCCTCGCCGATACACCCGGCCACGTGCAGTACACCCGCAACATGGTCACCGGAGCCTCGACGGCCGAACTCACCGTCATCCTCGTCGACGCCCGCAACGGCGTCGTGGAGCAGACCCGCCGCCACGCCGCCGTCGCCGCTCTCCTGCGCGTCCCGCACGTGGTCCTCGCGGTCAACAAGATGGACCTCGTCGACTACGAGGAGGAGGTGTTCGCGCGCATCACCAAGGAATTCACCGCCTACGCACGCGAGTTGGCGATCTCCGAGATCACGGCGATCCCCATCTCCGCGCTGGCAGGCGACAACGTCGTGGAACCCTCCGCCCACATGGACTGGTACGCCGGACCCACGGTGCTCGAACACCTGGAGACGGTGCCGACCGGCCCTGACCCGGACAACGACGTGGCCCGGCTCCCGGTCCAGTACGTCATCCGGCCGCAGACCGACGCGCAGCCCGACTACCGGGCGTACGCGGGCAAGATCGCCTCCGGTGTGCTGCGGGTCGGCGATCCGGTGACGGTACTGCCGGCCGGACGCACCAGCACCGTCGCGAGCATCGACATGCTGGGCACACCGGTCGACAGGGCGTGGGCTCCACAGTCCGTCGCCGTCAGCCTTGCCGACGACGTGGACGTCGCACGCGGTGACGTCATCGCACCGAGCAGCGAAGTGCCGTCCCTGGTCCAGGAGTTCGAGGCGACGGTCTGCCACGTGGCGGACCGGCCGCTGCGCGCGGGCGACCGGGTACTGATCAGGCACACAACACGCACGGTACGGGCGGTGGTTCGCGAAATCCGTTCCCGCCTCACGCTGCACGACCTGGCGCAGCACCGGGTCGAGGGCGAACTCGTCGCGAACGACATCGGCACTCTGACGGTCCGCACAGCCGAACCGCTGCCCCTCGACGGCTATGCCGACTGCCCCGAAACGGGTTCCTTCCTGCTGATCGACCCGGCCGACGGCAACACACTCGCCGCGGGCATCGCGGGAGGCATCGGAGACTGAACGCAGTCTCGTGCGGGCCGCCACGTGTGAAGGGTGCAGCGTGGCGTCGGCCCGCCTGCGACCGAGGGCGCCGAGCGGTCAGTCCTCTTCGGCCGCCGGGCCCGGTTCGCCGAGCGCCCGGGGGATCTGCTTCCGGGAGGTGATGGCGAGCTTGCGGAACACCTTGTTCATATGGAACTCGACTGTCGAGGTGGTGACGAACAACCGCGTGGCGATCTCCCCGTTGGTCAACCCCGAGGAGGCCATGGAGGCCACCTGCCGTTCCCGCGGCGTCAGATCGAACCTGGTCTCCTCGGTGCGCCTGCGCGCCTTCTCACCGGTGGCCAGCAACTCGATCCGGGCCCGCTCGGCGTACGGCACCGCACCGAACGCGTCGAAGCTCCCGTACGCGGCGCGCAACTGCGTCCTGGCCTCGGAACGCCGCTTGCGGCGGCGCAGCCACTCGCCGAACAGCAGCCGGGACCGGGCCTCCTCCAGAGCAAGCGGAACCTGCCTCAGCAGTTCGACCGACTCCTGGTAGAACATCTCGGCATCGTCGCCGTCGGCCGTCAGCGCACGGCCGAGCGCCAGGGATCCCAGCGCCCAGGGAGTGCCGGCGATCGGAGCCCGCTCCTCCAGCCGGGCCAGCGCCTCGTCGGCACCGGCCCGGTCGCCGGTGCGCACAGCGGCCTCGACGAGCAGCGCAACGACAAGGTTGCCGCAGGCCGGGGCATCGGCGTCGAAAACCGCCCGAGCGTGCCGCATCGCCTGCCGGTAGCGGCCCTGTCCCAGCTCGAACAGGGTCAGTGCGTGCTGCGCCAGGAGCTGGAGCAGGCCGTGGCCCATGCCCCTCATCTCCGCGGTCCGCCGTGCGGCCGCCCGCAGCTCGGCCTCCCGGCCGGTCAGAGCGAACAGATGGAGCCGGTTGATGTCTCCACCGCCGGGGAAGCCGGTGTCGGCCGCGATGTCGTCGAACTCGGCGTAGCGGACCTCCGCCTGCGTGAACCGTCCGTCCCAGAGGTCGCAGCGCGCCTCGACGAGCAGCGTCATGCCCAGCGCGTACAGGGCGCCGGCGTCGCGTTCGGCTGCTGCCAGGCGATCGCCGAGGTCACGTTCGGCCCGGATGTCCCACAGGTCGTCGCAGGCCATGGACAGCATCACCGCGAACGGGCTGTTCGCGTCCCCGATCTCGCCACCGTCCCGCAGCCGGTCCAGGGCGGTGCGCAGCACGGGCGCGCCGTCCTGGTAGCTCCCGGCCACGCGCCTGGCCAGACCCTCCATCAGCAGGTCACGGCCGCGCACGGTGACGACCGGGCTGTGCCGCGCGGCGGCGGCGACGGCCGCGGCGACCTCGGCCGACGATGTGCCCTGTGTGCAGCCGTGGGCGACCAGCGCCGCGTGCAGCGCCTCGCAGAGCAGCTCCCAGCCCAGCCGTGGGTCCTGCGGGCCGAGCCTGGTCACGGCGTCCATCAGCATCGCGGGAACATCGGCGACGACGATGCTGAACATCTGTGCGGTCGCCCGCATCCGCAGCTCACGCGTGCGCATCACCGGGCCGCGTACGTCGGCGTCGGCCAGGTCGAGCGCGGTCCGTGCCGCCGACGCGTCGCCCGACATCAGATGGGCCTGTGCCGCGTCGAGCAGCCGCTCGGCCCGTTTGCCGGCGTCGCCGGTGAAATCGGCGGCGCGCGACAGGAACAGGGCCTGCTGGGAGTAGCCGCCGCGGGAGCGGGCTCGCTCGGAGGCGGCCTCCAGATCGTCGGCGACCTTGTCGTCCACGCCCTCGGTGGCCTCGGCCCGGTGCCAGGCGCGACGGTCGGCGTCCCGTACGGCGTCGTAGGCGTCGGCCAGGGCCGCGTGCGTCCGGCGGCGCTCACCGGGTTCCGCTGCGGCGTACACCGTCGAGCGGATGAGGGGATGCCGGAAGGCCGTCGGTACGCTCCGGACGAGGATGCCCGCGGCGACCGCCGGCTCGACGGCGCGGGCCGACAGGCCCAGCCTCCCGGCGGCACGCCACATCGTCGCCGTGTCGCCCGAGGGGGCCGCCGCCAGCAGCAGGAGCAGAGCTACGGTCTCCGGCGGCAGGGCGCGGACCAGTCGCTGGAAATGGTTCGTCAGCAGATGGCCCACGGGCAGCGGATCGGGCAGCGGGGCGATCCCGGACAGCTGCTCGGCGGGCAGGGCGTCGGCCAGCTCCAACAACGCCAGCGGATTGCCGCCGGTGCCGGCGACGATCCGGTCGGCCACGGCCGCGTCCACCCGCCGGGTGCCGGAGGTCAGCAGCAGCGCCCTGGCCTCCGACTCGGGCAGGCCGGTCACGGCGTACGTGCTCAGCGCGTCGAACCGGCCCACGCCGCCGAGCTCCGGCCGGACGGCGATGACCAGTCCCAGCGAGTCGGCATGCAGTCGGCGAGCGGTGAACGCGAGCGCCTCCGCCGACTCACGGTCCAGCCACTGCGCATCGTCCACCAGGAACAGCAGCGGCCGATCGGCGGCGACCTCGGACAGCAGGGTCAGCGTCGCCAGCCCGACCAGGTAGCGGTCCGCGGGCGGCCCCGACGCCAGGCCCAGGGCCGCGTCCAGCGCGCCCCGCTGCGGCCCGGGCAGCCCGGCCGTCCGGCTCAGGAACGGCCGCAGCAGCCGGTGCAGCGCGCCGAAGCCGAGACCGGTCTCCTGCTCGACCGCGGTCAGCCGGACCACGCGAAGCTCCGTGGCCCGGGCCGCTGCGAACTCCAGCAGCCGGGTCTTGCCGATGCCGGGTTCGCCGGTCAGGACCAGGACGCCGCTCAGCCCGTCGCGCACCGCGTCGAGCAGCCGCCCGATGGCTTCCCGTTCGGCGTGCCGACCGACCATGATCGTGGGCCGCCCGGATGCCTGCTGGACACCGTTCCCCACCATGGAACCGCTCCCCACTCGTCGACGCCCCCGCATGAGCAACGCTAGGAGCGGCACGCAGACGGCGGCGAGCGTCATGTGACGGTGGTCAGCTCGGTGCGCTGACCACCGTCCGCAGCTCGGCGCGCGAGACCACGCCCAACTTGGGGAAGATCCGGTGCAGATGCGAGCTGACGGTGCGGTGCGACAGATAGAGCCGCTGCCCTATCTCGCGGTTGGTCAACCCCTCGGCGGCGAGCTGGACTATCTGCAACTCGTGGGCGGTCAGCCGGTCACGGGCGTCCGGCGCCCGGCGGCGACTGGTCTCACCCGCGGCGCGCAGTTCCCGACGGGCCTTCTCACCCCAGGGGATCGCGCCGAGCGCGTCGAACATGTCGCGGGCCGCCCGGAGATGGTCGCGGGACTCGACGCTGCGCCGCCGACGCCGTAGCCGTTCGCCGTAGGCCAGGTGGGTCCGGGCCCTGGTCAGCGGCAAGGCGCTGAGGTCGGCGGCCAACGCGGTCGTGAACAGCTGGTCGGCCTCCTCGTCGGCGGCGAGCAGGGCCCGGACCAGACGCAGGTCGGCGTGCAGCACCGGCGCGGGGGTCACCGTGGCGATCTCTTCCAGCTCCGTCACGACCGGGATCACGGCCTCCGTCCGCCCGCAGTGCGTCGCCGCGTCGACGAGGTCGCCCACGGTGGTCAGCCGCAGGGCGACCTGGAACGCGGGGTCGGCCGGATCGTGCAGCCGGCGGAGATGCCCGAAGGCCTCCTCGAACCGCCCCGCACCCAGCGCGGCCAGCCCGCGTGCCATCGACGCGGTGGCCAGCACCGGACGTGCCCCGGCCGGCAGCCCGATCTCCTCCGCCTCCTCGGCCAGCCGCAGTGCGGAGTCCTCCTCACCGCGCAACGCGGCCAGCTTCGCCGCGGTGGCGGTCATCAGCCCGTACATCATCGTCTGGCTGGTCTCGCGGGCCAGTCCTCGCGACTCCTCGGTCGAGGCGATCGCCGCACCGAGGTCGCCGACCACCAGGGCGCTCCACGCGTCCGCGCCGACCGTACGGGCCAGCAGCCCCAGCCGTCCCTGGGCACGCAGCGGCGCGCCACCGACCGACGAGAACGCACGGGCCAGGTCGAAACCCCCGGCGAGGAGCGAGGCCGTGCTGAGCATGCGATAGGCACGGCCGTCGTCGCCCTCCTTCGGTACGACGTGGCGGGCACGGTCCAGGACGAAGGCGCCGCAGTCGACAGGTGCGGCGTAGGCGCAGATGGCCAGCCGCCACGGATCGAGCTCGTCCAGCTCCATCCGCTTCACGGCCTGAAGGACTTTGCGGCGACCCTCCGGTCCGGGCTCGGACCAGAAGCACAACTGCGCGGCACTCCACAGGATCCGCAGGGCCAGCGTGTGGTCCTCCCCGGCCATCTCCTCGGCGAGCGCCGTCAGGGAGACGGCGCCCGACGAATGGCCGTGCAGTCCCTCGTCGAAGCTGCCGCGCAGCCAGACGGCCGTGGCGTGCTGCCGCCGCGACAAGGGCCCGGTGAATGCCTGGTCCAGCAGTCGGGTCACGGTCTCGGGGCGGCCGAGCTCGACGGCGAAGTCGGCCGCACGCAACAGCCGTTCCGCCCGGTGGCCGGCGTCCTCGCTGAGCGCGGCGGCCTGTTCGAGAGCCGTGACGGCCGCAGCGATGCCGCCGCGGCGCGCGGCCCGGTGAGCGGCGTCCTCCAACGCGGAGGCGACCGTCTCCTGCGGGCTGTCGGCCGCGGCGGCCCGGTGACGTATCTGCCGGTCCGGATCCCCGTCGAGTACGGCGGCGAGCGCGGCGTGCGCGGCGTGGCGGACGCCGGTGGGCATGGTCTGGTGGATCGCCGACCGCATCAGCGGATGCCCGAAGCGCAGTTCGGTGCCGACGACCTGGACGAGCCGGGCGCGCACGGCCGGTTCGAGGTCCGCGGCCGAGGCCGTCGCGCCGGTGAACTCCCGGGTCGCGCGGTAGATCTCGGGGAGCGAAGGAGTGTCGTCGACGGCCGCGATCCGCAACAGGGCGCGGGTGATGTCCGGCAGGGTTTCCAGGCGGTCGGTGAAGGCCCGTTCGAGCCGCTCGGTCAGGGGCAGTTCGCTGATGTGCGGATCGGCCGACGTTCCGAGGGCGCGGGAGAGCTCGGTCAGGGCCAAGGGGTTCCCGGCCGCCTCGGCCAGCAGCCGGCGATGTGCGGTCGGGCGCAGGTCCGGGGCCCGGTCCGCCAGAAGTCTTGTGGCCTGGCCGTCCGTCAGCGGGCCCAGGACCAGGGAGGTGAGTTCGTCGGAGGCCAGACGCGACCGGTATCCGTCGCGTGCGGCTCCCACCATGACCACCGGCTCCGTGCCGACTCTGCGCGCCACGAAGGCCAGGACGCCGGCGGTCGTGTCGTCGAGCCACTGGACGTCGTCGACCAGGACCAGCACCGGCGCGAGGGCGGCCGCGTCGGCCAGGAGGTTGAGCACCGCCAGACCTACCAGGAAGACGTCGGGGACACCGGCCCCGGCGTGTCCGAGAGCGGTGTCCAGTGCCTGCCGGTGCGGCACCGAGAGCTTGGCGGCTTCTGCGGACAACGGACGCAGGACGAGCTGCAGACCGGCATAGGGGATGTCGCTCTCGGCCTCGACACCGCTGGTGCGCAGAACCCGGTAACCGAGCTTGTCGGCGAGCGTGGCGGTCTCCGAGAGCAACGCCGTCTTCCCGATGCCGGGCGTCCCACGGACCAGCAGCGCGCTCCCGTGGCTCCGCGGCTCGGCCAGCAGCCGGCGCAACAGATCCAGCTGATCGTCCCGGCCGATGAGCTCCACGTTTCCCCCCATCGACCGGGTCCCCGCACCCGGTCTGCCTGGAAGGTCAGGGTACTGCGCCTCGGCGGGCGGTCTGAGAGGGATACAAGGACGCGATCGACCTCCTCCTCGGCCCCGGCAACAGGCGGTGTCCGCGCGGAACTTCCATGCGACGCACCCCGACCGAGTCGCATCTCGCGAGGTTCCGGGTCGGGCGTCTGCGCCAGGCACGCTGCCCCGATGACGAACGCGTATCGCGGTAGGCCACGCGACTGTACGGCGATCAGAAGGCGTCCGTCAGACGGCATCCCGGCGGCCGGCATCCGTCAGGGGCCCGTCGGGGACGCTCCTCAGAGGGCGTCGATCATGCCACCGTCGATCATGAAGTCCGCGCCGGTGATGTTCCCCGAGCGCCGGCTTCCCAGGTAGAGCACGAGGTCGGCGACCTCGGCCGGGGTGCTGAACCGGCCCGTCGCCGCCGCCCCGGCGGCGTTGCGGGCCACTTCTCCCGGGTCGACGCCCAGCGACTGCCCGACGGTGTCGGCGACACCACCCGCGCCCCTCCACAGCGCGGTCTCCACCGGCCCGGGGCTCACCGTGTTGACGCGCACGCCCTCCGGCCCGACCTGCTTGGAAAGGGCCTTGCAGAAGTTCGTCAGTGCTGCTTTGGCGGCGCTGTAGTCGATGACCAGTGGATCGGGCAGGCGGGCGTTGACGGAGGAGACGGTGACGATCCGTCCGTCGCCGGACGCGATCAGGTGGGGCAGCGCGGCTCGGGTCGCCCGTACGGCGGCCATGAAGTTGATCGTGAAGGCCCAGTCCCAGTCGGCGTCGGACACGGCCTGAAAGCCGTCCACGCGCGGGCGCACCGCGCCGACGTTGTTCACCAGCACGTCGACCCGGCCGTTCGCCGCGACCGCCTCTGCCACCAGCGCGGCCGGGGCGTCGGGATCGGTCAGATCCAGCTCCACGACGGTGAGTTCGGCACCGTTCTTGATCAGGGCGTCGAGAGCGTCGGTGCGCTGTCTCGAACCCGCGACCACACGGGCGCCCGCTCCGAGGAGTGCCTCGACGACGGCCAGGCCGATGCCGCGCCCGGCCCCGGTGACCACGGCACTCTGCCCGGCCAGACCGAGGTCGAAGGCCGCGGGCCCGAAGGTGCTCGACGTCATCGCGCGGCCCCCAGGTTCTGTCGGCCCAGCCAGGTCAGGACCGACTCGGCGACCTCGCGCCAGCCGCTGTCGATGGTCAGGGAGTGCCCGCGATCGGGGAAGCCGACGATGTCGGTGACGGCGTCGGAGTGCCGGTACTGCTTGAGAGTGGCGCGGGTGACGGTCTCGGGAACCGTGTGGTCCTTGCCGCCGGAGATCAGCAGCAGCGGGCCCCGTGCGGAGTTGCCGGTGGCGACCTTCGCAGGGGAGTGCGGGTTGAAGTTGGCGGAAGCCGCCTCGTAGAGCGGTTTGCCCGGAGCGGGGATGGTCCAGCGTTCGTACAGCGCCGCCGACTCCTCCTCGGAGACGGCGTTGCCGAAGGCGAACCGGAACTGCTCGGCGGTCAAGGACACCGCACGGCGCTTGTTGGCGGGGTTCCGGAACACCGGGAGCGTGGCCTTCAGCGCCGACAACGGCAGCGGCAGGACCCCCTTGATCTGTGCGGCGTCGATCGCGACGGCAGCGGCGGCCCGGTCCTGGCCGAGCAGCTTCTGAGCGATCATGCCGCCGAACGAGTGACCGACCAGGACGGGAGGCACCGGCAACTCGGCGATCAGTTTCGCGTAGTGCTCCACGACGTCGTCGATGCCGTGGTCGGCGATGCTCTCCGGGTTCGCGCGGGCCTCCGCGACGCTGTCGGGGTCGCCCGGCCAGCCCGGAGCGGACGGATCGTAGCCCTGTTCCCGGAACAGGTCGATCCACGGCTGCCAGGAGGCGCTGTGCAGCCACAGCCCGTGGATGAAGTAGACGGGGATCGGGATGGTCATGGCTCGGACCCTCCTACGTGACGACGTGCCGTTGCGACACCGGCTCACACAACCCGAATTCCGGCGCGCTCGAACCGTGGTGACACCCCAGTCCTGCACGGCCCGACCCCGAACGTCAGCGACTCGAGCAGGAGCCACGCCCTGTCCATGAGGACGTCGACGGCGGGCGGCGCCTCGGCCACGTCGGTCACCGGGCAGCCGCCCGCTACGCCCTCGACCGCGGCGGAACCGGTCCCGTCGAAGGAGCCGCCTGACGCAGTCGCGCTGTCGCGAGGCGGATCCTGAAGGCGCAGGGGACGTGTCCGTCCGGCGTGGTGATATCCCGAACCTCGGCAAAGAAGGCCTTGCGCAACCGCTCCACAGCCGCGTGATCGAGAGGGCCGAGGTCATAGAGGCCGGACACAGCGGCCCATACCTGCTCCACCGTTCCGCTCAGATCGACAGGAACGGTCTCCCAGTCCACCGGCGCGAAGCCTGCCGGACCGAGGACTTCATCGAGCCCCTCGCGACTGCGTGTCCTTCTGTCCCCCAAGGCCGGGATGCGCTGCGAGACTGGCGCCTCCTCGATCGTGCGCCGCAACAGCGTCAGGAATCGTTCATAGGCCTCGCCGCCTACGGCCCCGCCGCCCACCGCGCATGCCAGAACCCCTCCGGGAGACAGGACTCGGGCAACCTCAGCCGCGACCTGCTCGATCTCGCTCATCAGCATCAGCGCCAGGTGGGACACACAGGCGTCGAAGCTGTCGTCGGCGAAAGGAAGCTCCTGAGCGCGGCCCACTTCCAGCTTCGCTTCGGAGAGCGCCGGCCGGCGTCGTGCCAGCGCCAGAGAGTGCGAGGACAGGTCCAGTCCCGCGAGTTGTCTCCCGGGCTCTCGGGCCAGCAACTCGAGCAGCAGGCCATCGCCGCAGCCGAGGTCCAGCACGCGCGTGCTCCCCGCGACCCGGTCGCACAGGATCTCATAGCTGGACCGGCCGTCCGGAGCACGGCCACGGCCGAACGCCTCCGTCGTGACTGCCGGGTACTCGGCGTGGAACGCCTGCAAAAACGCCTCTTGCGGAGCGGTAGTCGTCACCCGCTCAACCTACGCCGCGAGCCCCAAGCTGCGGGCCGCGAAGAAGCCGTCGCGGCACGGGAGAACGACGCCACGAAGCACTTCATCACGAGGCCACGGAGTAACTGAGATCGCTCACAGTGAGCGAGGACGGCTCCAAACGCAGCCACATCGTGCCTCGTTCGCCTGGATCGTCATGCAGGTAGTGCACGAAACGCGCGTCCCACAGCGCTTCGTCCGCTCCCAAGTAACGGGCGAGCTTGCGCCGCCCCCTCGCCACGTCGAAAGGCACAAGCTCGGCCTGGCCCCGAGCGATCACCTGGCGAACACGACCCGTCGTGAGATCGCACTCGTCCACCACGAGGGCGACGCTCGGATCGGCCTTCACACGGTCGAACAACCGGGCCCAAGGACCCGTCAATATCCAGAACGCTCCCTCTTCCCAGAGGAACCAGACAGGACGCACCGTTGGTCCGCTCGTCGCCACGCGAGCGGTGAACGGCTGCTGCAGGAAAGTGTCCACATCAAAACAAGGAGACGGCACGTCTCCCATCATGAGCGGCCGGCCGTCACTTGACCACCGACCTCAGACCTACGACCAGGCACCCCGGAGCGCGGACGCGAGGAGATCTCCACGTGCCGGAATCTCACTGGGCCGTCTCGTCATCGGCCGGTACCGTGCGTCGCGGAACCAAGGGGGATGAGTTGGTGCGCCCAGTGCTGTTGGTGGATGTGGACGGACCGCTCAATCCGTATGCCGCAAAGCCGCACCGCAGGCCCGCCGGCTATCGGACGCACCGCCTGCTGACGCCTCGCTGGGAGGCCGCCGAGCGGCGCAGGTTGACTGAACGGGGGCTGCCGAACAAGTCCGTGAAGCCGCTGCGAGTGTGGCTCAACCCGGATCACGGCCCGGCGCTCAGTGCCCTTCCTTTCGACCTGGTATGGGCGACCACATGGGAGGAAGAAGCCAACGCTTTCATTGCGCCGGTCCTGGGACTGCCCGAGCTGCCCTTCATCGCCTGGCCTTCGCCGCTGGCCCAGCCCGGCGGCGGTGTGTTCTGGAAGACGCCGCAGATCGTCGCATGGGCGGAAGGCCGTGCCTTCGCCTGGATCGACGACGAGATCACAGAGGCCGATCGAGTCTGGGTGAGGGAACACCACGACGGTCCCGCCCTACTGCGACGAATCGACGCCCGATGCGGCCTCGCCATCGACGACTTCGCGGCGCTGGCGGCATGGGCGACGGCCCTGAACTGACTTCACTGCCACGACGGTCGTGCAGTCGCCCCTGTTGCGAGGCTGTCCAGGCGTCGGCCAACTCGCCGATCAGCACGCCGAGTCGACGGCGCGGGATGCCGGTCCAGACCCGACTGGCCGCATGGGCCAG
The DNA here is from genome assembly GCF_042872225.1 of Streptomyces sp. NPDC005374. Lineage (NCBI taxonomy): Bacteria > Bacillati > Actinomycetota > Actinomycetes > Kitasatosporales > Streptomycetaceae > Streptomyces > Streptomyces sp. NPDC005374. The sequence continues at coordinate 336,842 of NZ_JBIAKA010000006.1, read as the reverse complement.
GCAGTGCGTCCCGACAACACCACCTCGCGCGGCCATCTCCACATCCCTGGCCGCCGAAACCGGCGTTGCCGACGCTCGTCAGCCTTGTCGGCGTCGCCGTCGCAGAACACCAACGGTGCCGCAGAGGGCCACGAACAGAGAACCGCCCACCAGCCAGGGCAGGTTCGAGGTGAAAGATGCCGCGGGGTGATGCTCGAAGACCGTCCGCGACAGTGCTTGCCCGAGCAGCCCGCCCGTCAGTGTGAGCCCCCAGAACATCAGAAGGACCGTTGAACCGCTCCGGGCACGCATCCAGTCATTCACACGATCATCATGCGCCCAGCGTCCTGTCGGTCACAAGCCTGACCACCGCCGGTACCAAGACCGCGACGCCGCACCCACAATCGAGCACGACCTCGGTCGCGGTCCGGGCCGGACGCGCCGGAACCGAGGCCCGATCCGAGGGGAAAATGCCGTGCCGATGTCCCGGCGGGGCTTCAGACTTCCGGTATGGATGGAGAAGCCGTCGCCCCTGTGGCCACCACACCTTCTGTGCGGTCGAGCGAGAGTCTGGGGTATCCCTCGGATGCCAGACTGCTGATCGTCAACTGCGATGACTTCGGGATGTATCCCTCGATCAACACCGCGGTGGTCGAGTCGATCGAGCAGGGCATCGCCAGTTCGTGCAGTCTCATGACCCTGTGTCCGGCTGCGCAGGACGCGATGCGGCTTCTCACCCGGCGACCCGGGATTCCGTTCGGGATCCACCTCACGCTGGTCTGCGAGATGCCTCAGCTGCGGTGGGGCCCGATGACCGCCAGGGAGAAGGTGCCCTCACTGTTGGACGAGGCGGGCGAGCTGTTCGCGCCGACGCCCGCCGGACGTGCCGCTCTGCTCGGCCAAGCCCGGCTCGACGAGATCGAGTTGGAGTTCCGTGCGCAGATCGATGCCGTCGGTGACGCGGGGCTCACGCCGACCCACCTGGACTTCCACTGTCTGGCCGACGGCGGACGCGACGACATTCTCGACCTGACCGTGGGACTGGCCGCCGAGTACGGCCTCGCGGCGCGGGTGTGGCTGGAACCCGGACGGTATGCGATGCGCTGGCGGGGGCTGCCGGTCGTCGACAACGACTTCCTGGACAGCTTTTCCCTCGACATCGAAGGGAAGGCTGCCCGATATGGTCAGCTGCTGCGCGAACTGCCCGCCGGACTGAACGAATGGGCTGTTCATCCGAGCGTCGCCGATCAGGACTCGCGAGCCGTGGACGCCGGCTGGCTGGTTCGCCGTACCGACTACGAGTTCCTGACGTCGTCGCGGGCCGAGGAACTTCTCCGTCAGGAGGGCATCGTCGTGATCGACTACAGGACGATCCAGCAAGCCTGGACGCAGATTGCCGAAGCCTCGACGAGGTGACCGGCGTGCCTGCCGGCTGAGCCGGACTTGGAACTGTCGATATGCGTCGATCGCCGTCGAAGGGCTTGACCGTGGTGAGCGGCATCATTAACTTGCGTCAAGTCCGTCACTTGGACACCGTTCACGATGTCGAACAGCTTTGGTGTCCGCCCGAGTTGCCAAGGGCGGCCGGGGCGACATGCAACAGGACCTCCGATTCAGCAGCGCCGCCCGCCGTGTTCCACATGTGGGAGCGCTCCCATAGCTCCTGAAGGGGCCGTAACTGCCCAGACCGGACAAGGGTTTTGGGTTCGGAGCAGGACCAGCAGCCAAGAGGAGAGGGCATGACACAGAGTCGGAACGAACCCGCAAGCGGGGAGCGTGGATCGCCGAGCCGGAGGGCCGTCCTGGCGACGATGGGGGCCTTACCCGTCCTCACCGCCGCGGCGTCGGCCGCGGGGGCCTCTGATGCCGCGGCCGCGACAGCTGCCGCCACGGCGGTCATCGACACGTCGGTCACTCGGCAGACGATCCGAGGCTTCGGCGGCATGAGTCACGCGGCCTGGATCGGCGATCTCACAGCCGCCCAGCGGGACACCGCTTTCGGTACCGGCGACGGACAGCTGGGGTTCTCTCTGTTGAGGATCCCCGTTCCCGAGGACCGGGCGAACTGGAGCCGTGACCTCGCGACGGCGAAGCGTGCGGCCGAACTCGGGGTTGCGGTCATCGCGTCACCGTGGAATCCCCCCGCCTCCATGGTCGAGACCTTCGTCCACGGCAGCCAGACCAACGCCCGACGGCTCAGGTACGGCATGTACGGCGCGTACGCCCAGCACCTGAACGACTTCACCACGTACCTGCGCAACAACGGTGTCAATCTGTACGGCATTTCGGTGCAGAACGAGCCCGACTACGCGCAGGACTGGACGTGGTGGACCCCCGCCGAAATAGTCCGGTTCCTGCGGGAGAACGCCGGCTCGATCAGCACCAGGGTCATCGCGCCGGAGTCCTTCCAGTACCTGAAGAACATGTCCGACCCGATCCTCAACGACCCGGTGGCCCTCGCCAACGTCGACATCATCGGGGCCCACCTCTACGGCACGCCGTTCGCGAACTTCCCGTACCCCCTCTTCAAGCAGAAGGGCGCGGGCAAAGAACTCTGGATGACGGAGGTCTACTACCCCAACAGCTCGGATTCGGCGGACCTCTGGCCCCAGGCGCTCGACGTGGGGGAGCACCTCCACCGCGCCATGGTGGAGGCCGAGTTCCAGGCCTACATCTGGTGGTACATACGGCGCAGCTACGGCCCGATGCGCGAGGACGGCAAGATCAGCAAACGTGGTGCCGCCATGGCGCACTTCGCCAGGTTCGTCCGACCCGGCTACGTACGGGTGCAGGCAACGGCGACGCCGGCGACGAATGTCTACGTCTCGGCGTACCGGGGCGGCGGCGCCACGGTCGTCGTCGCCGTCAACAAGGCGACTTCCGCGGTGAGCCAGCAGTTCACGCTGGTGAACACTTCCGCGTCCACTGTCTCGTCCTGGCTGACCGACGCGAGCAGAAACGTGGCGTCACAAGGCATGACCGGCGTGTCGAACGGCTCCTTCACCACCACCCTCCCCGCTCGAAGCGTGACGACGTTCGTGGCCCGCTGACAGGCCGAACCACTGAGCCGCTGACCCGTTCGCGCGGTGGGAACCGAAGAGCGACGTGAGTTGTCCGCACGCGCCGGGCTACAAGGACGTTGGCCTCGTCCGACGAGCCTCGAAAGGCCGGCATCAGTCTCAAGAGATGCGGGCGAGGGCGGCGTTGAGGTAGGGGATCGACGTTTTGGCGGTGGGGATCGAGACCTTGCAGCCGTTGGTCGAGGTGGTGTCCGATCCCACGGACTCGCTGATCAAGATGCCGTGGTCGACGCCGCCATCGGTGAAGTGGCCGTTGTACGGGGTCAGGCCCTCGGGGTCGTCGCGGCCGCTGGAGGTCGCCGAAACGTCGAAGGCGGCGTCGCAGTCGGTGCCGTAGAACTCGCAGGTCAGGGACAGCGGGGTGACGGTCACAGTGGGCCCGTCGGAACTCGGGTCGAGTGCGGTGGGCGCGGTCGGGAACAACTTCCCGCAGATCTTGGTCGCGGGAGCCTCGTCGAAGGACTTCGCATAGGCCTTGAGCGCGGCGGTGATCTCGGCGGCCTTCATCACCGGTGCCGGCGACGGTTTCTTGTCGTTGCTGCTGTCGCCTGCGCACCCGGACACCATCAGCAGGCCCACGGTGATCGCCGCGGCGGCGGCAAGCGTGCGGGAAGCATTCAGGATGCGCATCAAATTCCCCAAGGTCATCGGCGCCCTCGGCCTGGGCGGAAGGCGTCCCGGGTTGGTCGCTGCGGCAACGGAGGCATGGTTCGCCCCTGTCCACGGTCCGCTGAAGGTCCTCGCCGCGGAGAGCCGCGTCGGCTACGACGGAGAGGGCGAGGGCGAGCCGACGCGGCTCCGGGTGTCCGCCGGAGCGTCCCGCCTCACGGTGAGGCGCGCGGCCGTGCGGTCGCCGCAGGTACAGGGGGAGAGGAACGACCACAAGGAAGTACGTCCCCATCGCCAGTGCGACGCCGCCGCACGTGACGCTCCCGCACACGTCCCCCCATCGCCACCGCCCTACGGCATGTTCTGTGAGACCAGCGTCCCAGCCGTACGGCCATGAGCCATCCGTGAAACCACGTAACTCCACGCGGACGCCAGATGCCAGATGCACCAAGGGTCACCTTTCAGCATCCGCACGCGGAGTCGAACCCGACCCTGACCGACCGGTGGCCAGGCCTTTGCAGCCCGGCCACCTCACCGCCGAGACCTACGGCTTGTCTACGGGGCCATCTCGTACGCGCCCGACAACGCCTCGACCCGCTCCCAGACTCGCCCCGTGCGCGTCTCGTCGACGACCGGCCGTCGGAGTGAGCCGAGCGCCCACGCCTGCTGCTGCTCGGTCGCCGAGTCCTTGCCGTGCAGTTCGACGGCGTGCCCGGAGAAGTCCCGTACGAGGACGGCGAAGAGTTCGTCGAGTACGTCCTCGTCGAGCCCGGTCAGGGCAGCCTGCTCCAGGACCAGCTGCCCGTGCACCACGAGGGCGAACAGCTGGCCGATCGCGAGGAGGAGGTCGAGGTCGCGGCTCTGCTCCGCGTCGGGGGCGGCTGTGGCGACGAACTCACAGAGCGCGTCGGCCTGTTCGCGCAGGCGAGCGACGTTGGGCAGATGTGCGTACGCCTCGAAGGCCGGTCGCCAGTCGTGGAAGCGGACCGAGCCCAGGCCGCGGGCCGGCCCCTGCCGGAACAGGAAGTCGTCGTCGGCCGCGTCGAGGCGGGTCGGCACACGGGGGTACTCGGCCGGGTCGAGGAGGTGGCTGCGCATGAACTTCAGGATCAGCGCCAGGTTGACGTGGACCGTGCCCTCCAGCTTCGGCAGGCCGCGGATCTCGACGGCGGCCTGGCTGAAGTAGTTGTCCTTCTCGAAGCCCTTGGCGGCGATGACGTCCCACATCAGGTCGATGACCTTCTCGCCCTCCGTGGTCACCTTCATCTTCGTCATCGGGTTGAAGAGCAGGTAGCGACGGTCGTCGGGGCCGGCGGAGCGGAAGTAGTCCACTGCGCGGTCGCTGAACAGCTTCATGCCGACGAGCCTGACGTATGCGTCGGTCAGCTCGCGCCGCACGTGCGGGAAGGCGGTGACGGGGCGGCCGTAGAGGACGCGGTTGTGGGCGTGGGCGACGGCCTCGTACATCGCGTGTTCGCAGATGCCGATCGAGGCGGTGCACAGGTTGAACTTGCCGACGTTGACCGTGTTGAGGGCGGCGTCGAAGGCGGCGCGGCCGGTGTGCAGGACGTCCTGGGCGGCTACCGGGTAGTCCTCCAGGCGGAACTCGCTGACGAACTTGGACGAGTCGACGACGTTCTTGACCAGGTGGTAGGCCGGATGGCGGCTGTCGGCGGCGAAGAACACGTAGCCGTCGGGGCCTTCGACGTCGCTGCGGCGGCCGAAGACGGAGACGAGTGCGGCGGCGTTGCCGTTGCCTATGTAGTACTTGGAACCGGTCGCGCGGAACCCGCCGTCGCCGTCGGGCTCGAGCAGCATGTCGGTGGAGTAGATGTCGGCGCCGTGGGTCTTCTCGGACAGGCCGAACGCGAACACCTCACCCTGCGCGAGGAGTTCCGCGGCGCGGGCGCGGGCGGCGGTGTTGTCGCTCTGCCAGACCGGGCCGAGACCGAGGACGGTGACCTGCCAGGCATACCAGTAGTCCAGGCCGTAGAAGCCGAGGATCTCGTTGAGCGCGGCGATACGTGCGGTGTCCCACCGCTTGTCCGGCTCCTGCTCTCCGGCGGCGGAGGAAGGGGTCAGGAAGGTGGCGAACAGGTTCTCCTTCGCGGCAAAGACCAGGAAGTCGCCGAGCCACGCGCGGGTGCGGTAGTCCTCGATCAGCTGTCGCTTCCCCCGCTCCTCGAACCAGTCGACCGTGGCACGCAGCAAGCGGCGCGTCTCGGGGTCGAAGTGCGCGGGGTCGTAGGTGCGCGGGTTGAAGAGCAGTTGGTCCGCCATGGTGAGGGGTCCCTTTCGGCAGGTGGACGGATGGGAGTCGCGGGATGTGGGCTTGGGGATTCGCAGGACAGGCGCGGTCGGCGGGTGCGGTGGCGGTCAGTGGCCCGGGCCGAATCGGGCCAGTGTGGCGAGCACGTCGGCCAGCCAGCCGATCATCATCCGCTCGTACGCGATGCCGCCGCGCAGTACGGCGTGCTGGAGCTCCCGCTCGGCGTCGAGCGGCACGTCCGCGGCGGCCGCGCCGGCCTCGGGCCCCGTGAAGTCCCGCTCCTGGCCCGCGAGATAGTGCGCCAGCCGGTCCTGGTGTGCCTGCCGGTGCCGCTCCACCTCGCGGATCAGGGCGGCCGGGTCGTCGAAGGCGGCACCGCGGATCTTCACCGCCAGGTCGTGGCGGACGCTCTCCGGCTCGATCGGATCGTGCAGCCACGAGGACAGCGCGGCCCGGCCCAGGCCGGCGACGGAGTACTCCTTCTTGTCCGGCCGGCCTTGCTGCGGCACGTCCCGGGCCGCTACCCAGCCGTCGTTCTCCATGCGCTTGAGCACCCGGTAGATCTGCTGATGGGTGGCGGTCCAGAAGTAGCCGATGGACCGCTCGAAACGCCGGGCCAGCTCATAGCCGGATCCCGGCTTCTCCAGGAGCGACACCAGGATCGCGTGTTCGAGCGCCATGACGACGATCGTGCTATGCAACTCGTTGCATAGCAAGTGCCATCCACTCCGATGCGACGTGGGTCACTCCTGGACCCTCTCCCTGGCCCCTCTCGGTGATGCCGAGGGACGGGGACAGAAACTTGCACTTGCATGGAGAAACTGATCGGTTTAAGGTGGGTGGAAACCGACCAGTTTCACTTTGTGGAGGCAGTCATGACCGCACTCAAGGGCGCCACCGTCTTCGTCACCGGCGGCAGCCGGGGCATCGGCAAGGCTCTGGTGGAGGAGCTCTATGTGCGGGGTGCCGGGAAGGTGTACGCCTCGGCCCGTGACCCGCGCACGGTGTCGCATCCCGACGCCGTTGCGGTGGCTCTGGAGGTCACCGACCCGGCTTCCGTGGTGGCGGCGGCCGCGCAGGCGCAGGATGTCACCGTGCTGATCAACAACGCCGGTGCCTCGGTCGGCGCGTCCTTCCTCGACTCCCCGGTCGAGGACATACGCCGGGAGTTCGAGACCAACTTCTACGGCCCCCTGCTGCTCACCCGGGCCTTCGCGCCGGTCATCGAGGGCAACGGCGGCGGCCACATCCTCAACGTGCACTCCGTGCTGTCCTGGATCGCCCTCGGCGGCTCCTACAGCGCCTCCAAGGCGGCCCTGTGGTCGCAGAGCAACTCGCTGCGCCTGGAGCTGCAGCCGCGCGGTATCACGGTGACGGGGCTGCATGTGGGGTACGTGGACACGGACTTGGCGGCGGGCGCCGAGGGCCCCAAGGCCGCCCCGCGTGACGTTGCCGTGCAGGCTCTGGACGGCATCGAGGCGGGAGCGTACGAGGTGCTCGCCGACGACATCACACGGCAGGTCAAGGCAGGCCTGGCCGGAGACCTCGCAGGGCTCTACCCCCAGCTGACGAAGTAGGCCGCAGATCATGGTGACGCCGGTCGTACGCGGCCGGCGCCGCCGCCCTCACTGCCCTTCACCACGTCAGGATCAGGCGGCCCAAAGGGACCGTGACGGCGGTTTCGCCCCAGACCGTTGCCTGGGACGAAACCGCGTCTGCCTCTCACCGCACGGCGGTGTCGGCTGTGCTCGTGGTCAGGAGCGACGTGTGCGGCGGGTGGTGTAGAGGGCGGCGGCACCGAGGGCGATCACCGTGGCGGCGCCGCCGGCTATCAGGCCGACCGGTGCGCTCGAACCGGTCTCGGCCAGCGGCGGGGTGCTCTCGCTGGGCGAGGGCGCCGGGGTGGTGGGAGGCACCGACTCCAGGGGCGGGACGTCCGGGGTGGTCGGCGGAGTGGTGGAGGTGGCGGGCGGAGGCGTGGGAGTGGCCGGCGGAGTCGTCTGCTCGGCGGGCGGCTCGCTGACCGGCGGACTGCCCGGCGTGGACGGCGAGGGCGGGGGAGTGGGAGTGGGGGAGCCGGGCTGCTCGGGGGTGCACGGCTTGTCGCCGCCGTTCCACGCCGCGATGAGGTGGTAGGGCGTGACGACGTTGTCGGGCTGGTAGGGGGCGGGCCCGTGCCCGTCCTCTGACTTGCCGTCGTAGATGACGTCGTCGCCGTACAGGTCGATCTGTCCGTAGCAGTCGGGTGTCTTCACCGTGAGCTTCTGCCAGGTCTGCTTGGTGTCGTCGGCGCCGGGAAGGTCCGAGGCGCCGAGATAGACCGTGGCGTGGTCGACGAATGTCTGGAGACCGGAGTTGTTCCAGTTGGGGCCCTCGGTGGTGTACTCGGCCAGTGAGACCGGGTACTTGCAGCCCTCGCCGACCGTCTGCCCCGGAGCCAGGCGCACCTCGACGGTGCCGGGGGCGGCGGCCCACTGGTGGAAGCCACCCTGTGAGGTCCAGTCGGCACCGACCGGCTTTCCGGCGGCATCGACGAGACGGTACTGAACAGTGGCCGTCTGGCAGCCACCCGCGGGGGTGGCGCTCGCGGCGGCTGCCCCGAACAGGGGGGTTACAGTGGCGATGAAGGCGGTTGCGGCGATAGTGGCCGACGTTCTGGAGCGTGAGAGACGCGTCAAGATATGCCCTAGCGGATTCGAGAGTGTGGGAGGTGGCAGGACACGAGCAGCCGCTGCGGGCGGGAACAGTTCAAATGAAAGCCGTGGCAAAGCCACTCGCGTCACTTCGCTCACTTGAGTCACAGTGAGTGAGCCGCATTCTTGTCGCTCTTCACAAGGTCCGTCAATATTTCACCAGTTCAGCACAACAATGCTGGACCTGGGTTGTGTGTTCTGCCCCGGTATTCGCAGGTCCGGCTGCCCGATGAGGGCCCGCTTCGTCGAGTCGTCGTCGGCCCGCATCAGATTTCGCCGGTGGGCCTCAGCCGGAGTGTGAAAGCCTCGCCGCTGCGGCGCGGTCGCCCGTATGGTGCGGGCATGAGTGACGGGCCGGCAAGCATCGAAATCCCTGACGTGGTCGGGATGACGGGGCGCGAAGCACACGTTGTTTGCCGTGGTCTGGGGCTGTTCCTGGGCTACTACAACATGGATCAGCAGCTGCCCCAGGGCAAGGTGATCGCTTATCAAGAGCCCCCGCCCGGAACCAGGGTGGCGCCTGCCACTGCGGTCAGGATCTGGACGGCGTTGGATCCGTTGCCCGGGGATCGGGATCACGGATCGCAGTAGCCGGGAGGGCGGCGGGTGGACGACTGAATCAGGTCACGCCAGGAACTCGTCGTCGGCCGCAGTCGAACCAGACGACGTCGGCCACGGCCCGGTCGCCGACCCGGGGATCCCCGTGCGAGACGACGGAGTGCATCGGCAACGTGTGCGGGGTGTTGGTCAGCCTCGGGAGAAGTGCCTCCAGTGATCGCGGCGGATCGGGGTCGATCGATCGCGCGCGACGGGGCGCGGCCGCCGGCACCGGCGCCGTCAGGCAGTGAGCGGCGTCCTCGTTGACCCCTTCCGGGGCGGGGGTCAACGAGGACGGTTGCCTCAGCGGGAAGTCAGTTTCCACAGGTGGTCGGCGGTGCCGTTGTCCGACCATTGCAGGACCTGCGCGCCCGAGGAGGTACTCATGCTGTCCACGCCGAGCAGCAGACCGCTGTTGTAGTTGGCGATCTTGGAGTAGCCGTCACGGGCCGGTATGACCTGCCAGAGGTGGTCGGCGGTGCCGTTGTCGCCCCAGATCAGAGCCGTACCGCCGTTGCTGGTGCTCATGTTGTTGATGCCGAGCGGCAGACCGCTCTTCTGGTTGACGATCTTGTAGAGGCCGGAGCCCGCGGCCACCAGGGTCCAGTTCTGGTCGGTGCCGGTGGTGGAAGCGGCCTGGACGACCGAGGTGCCCTGAGCGGTACCCGCGTTCAGGGTGTCGAGGGCGAGGCCGCTGTTCTTGTTGGTGATCTGGTAGCGGCCGGCCAGCGAGGTGTTCGTGCCGCTGGGGGTGATGACCAGGTGGTAGCCGTCGGAGGCGTTCATCGTGACCGGCACGGTGATGGATCCGCCGGAGACCGCGTAGTCGGTGTCGGAGACGGTGATCGGGCCGGGGGAGGCGGTGGTGCGGCCGGTGTCGGGGCTGTACTCCAGCTTGACGTGGACCGTGCTGCCGAAGGCCGGCAGTGAGCTCAGCCCGTTGACGGTCACGGCGCAGGAGCCGCTGCAGCCGCCGGCGATGACGCTGATCTGGTTCCCGGCGCCGTTGCGGGAGGCGAGACCGTCGATGCCGGTCTGGGCGGGAGGCGTGGTGGTGAGCATGTTCCCGGACATGTCGCCGTACCACTTGTACGTCCAGTACGAGCCGTTGGGCGAGCCGCCGGTGTCGGTCAGGGTGTCGCCGAGGGTGCCGTAGTGGTTCCAGAAGGCGAGCTCGGCGTCGCGGACACCGGCCCGCTCGAACTTGGCGGCATAGCCGATGAGCGCACCGGAGTTGCCCATCTCGGCAGGGGTGCCGTACTCCTCGATGTCGATCGGGCGGGGGCTGATGCCGAGGCTGGACTCCAGGGCACGGTAGGCGGAGACGTCGGCGGCGATGTTCGCGCTGCCCTGGAGCTCGTGCCAGGCGATCACGTCCGGCACCGTGTTGTTGGCCTTCGCCTGGGTGAGGAAGGTGTCCATGTCGCTCTGCTTCCAGCTGGAGTAGCTGGGGCCCTGGATGGGCGTGGTGGTGTCCTTGGAGCGGATCTCCTTGTAGGTGGTGTTCCAGGCGGTGTTGAAGGCGCCGGCTTTGGCGGTGTCCCAGTTCAGGTCGGGCTCGTTCCAGATCGCCCAGGCGGAGATGTTGGTGACGCCGGAGGCCTTCACCGCGGCGATCTGCTGGTCCACGGCGGACAGCCAGTCGCTCATGCTGACCCACTTGTAGGGGAAGTCCGGGTACCAGTCCGGCATCCGTGCGACCACCTTGGCGCCGGCGCGAGCTGCCTTCGGTGCCACGACCAGGGCGTCACCCGCCGGCTTCGGCTCGCCGTTGGGCAGTTGGGATCCGCCGGGGGCCATCTGCACGAAGGTGTTCGGCTTCAGGGCGCTGACCAGGCTGTCGGAGGGGGTGGCGTCGTCGGCGAGGCCGTAGAGGCTGCCCGTGCCGACGTGGGTGACGGACCGCAGGGTCTGCGCGGCGTTGACGACCAGGGTGGTGGCCGAGGTGGGGGTGGCCTGGGCGGACGTGCCCGTCATGACGACGGCGGTGCCGGCCAGGCCGGTGGCGAGAGCGGCGGCGGTGGCGCGGCCGAGACGGACTCTGTAGCGGTGACGGGAACTCAGGTGTGACATCGGCGGCTCTCCTGAGGGAGGGATGGGGCGTGCCAGTGGCGCAGGTGCGGGGGTGGCTCGGGAACGGGCCGGACGAGGGCGCGGGGACCTGAACCCTTGTGACGCGGGGCGGTCCTGTGGGGTCTTCGGCCGAGGTGACGGCGGAGCTCGGCCCCGCCCGGGCGGTGGGCCCGGGGTGGTGGACATCGTGGTTCAGTCCTTGACGGCGCCCGCGGTCACGCCCGCGGCCACATAGCGCTGGGCGAGGACGAGCAGCACCGCGGCGGGCAGGGACGCGACGACGGCGGTGGCCATGATCGCGTTCCATTCCTGGTTGTTGTTGCCGATGTAGTGGTAGATGCCGAGGGTGATCGGCCGCCAGTCGCCGCCGCTGTCGAGGGTGTTGGCGAAGACGAAGTCCGACCAGGCCCACAGGAAGGTGAAGAGCGAGACGGTCACGAGCGCGTTGCGGCTGACCGGCAGGACGATGGACCAGAAGGTGCGGAAGGTGCCGGCGCCGTCGATGCGGGAGGCGGCGATCAGCTCGCCGGGGATGCCCGACATGAACGCCGTGAAGATCATGACGCCGAACGGCACGGCGATGGTGGAGTCGGCGACGATCAGCCCCCACCAGGAGTTCAGGATGCCCAGGTCGAGGAAGATGCCGTAGAAGCCCATCGCCATGACGATGCCGGGGATCATCTGGGCGACCAGCAGGAACAGGCCGAGGGCGCCGCCGCCGCGCGGTCGGAGCTTCGCCAGCGAGTAGCCGGCCGGGGCGGCGAGCAGGAGGGTGAGGGCGACCGTCCCGAGGCCGATGAGCAGGCTGGTGCCGAGGTAGGGCATCTGGTCGTTCAGGACGGCGCGGTAGCCCTCGAAGGTGGGATGCAGGGGCAGCAGGTCGGGCGGGCTCTTGCGCATGTCCTGCTGCGGGGTGAGGGAGACGTTGACCATCCAGTACACCGGGAACAGCATGACGGCAGTGAGGATGAGCCCGATGACGGTGTAACGGCGCTTTCCCGTACGGGACTTCATGCTTCCTGCCTCCTCTGGACGCGGATGTACAACAGCCCGAAGGCGAGGGCGATGAGGATGAGGATGTTGCCGACGGCGGCCCCGGGCCCGAACTTCGGCAGCAGGGTGCCGAACCCGAGTTGGTAGGACCAGGTCGCCAGGGTGGAGGAGGCGTCGCCGGGACCGCCCTTGGTCATGATCCAGATCAGGTCGAACACCTTGAGCGTGTAGACGAGTCCGAGCAGCAGCGTGATCGCCGAGACCGGGCGCAGCAGCGGGAAGGTGATCCGCCGGAACTGCTGCCAGGCGCTCGCCCCGTCCAGCGAGGCGGCCTCGTACAGCTCGCCGGGGATGTTCTGCAGTCCGCTGTAGAGGATGACCAGGTTGAAGGGGATGCCGATCCAGATGTTGGCGATGATGACCGACGTCAGCGCCCAGTCGGGCGAGGTGAGCCAGTCGACCGGGGCCACGCCCACCAGGTGGAGGGCGTAGTTGAGGACGCCGGACTCGCTGTTGAACATCCACGACCAGGTCGACGCCGACACGATGAGCGGCAGCAGCCAGGGGATCAGGAACAGCGCCCTGAGGGTGCCGGCGAGGCGGAAGTGGCGGTTGAAGAAGACGGCCAGGGCGAGTCCGGCGGCGTACTGGAAGGCGATCGACGCGAAGGTGAAGACCATGGTGTGGCGCAGCGCCGGACCGAACGTGGGATCGTCCAGAACGGTCCGGAAGTTGTCCAGCCCGGAGAACGGCGCGTCGCCCGCCACGAACGACCGGACGGTGTAGTTGCGCAGGCTCAGATCGAGGTTGCGGTAGAGGGGATACACGTAGAACGCGGCGAGGTAGACGGCCAGGGGGGCGAGGAACGCCAGTGCGGTCAGCCGGCTCTTTCGGCGCTCGCGGCGCCGGAGCGCCGAGGCGTTCGTCCGGTCGTCGGTGCCGGTCGCCCCGGACCTGGCCGGGGACCGCTGTGAGCGGCGGTCGACGCGGGCGGTGGTCATGCGAACTCCTGGGCTCGGGTGGCCTGCCCGGGGCGGTGCGGTGTCCGGGCGGTTGCGGATGCCGTGCGGGCACCCGGGGCGTGGCCCCGGGGCGCGCCGCGAACGCGTCGGGGGTCAGTTGCCCTTGCCTGCGGCCTTCTGCGCGGCGTCGAGAGCGGCCTGGGGGCTCTGGCTGCCGGACAGGGCGGCCTGGACGGCGGTCCACATCGGCTGGGAGATGGTCGGGTACTTGGTGCCCAGTCCGCCACTGGTGCGGCCGCGCGCCGCGGCCACCGCGTCGACCCACGGCTTGAGCTCGGGGTTCGCCTTGACCTGCTCGGCCTGGACCGCCGCCGTGGGGGCCACGTACGCCAGGGTCGTGTCCGTGGCCAGCAGGTTGGCGGAGCTGGTCAGACAGGTGACGATCTTCTTGCTGACGTCGTAGCGCGCGGTGTCCTTCTGCACGGGGACGGTGACGAACTCGCCGCCCGTCGGTACCGGTGCCGATCCGCCGTTCTGTCCCGGGATGCTGATGACGCCGTACTCGAACCCGGCCTTCGCCGCGTTGCCGAGCTGCCAGGTGCCGTTCTCACCGAACGCGTAGTCGCCGGTGGCGAACTCCTGCCAGCTGGTGGTCTGGGTGTTCTGCAGGACGTCCTTGGGCGCGTAGCCCTCGTCGACCCACTGCTTCCACAGGGTCAGCGCGGCGACGCCCTTCGCCGAGTCGAGCTCGGTGAGGTCACCGCCGGAGCCCCAGAACCACGGCAGGAACTGGAAGCTGCCCTCCTCCGTGTTGATCGCGGAGAACGTGATGCCCTTCTTGCCCGCGCCCTTGACCTTCTTCAGCGCCGCCGTCAGCGAGGCCCAGTCCTTGATGGAGGCCGGGTCGACGCCCGCGGCGGACAGGACCTTCTTGTTGTAGTAGAGGGCGAGCGTGTTGGCGCCGATGGGCACACCGTAGGAGGAGCCGTCGATCTCGCCCGCGCCGAGGATGTTCTTCTGGATCGACTTGGTGTCCAGGCCGAGGTCGCTCGTCTTGTTGACGATCCCCGCCTCCACCAGCGTGGAGACCACCGGGTTGTCCACGAGCATCACGTCGGGGGCGTTGCCCTGCTGTGCGGCCAGCAGCGCCTTGTTGCCCAGGTCCGTGGTGTCCATACCGGTGCGCTTGATCTTGACCCCGGCCTCGGTACCGCACTTGGAGACGAGCTTGCCCCACGCCGAGGACGCGTCGAACTGCGGGTACGGGTCCCAGAAGGCGTACGTCCCGCCCGTGCTGCCGGACCCGGAGGCGGAGGAGTCGGAACCACCGCCGCAGGCTGCTACGGAGGTGAGCGCGCCGACGGCGGCTATCGCGGCGATCAGGGTGCGGCGGGTGTTTCTCACGGGTGACCTCATTGTCTTGGGCGGTTCATGGGGCGCGGCAGGAGAGGGGGATGCAGGGGACGTGCAGGGGGTTCAGGAGGTGGGCAGCCAGACGCGCATGCTGCCGTCCTGGCGGTTGGCCCACGCGTAGTAGGGGATCGCCGTCAGTTCGACGGGCCCGCCGGCCGGCGGGATGTCGGCGGTGTCGGCGGTCCGGTACGGCCACCAGCCCGCGTCCGGAATGTGCCGGCGATGCCCGGCGGCCACGACTGTGGTGACGCCGCCGAGCAGGTCGGGACGGTGTTCCACGGTGAGCGGGCGAGTGGTGTCGAGCACGATGTCGTCCAGGCCGCCGCCGGGATGGTCGGCCTGCTCCAGGCAGTACACGAGCGGTCCGCGCTCGATGGCGACACAGCCCCGGACGGCGTCCACCCGCGGGTCCGCCGCGGTGAGGCGGGGCTCCAGGGCGAGCTCCAGGACGATCCGGTCGCCGGGCGCCCAGGTGCGCTCCAGCCGCAGCCAGCCGTCGGTGACGGGCGCGTCGCTCTGGTCGTACACCGTGTCCCCGCACCGCACCCGGTACTCGCTGCACCACTGCGGGACCCGCAGCGACAGGGTCCAGGGCCGGTCGGACGGGGCCTTCTCGACGGTCACGCCGATCGAGCCCTGCCAGGGGTAGTCGGTCTCGCAGCGGACGGTGATGTCGCCGGCGGTGTAGCGGCCCGTGGCGTACTGGTGGATCTGCAGACCGCCCGCGTCGCCGCTGGCGAGGTAGTGCTCGAGGGAGGCCAGCAGCCGCATGACGTTGGGCGGGCAGCAGGCGCAGCGGAACCAGCGGGTGCGGCGGGCGGACTGGTCGCCGCCGGGGTCGGTGTGGCCGTCGCGCACCTGGAGCGGGTTGACGTACAGCCAGCTCTCGCCGTCCAGGGAGACGCCGGCCAGGAAGCCGTTGTAGAGGGTGCGCTCGATCAGGTCGGAGTAGCGTGCCTCGCCGGTGAGCAGGGCCATGCGCCAGCTCCACTGGACGGAGGCGATGGCGGCGCAGGTCTCGCAGTACGCGCGCTCGTTCGGCAGCTCGTACGGGTCGCCGAAGTCCTCCTCGTCGTGGTGCGCGCCGAGCCCGCCGGTGATGTGGGTCTTGGTGGCGGTCATCGCCGCCCACAACCGCTCGGCGGCCGCCCGCAGTTCGGCGTCGCCGGTCTCGGTGGCCAGGTCGGCCGCGGCGGCCAGCAGATACAGCTGGCGCACGGCGTGGCCCTCGACATCGATCGCCTCGCGCAGCGGCACCCGGTCCTGGCAGTACGCCTCACCGCCCAGCAGGCCGTGGCCGAAGCGGTCGACGAAGTAGCCGGCGAGGTCCAGGTAGCGGCGCTCCCCGGTCTCCCGGTACAGCTCCACGAGAGCGGTCTCGATCTCGGGGTGGCCGTCGATGCCGTCGATGGGCCTGCCGCTCTCGGGCAGGCCGAAGACCGAGTCGATCTGGTCGGCGAACTTGACCGCGACGTCGAGGAGTTCGCTACCCCCGGTGGCCCGGTGGTGGGCCACCGCGGCCTGGATCAGGTGCCCGGCGCAGTACAGCTCGTGACCCCAGCGCAGATCCTTGTAGCGCTCGCCGCCCTTGAGCAGGTGGAACCAGGTGTTGAGGTAGCCGTCGGGCTGCTGTGCGCCGGCGACGAGGGAGACGACGCGCTCCACGTCGGCCGCGAGCCCGCTGTCGCTCTCGGGCGTCCCCTGGGCGAGTTGCCAGGAGGCGGCCTCCAGCCACTTGTAGACGTCCGAGTCCACGAACGGGTACCCGCCCTGGAACTCGCCCTCGGCCGTGCCCGCCGCGATCCGGAGATTCTGCAGATTTCCCGCCGATTCCAGCAGGCCGGGGCCCTGTGGGATGGACGTGTGCGCGTTCACCGTCCGGCGGGTTTCCCAGAAACCGCCACGCACCTCGGCGGTGGCGGGAGCGAGTGCGGCCTTGGCGTCCGGGCCCTGGCGGACCGGGCCTGTGGGGGTGCCCCGCTGCTCGGCCGGGGCCGAGAGCGTGGAGGAGGGCACGGCGGAACGTGGGCGGTGCATGGCTCTCCGGAGAGGTAGGTGGGGAAGCGGAACGTGGGTCCACCGCAGGCACGGGTAGCGGCGTCCCGGAATCGAGCGAGGCGGTGCTCCGCCTCTTGGACCCGCTTGAGCAAACGTTTTTCTGTCCGGAAACGTAGAAAGGTGAGGCGCCTGAGTCAAGAGGTACGCCCAAGTATTTTCGGTGCCTGCAACGGGACTGGTCAGTCGCGGCGAACAATGTCACGATGGACGCGCCGACACCATCTAGGAAAAGGGTTGCGCGTGACCGCTGTTCCCGGTTCTCTCCCCACCGGGCGGGCAAAGCTCGCCGACGTCGCCAAGATGGCCGGTGTCAGTGTCGGGACGGCCTCGAAAGCACTGAACGGCAGCGGCAGGATGCGGCCCGAGACCCGGCAGCGGGTGCTGGCCGCCGTCGAGGCGCTCGACTTCCGCCCCAACCAGCATGCGCAGAGCCTGCACACCGGCCGCAGCTGGACCGTCGGGCTGATGACGACCGACGGGATCGGCCGCTTCAGCACTCCCGTCCTCCTCGGCGCCGAGGACGCGCTCGGCGCCGGGAAGATCTCCGTCCTGCTGTGCGACACCCGCGGAGACGCCATCCGCGAGCAGCACCATCTGAGCAACCTCATGGACCGACGCGTGGACGGCATCATCGTCACCGGCCGGCGCACCGACCCACGGCCGCCCCTGAAGGGGATAGAGCCGATCCCGACGGTCTACGCGCTGTCACCGTCCACGGACCCGGACGACATCTCCGTGGTCTCCGACGACCGCAGCGGAGCACAGCTGGCCATCGAGCATCTGCTGGCGACCGGCCGCACCCGGATCGCGCACGTCACCGGCCCGGCCCACCACGCCGCCGCCCGCGACCGCGCCCGCCACACCGTCGAGCTGCTCGAACGCTCCTCGCTCGAACTCGCCACCGGCCGGGTCCACTTCGGCGAGTGGAGCGAGGCATGGGGGCGCCGCGCCGCCGAAGCGGTCCTGCGCACCGCGCCGGACACGGATGCCTTCTTCTGCGGCAACGACCAGATCGCGAGGGGGGTCGCCGACACCCTGCGCGAGAAGGCGCTGGACGTCCCCGGACAGGTCGCGATCGTGGGCTACGACAACTGGGACATCATGGCCCTGGCCTGCCGCCCACCCCTCACCACGATCGACACGGACCTCGCCGAGATCGGCCGACAGGCCGCCCTGCGCCTGCTGGACGCCATCGGCTCGGAGCCGGAACCCGGCCTGCACACCGTTCCCTGCCACCTCGTCGTCCGTGAATCGACCTGAACCTGCGGCGGTACCCGACGAGGACCTGCCCGTGTCCGCCCGAGAGGCGCACTCCTTGACCATCTGCACCGGCGAACCCGGCTCACCCTCCGAAGACGGCCTGCGCTGGCTCGCCTCCTGGGCCGCTCACCCGCCCACGCAGCAGTCCGCACCGAACTGACAGCCCTTCACCCCCGCCGTCCGGAGCACCAGCGCAAGGAGCCCTCCGTGCAGCAAGCAGCGCGATCATGAGCCGGATCCTGATCACGGGTTCCGCGGACGGCCTCGGATACGCCGCGGCCGCCGCGCTGTTGTCCGCCGGCCATGATGTCGTGGCGCACGCCCGCACCCCTGAGCGTGTCACCGCCCTCGATCCACTCGTCGCTCACGGTGCCGGCGTCGTCGTAGCCGACTTCACCGACCGCGATGCCGTCGAGCGCATCGCCGCGGAGCTGAACGACACCGAGCCCTTCGACGCGGTCATCCACAACGCGGGAGTCTGGAGCGGAGCGGCCGTCATGCCGGTCAACGTCATCGCCCCGTACCTCCTCACGGCTCTGCTGCACCGGCCCCGCCGCCTGATCTACCTGAGCAGCGGTTCGCACTTCGACGGCCGCCCCTCGCTGGACGGCACCGACTGGCGAGGAGAGCGCCCCGGATCGTACGCGGACAGCAAACTGTTCGTCACCACCCTCGCCACCGCGACGGCCCGCCTGTGTCCCGACGTGCTGAGCAATGCCGTGGATCCGGGCTGGGTACCCACCAAGATGGGCGGGCCCGACGCACCGGACGACCTCGAGCTCGGTCACCGGACCCAGCAGTGGCTGGCCGTCGGCGATGATCCCCGGGCTCTGGCCACCGGCGGCTACTGGTACCACCAGCAACGGCAGCAGCCGCACCCCGCCGTACACGATGAGGCGTTCCAGGGCCGGCTCCTGCAGACGCTGGCCGAGGAGACGGGCACCACTCTCGCCGCGCGGTGAGGACGCTCGACCCGCGGCTGAGGTCTGTGCCCCGGCGAGCACTGCACGCGCCTGCCCGCGGTTGCCCGTCCCGGCCGATCCCGACTGCTGGTCAGCCAGGGCGAGACTGCCAGTGACGGAGGGAAACTTCAGGGACGGCCTTCTCCGCGTCACCGGTCTTGTGGAGAAGCCGAAACCGCAGGACCCTCCGTCGGCGTTCGCGGCCATCGGCGGGCATCATTGCGACGTCCACGAACGGGGGTCGTACCAGCCTGGCGGCGTCGTGAGCGAAAAAGTCTGATCGGCAGGGCAGTCGAACCTCCTGCTGCACCCGTCTCTACAGGGGAACGAGGGAGGGCATATTGAACGCCGACGAGGAACGCCAGTTCCGCGAGTTCGTGGCGGCGCGGTCGAGATCGCTGCTGCACACGGCATACCTGCTGACCGGGGACTGGGAGCAGGGCCGGGACCTGCTCCAGACCGCGCTTGCCTCCACCGCTCGGCGTTGGTCGAAGCTGCGTGACCGGGAGCAGCCGGAGATCTATGTGCGCCGGGCGCTCTACCACGCCCAGGTGGACCGCTTCCGACTCCTCAGCTGGGGACGGGAGACGGTCACGGACATGCTGCCGGACCAGCCAGCCGGGCAGGGCGCCGACTGGGCTGAGGGCGTAGTCCAGCGGCAGGACATCATGGCCGCGCTACGGCGGCTGCCCAAGCGTCAGCGTGCGGTGATCGTGCTGCGTTACTTCGAGGACCGGCCGGACAACGAGATCGCCACGATTCTGGGCGTCGCCCAGGGGACGGTGCGCAGCCAGACCCACAAGGCCCTCGTCTCTCTGCGTGCCACTCTGGCCGAGGCAGGGCCGACGACCTCTTCCTCCACTGCCTCCGGAAGGGGCGTCATCGCGTGAACGACTCGATCGAACAGCCGCTGCACGATGCCTTGCACGCCCATGTCCTGGACAGCGGCGATGACGCCGGTGCCCATCTGGTCGGCCTGGCCGACGGCGCGTTGCGGGTCGCCCGGCGGCGGCAGCGGCTGGCCCGCGTGGGGGTCGGTGTCGTCACCGCGGCCGTGGTCGCCACCGCCTGGATGGCCGTCGCGGACGGCGCGACCTCGAGCGCGCACGTGGTTCGGCCCGCCGCCAGGGGTGACACCGGGAAGGCGACCCTGGTCTCTCTCCTGCCGGTCACCTCGGCCAAGGAGCAGGCATGCACCGATGCCGACGACGGCTACACCATGAACGCGACCGTGTACGTGCCGGCGGTGTGCGTCCAAGTCGACCGGGCCAAGGGCATGACCGACGTCCGTGTCACCTCCGCGAAAGCCAAGCAAGACCCCGCCGACGGCGGCGCGTGGCTGGTCGAGATGACCCTCAGCCCCACGGACCGGACACGTTTCGCAGCCCTTACCGGCTCCATCGCGTCGGCCCCGCTCCCGCGCAATGAATTCGCCATCGTCATCGACAACAAGTTGTGGGGCACGCCCTACGTGAGAGGCTCGATCACCGGTGGTCGAGTCGAAATCGCCAGGTCCTACCTCGGGGACCTCACCAGCGATTCCGCTCACGACCTCGCCCACAGGCTGGATCCCGGGTGAGTGGTCGACTGCTGCTACGGCGTTGACGAACCGGTGAGAAGTCGTCGACCCCAACCGGAATCCCAGGCCCCCTCGGACAGCTCACAGCCGATCTCATCCGGTGCGGGCGATCGAGACGCCGTTTCCCTGTCGACGGTCAGGGTTTGCGGGCGAGGGTGGCGGCGATGAGGTGTTCCCAGACCGTGAGTTGCAGTTGTCCACTGCTGCTCCAGGGGGTGGCGCTCTGGTCAGGGCGCCACAGGGGAGCGGGGACGATGCCGGGGTCGAGGATCTCCAAGCCGTCGAGGAGGGAGGCGAGTTCCGCGTCCGTACGCCATCGGCCGCGACCGAACGTCTGCTGGAGGACCTTCTCCGCCTCCTGTGTCTCCGGGTTGTTGCCCGAGCGGAAGTGGCTGATGAAGAAGTGGCTTCCGGAGGGCACCGAGTCGCGCCAGTAGCGGACGATGCCGGCCGGGTCCTCGTCGTCGTTGACGTGGTGGAGGATGGCGCTGAAAATGACGGCGACGGGTCGAGTGAAGTCGATCATGTCGAGAACGTCGGGATGGGTGCGGATGGCTTCGGGGTTGCGGACATCGACGCCGACGACCCGGGTGCGGTCGTCCTTCTCCAGCAACGCCCTTCCGTGGACCAGGACTTGGGGATCGGTGTCCACGTATACGACCCTGGACTCGGGGGCGTGCCGTTGGGCGACCTGATGGACGTTGTCGGCGGTCGGCAGGCCGCTGCCCAGGTCGATGAACTGCCGGATACCGGTGGTCTTCACGATCTCCCCGACCGCGCGGGTCAGGGCTGCGCGGTTGGCGTAGGCGATGGCCACCGAGCCGGGCAGGTCCCGTTTGAACACGTCACCGATCTCTCGGTCCACGGCGTAGTTGTCCTTGCCGCCGAGCAGGTAGTCGTAGACGCGGGCAATGCTGGGCTTGGCCGGGTCGATCGAGGAGCCTTCGTACGTCATGACGTCCATTTTCCCTGCAACGTCGCCTGTTGACCACGGTTTTGAGATGCCGGGGCCGACGCATGTGCAGGCCGCCTGGTTCGCTACGGACACTATGGCGCGCAGCTGTTCCGTGATCTCCCTTCTGGCCGACCCGGAGGAGGCGTAACTCCCACATGGTGCGACAGAAGTGGATGACAGGCCATCTGTCGGGCCGGCGCGAGCAGTTGGCCCGGGACTCGATGGTGGCAGACGCGGCGCGCGACGGGTTCGGGTACGGCTGGATCACAGATGTCTTCATCCGAAGGCCTACGCCCCCGCACTCGCCGGCGCGGCAACTCCTCGAACCGGAACAAGCACTCGCGTCCATCCTCACCGGTGAACCGCACCTCCGGCGCCCCGCCCTTCTTGGGCGTCGTCAATTTTGGTCGCGGCATGACGAACGGGGCTGCCACAGTGATCCGTATGGAACCTTCTCCCGACACCGTGCTTGTTTTTGATCGCGACGAGGACCTGCTGGTCTTCGAATCCTTCGTCCACGCTACGAACTGGATTGAGGCGATTGACGTCGATGAGGGTGAGTACACGGCGGCGTACTCACCGGACGGTGGCGTGTGGGCGCTGACTTCTCCCGAAGGCCCGGACGGATCGGTCGTGCTGGCCAGGACGGGCAGCGTGGACCTGGGCGATCTGGAGCGGAGGGTGGCCCGCTACTGGCGCCGCCACCACGCAGGTCAGCCCACGCGTGACCCGCTGCAGACAGCGCGGCGGATCTTGATCGAGAGGAACGACGAGCCGCGCGGGGGACGGCTGCGTCGGGTCATCACCCTGCTGCGACGCGGCACAGCCGGGACCGGAACCACTCCACCACCTCGTAGTGACGTCACCGCGCAAGGCGACGGCAACCAATGAGGGATGCGGCCATGCCGACGAAGGCGAGGAACTGCTCGGCCTCGCGCTCATAGCGGCGGTGCAGGCGGCGGCAGTCGACGTGCCGGGACACCGTCTCCGACGGTCTGGCAGCCGAACGCCTCCGCGGACTGAACGAACGCCTCTTGTCGCGCTGGAGTCCAGCCTCAGGCATGTCCCGCATCGACACTGTTCCTCTCCGTGGAACCGAAAACTGACGTAGCCGGGTCTGGAGTTCCTGAGCAGAAGAGCGAGCGGTCGCCGCAACTCGCCCAATTCCTGCGGACCTTCGCCTGGTACGTCCGAGGTGCCTGCCATGATCGCCGTCATGGACATACACATCGCACCGGCTGGGGTGGCCGACTTCCACCAGGTTGTGACTGATCACTCCCGTTACTGGGGGGAACGCGATCTTCGGTCACTGCACCTTCTCGCACTGGTGCAGGAGTTCGGTTCCACTTGCTTGATTGCCCGGGCCGAGGACGGAATCCGTGGGTACGTCTTCGGGTTCGTCACCCCAGACGGAACCGGGTACGTGCACCTGATCGCCACACGGGACGACGCTCGTGGCATTGGTCTCGGGCGTCGTCTGTACGCGGCATTTGCCGAGGCGGCGGAACGTCATGGTGCACGGCGGCTGAAGGCGATCACGTCGGTCGAGAACACCGGCTCGATCGACTTCCACCGCAGCCTCGGCTTCGACATGAAGATCGTCGACGACTACAACGGCCCTGGCCGGACCATGGCCGTCTTCCACCGAGATCTGCCGCTCACCATCGCACAGCCGTGACCAGCCCGGCGTCACTCGATCCCGGAGAGACCGGAGAGACCGGAGAGGAGTGAGCGATTGTCAGGACCTGTGGGTGGGAGCCGTACCGACCCAGCGGCGATAGGTGTCCATGTCGACGTTGCTGCCGCACACGATGGTGACCACGTGTCGGCCGGCGAAGCGGTCACGGTCTTCGAGGATCGCCGCGATGCCGAGTGCGGCCGATGGTTCGACGACCAGGCCGGCGTGTTCGAGAAGCATCCGCATACCGGCGATGATCGATGCCTCCTGAACCAGGACAGCGTCGTCAGCGACCAGGAGGAGGTCGTCCAGGACCGCCGGGATGGGGTACCGCCCGGCAACACCGTCGGCGATGGTGTCGGTCGAGTCGGTGGTGACGACGCGCCGCTCGCGCCATGAGCGTGTCATCGCCGGTGCGCCCAGCGGCTGGACGCAGATCACCTGGGTTTCGGGTGCCATGGCCTTCACCACATGACCAACACCGGTGGCCAGCGCCCCGCCGCCGAGAGCGATCAGAACTGCGTCGAACGACGGCTCGGTGTCCATGAGCTCCAGGCCGATGGTCGCCGCGCCCTCGCAGGTCTCGATGTCCAGGCTGTCCTCGACCAGCCGGATGCCGTCGTACCGCGCGATGGCCGCAGCCCGCTCTCGAGCCGTCTCGTGGTCGCCGTCCACCAGTTCCAGCCTGGCACCCAGCGCACGGATGCGGTCAAGCTTGGCCGCAGTCGCGAAGCGCGATGCCACGACGGTCACGTCGATCCCGCGGCCGCGACCGGACCAGGCGAGGGCTTGGCCAAGGTTGCCCGCGCTGGCGCACACCGCGGCTCGCGAGCCGTTGCCGGCGAGCAGGCTCGCGACGACCTCGGTGCCGCGGGCCTTGAAGCTGCGGACCGGGTTCGCCGTCTCGAGTTTGATGCTCACCCTGCACCCGAGGTCGGGCTCCAGCGCCTCGCAGCGGTACAGCGGAGAGTCGAGAAAGATCGGGTCGATCACCTGGCGAGCCGACCGGATCCGAGCAGTATCGAGGCGTGTCTCCTGCACGACACAGCAGGGTAGCGCCGTAGGGCGGTGCCTCACGGGCAATAGTCGTTTCGGCTCGGGGCGTTCGACCACTGGGCTCCGGCCGGCGCGACCTCATCGGGCGGGCGGACTCACCCCGGCTCGGAACTGCCGCATGAGCGTTCCCGGGTTCCGTACGGCGTGCCACAGGCCCGTCGACAGCAGCGCCAAGCTGGTGGCGAAGCAGACCCAGAACACGAACTGGGTGCCGGTCGCGAGGTCGTGGGTGCTGCCGTCCTCATAGCGGCAGTACGCCTGTGGAGGGAACGCTTTCGAGACGCCGACGCCTCCGTAGTACATGGAGCACGGGTCCTCGCCGGGATCCTTGATGGTGTCGTCCGCCGTGACCACCAGCAGCCAGGCCAGCGCCGCCACCGGAACCGTGCCGAACACGATCATCTTCGTCCAGATCGGCAGGCGAGGGTGGGCGAGGAGCCCGATCAGCGCGATGAGCACGATCACGAAGACCGCGGTCACGGCCACGGCGGTGAACGTCCGCTCGAACACCTCTTCCAGAAGCCAGACGACTCCGGCCACCGGTGGTGCCGTGAGAAGGACGACCTTGATCCCGGATGGCGTACGCGGGTGCGCGAGCAGGTACACGGCGAGTGCGCACGCGATCAGGATGAGCAGCGCGATCACGGTCGCGGGGCGGCAGTGGTGGCGGGGGCGGGCTCGCGGTACGTCGCGTCCTTCCGCCACGGACCGACGCCGAGCTTTCCGGTCGTCCCCAGGTCGAGTTCCGGCACCACCATCACGGGGTCGGCTGCGGGTGTGGCCCATACGCGGGCGTACGGCGCGTTCACCGGTTCGCCCGCCTGGGTGGTGTTCCGCCAGGCCAGTTCGGACACCGCGGCCTCACCCGGACGCAGGACCACCGGTTGCGGTCCGCTGTCCCCACCGATGCCGGTACTGATCTGGCCGGTCCCTTGCAGGATCCGTATGCCGTCCACGGTGTGATGGTCCTCGTCCTGGATCGTGAGCTTCGGGTAGCCGTTGAGCCGAACAGGCCGAGCACCGCAGTTGACCAGGTGCAAGCCGACGACGCGCAGCCCCATGGCCGCGTCGCCCTCGTCGGCGTAGAGACGCATGCCCGACTTCGGGCAGGTCCCCGAGGCGGACGACGCCTCGGCTTCCGGGACACTACGAATCTTGATCACCTCCACTCCCGTCACCTCGGGTGCGTTCCCGACCGGCTCTCCCATGACGACGGTGCCCTTGACGGTCCGCCCGGGTCCGACTGCCTCGACGGTCCGTTTCACGTTGTCAACCGAGCCTCCGGTCGCTGAGAGGAACCCGAAGGTCAGCGTGTACGTGGCGCTCTCCGTCTGCTGGTTGGTCAGCTCGAAGTCCGCGCTGTAGGCGACTCCCGCGCAGCCGCTCCGCCGGCCCCAGGCGTACAACGTGGTGATCTTGACGGCGTCCTCGTCCGCGGCGGTACCTCCGACGGAGGGCAGGGGCAGTGCCGTCGGTGTGCCGGAGGGGCGAACGGAAGGTTCTGAGGACGGCGGGCTGCCGTACCGGGAGAAGTCCGACGGGCACAGTGTCTCGGCCAGGACCGAGCCGCCGCCATCGGTACCCCCGCCCGGCGAGACGCTCTGGGAACCGCAGGCGGTGAGCAGCAGTCCAGCGGCGAGAACGGCGGGGGCTGTGCGGGAGACGGTCGGCATCCGCCCACCCCACCAGGGGGACGCCTTCATGGGCTGTGGTGGAGCCCACACCTCCGGTCACAGCGGTGTCACAGATCACTCTGGAACAGCGCCTGCGCACGCGCTCCTTCCTCCGGGCCAGTGCCGTTACCGGCCGGCGCGACCAGGGCGGTTGGGCCGACGGCGCGGGCCCGAGGCCGTACACAGCGGCATCCCGGCCTCATCCATGCGCGAACGCCGAGCCCAGGCAGGCACCGCACCCCGCAGACGGCGATCACGCTGCTCCGCGAGGAGATCGACGCCGGGCCGCCCGGTTCCGGCGCGGTGAGCCCATCGCTGGTGACGCCGTGCTGGTCCTGATCCTGCGAGCCTGGCTGGAGGATCAGGGCAACTGCCCGGACCCGGCCTCTTCGGCTGCCGAGGGGGGGGGTGTCCCGGGCGACGTTCGCCAGCCGCTTCACCGAAGCCGTCAGCGGACCCCCGCTCACCTACCTGGCCCACTGGCGCATGACCACGGCCGCTCGTCTCCTCCGTGCGGACGGCAGGTCACTCGCCGGTGTGGCCCAACAGGTCGGGTACACCTCGGAGTTCGCCTTCGCCAAGGCGTTCAGGCGGGACTTCGGCCTGGCGGCGGGCACATACCGTCGTCAGGCCGTCGCCGATACCTCGTCGGGTCGTCCACGCGGTGTCCGGACGCGCCCATGGAGGGTGTGAGCACCTCCGTCGGAGGGCCCGTTCACCAGCGGGGGGGGGCGACCCGGGCCCTTCCGACGGAACTCACCGACACCGGCGGTGCCCCCGGTACGGCCGAATGATCCGAACCGCTGTCGGGAATCAGGCCGCGACGAGTTCCCGTTCGCGCTCAGGCGTGCTGACCTTGGGCTTCTTGTTCGGCAGGGAGAGCCGGAAGACCTTGTGCCATGCGGAGAACACCTGCTTGGGCAGCGGCCCGGTGACGTACTCCAGCTCGTACTTCTCGAACAGTGCGCGCACCTTCACCGCGACCTCGGCGTACCGGTTGCTCGGCAGGTCCGGGAACAGGTGGTGCTCGATCTGGTGCGACAGATTGCCGGTCATGAAGTGCATGGCCTTGCTGCCGCTGATGTTCGCCGAGCCCATCATCTGGCGCAGGTACCACTGGCCGCGCGTCTCGCCCTTGATCGACCGGCGCTCGAAGACCTGCACGCCCTCGGGGAAGTGCCCGCACATGATCACCGAGTGGGTCCAGACGTTGCGGACCAGGTTCGCGGTGAACGTGGCGGCGAGCGTGGTGAGGAACGACGGGCCCGACAGCAGCGGGTGGATCACGTAGTCCTTGAGCACCTGCTTGCGGATCTTGCGGCCCACGGCCCTGGCCTGCGCGCGGAACTCCGGGTTCTTGCGGCGGCGCTTGTTCAGGTTCTTGCCGAGCTCCAGGTCGTACGCGGCGATGCCGTACTCGAAGAAACAGGCGTTGATGAAGTTCCACAGCGGCTGGCCGAGGTGGAACGGGTGCCACTTCTGGTCCTCGTCAACGCGCATGATGCCGTAGCCGAGGTCGTTGTCCTTGCCGATCACGTTGGTGTACGTGTGGTGCAGCTCGTTGTGCGAGTGCTTCCACTGGTCGGCCGGCGAGACGTGGTCCCAGTCCCAGGTGGTGGAGTGGATCTTCGGGTCCCGCATCCAGTCCCACTGGCCGTGCAGGATGTTGTGGCCGATCTCCATGTTGTCCATGATCTTCGCCACGGACAGACCGGCGGTGCCGATCAGCCATGCGGGCGGGAAGAGCGAGAACAGCAGCACGCCCCTGCTGGCCAGCTCGAGCTTGCGCTGCGCCGAGATGACCTTGCGGATGTAGGCGGCGTCCTTCTCACCGCGGCCGGCGATCACCTCGTCGCGGATCGCGTCCAGCTCGCGGCCGAGCTCCTCGATCTGCTCCGCGGTCAGATGGGCGGTGGGGTCGATGGCGGTCAAGGTGCTCCTACCGTTCGATGTCGCAGGGGCCCGCCGCGGCGGACACGCAGGTCTGGATGAGGACGCCCGGCTCGGCCTCGGTGATCTCACCGGTGCGCAGGTCACGGACGGCGCCCGCCTTGAGCGGTGTGACGCAGCCGAAGCAGATGCCCATGCGGCACCCGGACGGCATGAGCACGCCGGCTTCCTCGCCGACGTCCAGCAGCGGCGTGGCGCCGTCCGCGTCGACGGTCTTGCCGGTGGTGCTGAACGTGACCTCGCCACCGTCGCCGGCGACGACGACGCTGGGACGGAAGCGTTCGGTGTGCAGGCGCTCCGGGACGCCGTGCTCGCTCCAGTGCTTTTCGGCGGCGTCGAGCAGGCCCGAGGGCCCGCAGGCCCAGGTCTCGCGCTCGGCCCAGTCGGGCACGAGTTCGCCGAGACGGGCGATGTCGAGCGTGCCGTCCGTGTCGGTGTGCAGCTCGGTGAGACGCAGCTTCTTGTCCGCGACCAGGGTGTGGAGATCGTTGCGGAAGATCACGTCCTGCGGCCGTGGCGCGGAGTGGACCATGACCACGTCGTCGAACTCGGTGTCGCGCAGCATGCCCATCACCGGCGTGATGCCGCTGCCGGCCGTCAGGTAGAGCACCTTGGCGGGCTTGGCCTCCGGCAGCACGAACTCACCGGTCGCCTGGTCGAGCTGGATCAGCGTGCCCGGCTTCGCCCTGCGGACCAGGTGGTTGCTGACCTTGCCGTCCGGGATCGCCTTCACGGTGATCGTGACGCGGCCGTCCTGGCGGTCCGTCGGAGAGGTGACCGAGTAGGCACGCCACAGGCGCACCCCGTCGACATCGACCCCGATCCGCACGTACTGACCGGCTCTGTGGCCGCGCCAGCCCCGTCCCGGCCTGATCACGATGGTCGCGGCGTCACCCGTCTCGGGGTGCACGGCCTCGATGCGCCCACGCAGGTCGGCGCCCGCACGCAGCGGGCTGACCAGGTCGAGGTAGTCCGACGGCAGCAGCGGCGTCGTGACCATCTCCAGCAGTTTCCACGCCCTGCTGCGGAGGGCTGTACTCGTCATGACTCCAGCTTGATGCGCCCCAGGGCGTAAAGTCCTGTCCGTAGGACGTAAATCTGGTCGACTGAATTGTTCGCAGGGAACAAAACATGAGCCATGCAATCCGCAAGGCCACCGAACTGGCCCTGGATGAGACGACGGTCACCGTACTTCGGGCCGCTCTGAGGACCACCGCCGACGAGATCGTCCAGGCGATCATCGACGAGGTCCCTCCCTACGCCCACGCCCTCTCGGGCCGCATGGGCGCCACCATCCGCCGAGCCGTCCGCACCGCGCTGGGACACTACCTGGACCTCGCGAGCGGGAACGCCACGGGCGCCGACGCCGGTGACGCCGCTTACGAGCTGGGCCGTGGCGAGGTGCGCGACGGCCGTTCGATGGACGCCTTGCTCAGCGCCTACCGGGTCGGTGCCCGCGTGGCCTGGCGATGCCTGGCCGCAGGTGCCGTACCCGCAGGTCTGCCCGCCGCCGAGGTCGCCAAGTTCGCCGAGCTGACCTTCGCCTACATCGACGAGCTCTCCGCCGCGAGCGCCGCGGGCCACGCCGACGAACTGGCCGCCCGGGGCCGTGCTCATGAGCGCCACCTGGAACAACTGGCCCGCGCCCTCCTCACCGAGGCGAGCCCGGACGTGCTGCTGGCCTCCGCTCAACGGGCGGGGTGGCAGCCTCCGGTTTCACTGACCGCGGTCCTGCTGCCCGCCGACCAGGCCCGGCCCGCCTACCGCACGCTCGACCCGAGCACCCTCGTCCTCGACGATCTGCCGGACGCCTCCGGCGTCCTCCTCGTCCCCGATGCCGACCGACCACATCTCTTGAGGCAGCTGACCGACCGCACCGCCGTGGTCGGCCCGGCCCGGCCATGGACACGTGCGTACGCCTCGTACGCACGAGCCGTACGCGCGCGCTCCCTCTCCTCCGATATTCGCGACACCGAGGACCACCTGCCCGAACTGGTGCTGAGCGCCGACGTGGACGCGTTCGCGGACCTGCGCGCCCGGGCCCTCGCACCGTTGCGCACCTTGCCTGCCGCGACCGCGAGGCGGCTGGAGGAGACGCTGCGGGCGTGGCTGCTGCACCAGGGCAGACGGGACGAGGTGGCGGCGGCGTTGTTCGTCCATCCCCAGACCGTCCGGTACCGGATGTCGCAGCTGCGGGAGCTGTTTCCGGATCTCGGGTCGCCGCACCGGGTCCTTGAGCTGACACTGGCGGTCGGTCTCGGGGTCAGCTGACGTTTTCGTCGACCGGGCGCGACCGTGACCGTGTCCGCGAGCGGTCCCAAAATCCTGCCTCGTCCTCGGTGCGATCCGCCGACTCATGCGCTCTCCACGGGTGAGGCCGGTGCCGTCGACGGTGCTGTGCTGCTCGTGCGGCAGTGGGTGGGCATACGGCGTCGGCAGCGGGCGGGCTTCGTCGCAGATGTGGCTGCGGGCTGCGGGAGTCAGCACCGCCCGGGCGACGTTCTTTCTGGTGCGGGTCTTGATGGCCGTACGGCCCCAGTTGTCGGCCCCTTTGCCGTGGAAGATGCGGGAGAGTGCAGAAGGGCGTCCACCCCGCCCACAGCGTCAACCAGCGTTTTCCCAGAGTGACAGCGCGTGCGGTGCGAGCAGCTTGCCCGGCACACGTCAGGAGATGGCCCGCAGCGTGCTGTGCCGGCACCTGCTGCGGAGTTGCTCGACAGCCTCGGCGGTCTCGCCGTCCGCGGGGAAAAAGACAGTCAACTGCTGTGCATCAGTGGGGAGTTCAAGTGTCTCCCGGATCAGCCGGAGTCCGTGTCCGGCTGGATGGCTGAGTCGGAGGACTCCGCGTTGCGGAACGACGTGCCGGTTCAGGCGCCGGGTCAGGTCGGGCCCGGCAAGGCGTGCGAGTTCTGTGGTGAACCACTCGGAGTCCTCCACGGAGGGGGCGAGCCACAGGTCGAATGCCTGCTCGTCGGCGACGTCGTCCCAGTCGGCGAAGAAGGTACGGGCGCGGGGGTCGGCGAAGACGTAGCGGGTGAGGTTCGGGGTTTCTGTGTCGAGCAGTCCGCTGCCGTTCGTCACCGACTGGTACGCGGAGGTGTGGGCGAGGATGTCACCCAGCCGGTTGGTCAGCACGGCAATGCCTGGTTCGAGGAGGTGGAGTGTCCGCTGAACGGCGTCTCGCACTTGCCGGGGCGGGGGTGACGGCCGGGTGTGCGCGGTGCATTCCCCGCCGGTGATCTTCGTCAGGTAGCGCAGGTGGGTGCGCTCGGTGGGGGAGAGGCTGAGGGCGTCGGCGAGAGCGTTCACCACCGCCACCGAGGGATTGCGGTCACGGCCCTGCTCGATCCGGGTGAGGTATTCGACACTGATGCCGGCGCGCACCGCGAGATCCGTGCGGCGTAGCCCCGGTGAACGGCGGCGGCCCCGGTCCGGCAGGCCGAGTGTCTCCGGCTGGACACTGTCGCGCTTGCTCCGGATGAAGTCCCCCAGCGGCGTACCCATGTCCTGAGGATAGGGCCGGCCGGACCGGTCGCGGGGAGCTCAAGGGGGCCCTGCTGGGGCCAGCCTGAGCTCGGCCTGGCTGTGGCCGAGGGGCGGCCAGATGGTGGTGGACATGGAGAACAACACACTCAAGCTGGTGGTCATCGTGGCGAGCGTCCGGGAAGGGCGGTTCGGTCCGGTGGTGGCGTCCTGGCTGGCTGAACAAGCCGACTCGCACGGCGGTTTCGACGTCGATGTCGTTGATCTGGCCGACGTCGAGATCCCGCTGTCCCTGCCCGCGGCATCGCCGAAGTACGCCGGCGACGACTACCCTCGCCCGGCCGGGATGCGGCACCTGACCGCCGCGCTGGAAAGCGCGGACGCGTTCGTCGTGATCACACCCGAGTACAACCACAGCTACCCCGCCTCCTTGAAAGCGGCCATCGACTGGCACTTCACCCAGTGGACGGCCAAGCCTGCCGCCTTCGTCAGCTACGGGGGCGCGGCGGGCGGCCGCCACGCTGTCCTGCACCTGGAGAACGTGCTGACCGAACTGCATGCGGTCACGATCCGCGACGGTCTCGCCTTTCCCAACTACTTCACGGCGTGGCAGGACGGCCGTCCGCTCGACCCCGAGGCCCCCGGGTACGCCAAGTCACTGCTGAACCAGCTGGCCTGGTGGGCGGGTGCGCTCAAGTCGGCACGCGAGGCTGCCCCTTACCCGGCCTGAGTGCGGCGACGATGCAACATGCCTGCCGGGGTGCCATGTACCGGGCTTTCGGCAGGTCGGCGGGCACGTGGAGGTGAACTCCTCGGCGGCCGGCTCGCAGACGCCGGCGGGGAAGGGGCCCGCAGACCGTGGACAGCCCACCGTGTGGGGGCATGTCCCACCGGATGCCGGTGATGATGACGTGGGCTCGGGGGACTCGCCACCTACGGGCGGTGCGACCCGCTCATCAACTGATGCAGCAACCTCTCACGGGGTGAGCGGCGACCCCTGCGCGAGTGGCGCGGACGGAACAGTGCGCCGGAGGAGGAGGACATGGCCAGTGCGTCCGACCGGCGCAGCCCATCGAGAATCGTCGGTCGCCGAGGCAGCGGCGCCTTCGACACCTACTGAACGTTGATTCCGCCCGCGAGCACGAACATCCGCGACGCCCGAGGTCGGCTCGCCACTGCTTCCAGGCTGATGAGGTGAGCGAGGGCCTTGTATGTCTCGGGATGTCATACCGGGTCAGAAGGCGAACGCTTCGGTCAGGCGTACCCGGTATCCGTCCTCTTCCATCAGCACGACGGTGACGCCGAACGGGGAGGGATGGTCCAGCTCGAGCGGGGTGAAGGAGAAGTCCACCGCAGCGCGGATCGGTGGCACCAGTTCACCGCCGGGCTGTGGCGCGGGGACCGGGCCCCAGTCGGGGGCTGCCGATGCCCAGTCCTCAGGACTGCGCGCCTGGAGTTGCTCGGTGTAGGGGAACCGGTGCAGGACATGGCCGTCGTGCGTGGCGAGCACCATGTTCAGACACGGCGCCGGGCCGATGACGGGCAACTCGCAGGCGGTGGCGACGTCGTGGGTCTCCCAGGCCAGGACGACCTCGTCCGCACCGGCCGCTGCGGCGATGTTCGCGAGTTCCGCGATCCCGGTGAGCGCGTCGTGGCCGGACTTGGTCGGGCGGGCCCAGATCATCCCGACCAGTTCGCCGCGCACCAGCGGCATGATGAGCGGGCGCGGGACCGTGCCCTCACCCACCCCGGCGGTGTAAGCGTCCTTCATCACGCCGACCAGCGCGTCCCACATCTGTGCTTCCACGGAAGCCCCCTTCGCCTGCTGAGCCGATCATTCCACCATGTCACGGTGGCTGAGACCGTGTCAGCGCACTGCACCTGGCGGTCGAGGCCCAGATCCTCGAACGCCGGCGAACCTTCAGGACGGACACGGGAGCCGCTACGAGTTCATCTTGCATGGCATGTCCGTCATACGGCGCCTCTGCCCCCTCAACCTCCCACTCGGGCGGCACGGTTGACACCCGGGCCTCAACGCCATGATGTCCGGGCGCAGGCCGGACTGCCGACACGCGACACAGACACTCCCGACTGCCGTGGTCGGCACGGACCAGGCCCCGACCACCCTCGACACAGGGGCGGGGACCGACCACAGCGGGGGAGACCTCGGCTACGACCCCGACCACGGCGAGTCGCACCGCCGACGCGCTTCACAGACCGCTGGTGCGGCCGACGTGGGCGGTGCCGAAGCCCCCAACCGCCGTTGCCGTTCCACCGGTACAGGCAGTCGCCGTTGAGGGCGGCGTGGCGGCGACCGCGAGCGTACGAAAGGCGTCCCGAAGTCTCGACCCCCGCGACGGCTTTCACCCTTTGCGCCCTGTGCGGCTCCGCGAACGGAGCGGCGATGAGCACCAGGGACGGAGACCATTCGGTCTCATCGGCTCGCCACGGCCGGGTGACGGAGCGCCCTTTCGTATGCCGCGAACCGGAACGATGCGGCTGTGCAATCTCCGAGCCCCGAGACCAACGGAAAGGCCGCCTGATGACTCGTCACCGCCGCTGGGTAACCGGCGTTGCAGCGCTGTTGTCGCTCAGCTTGTCCGCCCTGCCGGCGAGGGCTGTGGCCGCCGATGAGCAGCACGGCTACATCGTTGTCCTCAAGGACGCGGTCAAGAGTCCAACGGCTGTGGCGCGTCAGCAGATGCGCACAGTCGGCGGAACCCGCAAGGCGTCGTTCGGGCGCGCGCTGAACGGCTACGCGGCCACCCTGACAGCAGGTCAGGCCGCATCGCTGGCGAAGGATTCCCGGGTACGGTTCGTCGCCGAGCAGCGCACCTACCGGGCTTCTCCGCCCCGTAAGCCGGAACCGACGCCTGACTGCCGCATCTCGCCCGTCGACCGGCAGTGCCGGCCGGTCTTCATCGACCGAATCCGTGCCGACCGTTCCTCCACCCACTCCGGTGACGGAGCAGGGACCGTCGACGTGAACGTCGCCGTGATCGACGACGGCATCGCGGCCGACGTGCCGGACCTGAACGTCCGCGGCGGTGTGGACTGTCTCAGCGGAAGCCCCGTCGTGCCGGGCCTCAGCATGATCGGCCCGGGCGGGCACGGGACCATGGTCGCCGGGATCATCGGCGCGCGCGACGACCAGCAGGGCCTGGTCGGCATCGCACCCGCCACGCCTCAGTGGGCGGTCCGAGTCGCCGACGAAAACGGCGACATCACGGACGCCGCCCTGCTGTGCGGACTCGACTCGGTCATCTCCACGCGGACCGACACCGACCCGCACAACGACATCGCCATCGCGAACATGAGTCTGGCCAGCATCGACTTCACGCCCGAGGACCGCGACGACCACCAGTGCGGAACCGTCAACCATGACCCGCTGCACATGGCCGTCTGCAACGTCGTGGCTGCTGGTATCACCCCCGTCGCAGCTGCTGGCAACGACCGCTACGACATCGCTATCACCGCCCCGGCCGCCTATGACGAAGTCGTCACCGCCACCGCTATGGCCGACTTCGACGGCCGGCCCGGCAGCAGAGTGGCCCCGGTCTGTTACGGGGACGACTACGGCTTCTTCGGGCAGGCAGATGACCAGGCGAGTCTGGAGTTCAGCAACTTCGCCCGCTCCGCGTCCGACCGCCGCCACACCCTGGCCGCCCCCGGCGTGTGCGTGGAGAGCACCTTCCCCCTTCCCGCTCATCACGCAGTCGGCGACGGCACCAGCTTCGCCGCACCCGCCGTCTCTGGCGTCCTTGCCCTGTGCATCCACGCCGGCCGCTGCGGGCACTCCACACCGGCCCGGAATCTCAGGACGCTCGTCCAGGACGCTCACGCCTACAACAAGAGGAACCCTGGCTACGGCTTCCTCGGCGACCCGCGCCGCCCTCTGTCCGACCGCTACTACGGGCCCCTGATCGCCGCGGATCGCTACTGACCGACGCCGTGCGCCAAGTGTGATGTGGGAGTGACCCGCAGGCGCTGTGACTGGCTGCCGGTAGCGTGATCGCCGTACAGGTGGGAACCAAAGAAACCCGGCTGATCGTCTTGCGCGGCAACAGCGCCTCGGGCAGGTCGTCCGTCGCGGGCGGCCTCTCGGAATGTTCGGCCGCTGCCCGGCCCTGGTCGGCCGGGGCAACCTCCGACGCATCGTGCTGGGCGAGCGGGGCCGGCCGCGCGCGGCGAACATGGGGCCGATCGACCTGACAGCCCGCTGCGTCCTGGACAAGCTGCGTCTGTCCACGTCCGCCAGCTCAAGGCGCTGCTGCGGCACCATCAGGACACCAACCGCCGGCGGATCAGCCCATGCGGGGTGTCCACCACCAGTGGTTGTGGGCTGATTACCGTGTCGGCGTGTCCATCGCGGCACCTTCCCCGGCGGCGCAGGCCATATCCGCCGACGCCCATGTCGCATGCCGCCCGAGCAGTACTTGGCGCAATTCCTGATCACCGCTCTCGTACTCTTGCCGCAGTTCATCTGGGCGCTGGACGTGGGCCGGGTGAGCCACATGCGCCGCTCGCAGTAGCGGCGGCCCACTTCCTCAGCCTGCGTTGTGGTCAGCCCATGCATCCCGGCGGACAGCTCCACCACCGCACGGCGGGCACGGCGGCGCGGGTGACGAGCCCGCTCCCCGATCACGGCCGGTCTCCCTTGTGCCCTTACGCCTCCGCCACGTCGCGCTTGCCGGTGTCCGCCGGCTGAAAGGGCCGCCGAAGCGGGCAGAGGCGGTCTGCGGCAGCTCAGTACGGCGGAAAGGAAGTCGGGTGCAACTGCATGAGCTGAATCGCCCTGACGTACAGCAGTCCTCGTGTTGAACGCGTTCAAAAAGAAGAGCTACGCTGATGCCGAGCGAAGCCGAGGGGGTTCGATGAAGGTAGTGCTGCCCGGGGGAACCGGACAGGTGGGCATGATTCTCGACCGTGCACTGACGGCGGCCGGACACGAGGTCACGGTAGTGACCCGACGTCCCGTGCGGGCGCACGACATCGGATGGGACGGGGCCACACTCGGCCACTGGGCCGCGGCGATCGACGGCTGCGATGTCGTGATCAACCTGGCTGGACGCAGCGTGTCCTGCCGTTACACCGCCGAGAACCTGCAAGCCATGATGGACTCCCGGGTGGACTCGGCGCGGGTGGTCGGTGAGGCGATCGCAGCCGCCGCGCGGCCACCGCGCGTCTGGCTGCAGATGAGTACGGCGACGGTCTACGCCCACCGCTTCGACGCGGCACACGACGAGGCGACCGGGATGATCGGGGGCTCGGAGGCGGGGGTGCCGGACTACTGGGCGTACAGCGTCGAGATCGCGAAGAACTGGGAGCGGGCGCAGGCCGAGGCGCCGACTCCCGCCACTCGCAAGGTGGCGCTGCGCTCGGCGATGGTCATGAGCCCGGACCGGGGCGGCGTGTTCGATGTACTGTCGCGACTGGCGCGATTCGGTCTGGGCGGTCCGGTGGCCGGCGGCGCGCAGTACGTCTCCTGGATCCATGACGAGGACTTCGTGCGAGCGGTGGAGTTCCTGATCTCCCGGGACGACCTCGAAGGGCCGGTGAACCTTGCCTCGCCCGGCCCCCTCCCGCACCGTGACTTCATGCGGGCGTTGCGCACGGCCTGGGGCGTCCCGGTGGGGCTGCCGGCCACGCGCTGGATGGCCGAGGTGGGAGCGTACGCGCTGCGCTCGGACACTGAGCTGCTGCTCAAGAGCCGTCGAGTGGTGCCGGGTCGGCTGCATGCCGCCGGGTTCGCCTTTGCGTATTCCGAGTGGGAGAGGGCCGCGGCCTCTCTCGTGCAGCGGGCCAGGCTGCTTCGTGCGGCATCGAGTCGGGCGGGTGGGCCGAGCAGCCACGCCGTGTAGCGGGCCGAGCAAGAAGTGGCCCAGAGGCCGAAGTCATCGACATGGCCAACACGCCGCCGTCCGGCACGCGCTGCCGGTGCAGGGGTGGCACCGTGGTCAGCCGGTGCACCCCGCTGGGCGCACCAGC
Source organism: Streptomyces sp. NPDC005374 (assembly GCF_042872225.1). Lineage (NCBI taxonomy): Bacteria > Bacillati > Actinomycetota > Actinomycetes > Kitasatosporales > Streptomycetaceae > Streptomyces > Streptomyces sp. NPDC005374. The sequence continues at coordinate 299,532 of NZ_JBIAKA010000006.1, read as the reverse complement.
AGGCACGGGAGTGAACGGCCATGGCACGCTCCATCTGGACCGGATGTCGCTGACCGAGGGACGTGAGGTGTCCCGTCAACCCGGGCGGTCAACTTCGCGGCGGCCACCGGTACCCACAGCCCGCAGTTCCCGATCGGCAACGAGCAAGCGATCAGCTCTGGGCCGTTCAGCGGCCGATGTCGTCCAGTTCGGTCAGGTCCTCATGAGAGAGGGCGAGTCCCGCGCCGGCCATGTTCTCGCGTAGGTGGGCCGTCGATGACGTGCCGGGGATGAGCAGGATGTTCGGTGATCGCTGCAGCAGCCAGGCCAGTGCGACGGACATCGGGGTCGACTCCAGGCGGACGGCGACCGCCGAGAGCGCCGAGGACTGGAGCGGGGTGAAGCCCCCGAGGGGGAAGAAGGGCACGTAGGCGACGCCGTCGGTGGCGAGCCGGTCGATGAGCTTGTCGTCGTGGCGGTGGGCGAGGTTGTACAGGTTCTGCACGCACACGATCGGTGCGATGCCCTGTGCCTCGGCGACCTGCTCCTCGGTGGCGTTGCTGACCCCGAGGTGGCGGATCAGGCCCTGCTGCTGGAGTTCGACGAGCGTCTCCAACGCCTCGGCGAGCGAGCCGGGCTGGGGGCCTTCGGCGTTGCCGAGTCGCAGGTCGACCAGGTCGAGTACGTCGAGGCCGAGGGACTTGAGGTTCTCGTGGACCTGGCGGCGCAGGTCCTCGGGCCGCCGGGCTACGGGCCAGTCGCCCTGTGCGTCGCGGGTGGCGCCCACCTTGGTCACGATGTGGAGCGTCTCGGAGTAGGGGTGCAGTGCCTCGCGGATCAACTCGTTGGTGACGCGCGGCCCATAGGCGTCGCTGGTGTCGATGTGGGTGACACCGAGTCCGACCGCCTCACGCAGAACGGCCAGGGCACCCTCGCGATCGGCTGGCGGCCCCATCACCCACGGTCCGGCCAGTTGCATGGCACCGTAGCCGAACCGGGTGACGGTCAGGTCACCCAGGGCCCAGGTGCCGCCGGGAAGAGCGAGGGAGGGTGTGCTCATCATGTTGCCTTTCGTCCTGCTTGGGGGTGGCGCCTGCTGCCTCCCTGCACCAGCATTGGAGAGAAACTTCCTGTCGGGAAGTAGGCACTTCGGAGTGCGTAACCCACCCATCGGTGAGAGGTGCGATCAGTGACGACGATGAAGGCGGCCCAGAAGCGGGCTCAGGCCAAGGTGGAGTACAACGCCTTCCTCGCAGAATGCCCCAGTCGGCAACTGCTCGACCGAATCTCGGACAAGTGGGTCGTCCTGGTCCTGTGTGCGCTGGGCGGCGACCACAATCCCGGACCTCCCGGTGCAGCACCCGCAGACGTTCCGAAGGCGATGCGTTACTCCCAGATCGCTCGCCTTCTGGCGGGGGTCAGCCAGAAGATGCTGACCCAGACGCTACGGTCGCTGGAACACGATGGTCTGCTCACCCGCACGGTGACGCCAACCGTCCCCGTCACCGTCTCCTACGAGCTGACCGACCTCGGCCTCTCGCTCCACCACATGACGCGCGGGCTCAGGAACTGGGCGCAGACACACATGGCCGAGGTCCTCGCAAACCACGAGAACTGCGACGCTCGCACGTCCTGATCGAACCGATATAGGCGTGGCGGGGGAGCCGACCCGAGGGGCCAATCCGGTTCTGCGCTCGGATGATCTGCCGCAGACTGGAAAGGGCCGCGTCTAGATCACTCTGGAGTCGATGGACCTGATTTTGCAGCGGTCTGAGTTGGGTCACTTCGTATTCAGTCGCCTGTTGGCGTCGGTGAATTCGCTGATGCGCTCGGTCAGTTGCCGGTCGTTGATCCGGTCGCGCTGGTTGCCCAGCCGTTGCTGCAGGCCTTCTGGCAAGCGGCCTCGTTCGCTGCGGAGGGCTTTGATCTCTTCGTGAGCCACGGTCAGGTCGGCCTTGATGCCTGCGGTGCCGGCCTGGCTGACGTCATGTGTCGGGAAACCGCCTCTGGATCAGCCCGCCCGTGGGGTCGTACGCGGCGGCCAAGGATCACACGGTCCACTCCCACCAGTTGCAGCGCGCCACCGCCGACCGGATCCGCAACCGACGCGTGAACGAACGCACCGGCAGGGAAATACCGTCCGAGAAGATCGTCAAGGGCTACGAAGTCGCCGAGGGCGAATGCATCGTTGTTGAGCCGACGAACTGGACCAGATCGCGCCGGTCAGCCGGTGAGCCCGACCGGGGGCGCTGAGGTGTGCGGGTGCTGCCGTTGTCGGCGCGGGCCCAGGGTTCGTTCGGCCCGCCCACTTGCACCTTGATGAAAGTATGGTCACACTTCAATGGTCGACGGGTTGCTCAGGGGCCCGATTCAGGGAGTTCTCCCACGCCCTCCTCTGGCCGTCGAATCCGGACTGCAGCCGCGGCCGGGAGACATATGGGAACCGCTCGACGCCCACCTGCGAGGAGGCAGGAGTCGGAGCGTACTGGCGGTAACCCTCACATTGAAGGGCACGACCGTGAACGCACGCGAAACACGAGGTGACGTGGTGACGTCGTACAAGAACGCGCAGACCCGCACCGTCACCGCCGACGGAGTGACCTACGCCTACCGCGACCTCGGTCCCCGGACCGGCATGCCGGTCATCTTCATCACCCACCTCGCCGCGGTTCTGGACAACTGGGACCCCCGGGTCGTCGACGGCATCGCCGCCAAGCACCGGGTGATCACGTTCGACAACAGGGGCGTGGGCGCGTCCAGCGGTGAGACGCCGAAGACCATCGAGGAGATGGCCAAGGACGCCGTCACCTTCATCCGGGCGCTGGGGTTCGAGCAGGTGGACATCCTCAGCTTCTCGATGGGCGCCATGGTCGCCCAGGTGATCGCCGAGACCGACCCGCAGCTCATCCGCAGGCTGATCCTCGCGGGCACCGGTCCGGCCGGAGGCGAGGGCATCAAGAACGTGACCCGGATCTCCCACTACGACACCCTCCGGGCACTGCTCACCTTCCAGGACGTGAAGCAGTTCCTGTTCTTCACCCGCACCCCGAACGGGATTCGGGCCGGCAAGGAGTTCCTGGCCCGCCTGAAGGAGCGCACGCAGGACCGGGACAAGGCGATCGCCCTCAAGTCCTACTTCTCCCAGCTCAAGGCCATCCACCGCTGGGGGCTGGCACAGCCGCAGGATCTGTCCGTCATCAAGCAGCCCGTGCTCGTCGCCAACGGCGACGACGACAGGATGGTTCCGACGCCGAACTCGCACGACCTGGCCCGGCGACTGCCCAACGCCGAGCTGGTGATCTACCCCGACGGCGGCCACGGCGGGATCTTCCAGTACCACGAGCAGTTCGTACCGACGGCTCTCGAGTTCTTCGCCCGGCCGTAGGGCCGCGGTGTGATCAGCGCTCGGGCCGAGGAGGTTGCCTTGGAGGGCAGTTCGTGGGGTGGTGTCCGTTCCTCGATGACGTTGAGGCAGAACCGCTGGTCGCGGGTTTTGCGCGGCCACTGCTCCCTCGTGAAGCTGCCGGCGTCGGCCTCGGCGGGCCTGACGAGGCGTTTCAGCTTGACGCGGGAGCATCTGGCCCAGTGAGGGCCGGTGACCTCGTTGACGGTCGCAGTCGGGTTTCCTCGCCCGATGACCACCACCTGACCAGGAAGAGAAAGGCAACACCATGAGTATGCAACCGGCCGCTGTGCAACTGGACGTAAAGAAGCACTTCACCTCCTCGATCCTGTTGTGGGTGCGCACCGACCAGCCCCGCCAGACCGGTATGGACTACTGGAAGGGCCCGCACTCAAAAATCATCTCCGCCATCCCCGGCCTGGAGGAGTACCGCCAGATCCACCTCGCCGAGCACAACCCCGGCCGGTGGCCGGCGACCGGCGGAGTGGAGACCTCGATCCCCGTCGACCGGAAGATCGACGGCGTCGCGGAAGCCACCTTCCGATCGGCGCTCGCGCTCCCGCAGGGGCGCAAGCAGACGAAGCTGGCCTTCGCCGACGAGGTCAACCTGTTCCGCCGCACCCTGCTCTACACCGGCCAGCCGAACTCCTCCCGCTGGTATGACGTCGCAGGCCCGGGCGAGAAGGTCGGTGCCCGCGCTCTGGTCTACCTGCGCCGCAGAGACGAGGCCGGCGCATCCGAGTTCCGGAAGTTGATCAACAAGCAGCTCGTCCCCGTACTCGCCGGCACCGGAATGCTGAAGGAGCTGCGCACGCAGACGTTCCTGCCCTGGATCGAAAAGCTCTGGGACACCCCGAACGTCGCCCACGACAACCCCCACGACCAGCGCTTCCACGCCTCCCTCATCCTCGGATTCACCGACACCGCAGCACGGGACGCCTTCTTCACCGGCAACGTGATCCAGGACCTGTCCGCTCAGCTGGCACCGCTGGTCTCCGCGATCCACGCCTACGACGTCACCGCCGCCCTCACCTACGTCAAGAACGGCGAGATCCTCCCGCACTACGAGGAGTGAGCGGCAACGGCCGGGAGCAGAACCGCCGGACCTGCTCAGTAACCCATCCGCCCCAGTCGTCCCGTCCCACTGACGTCGCGTCGCCGCCGATACCCCTCACACATCTGGAGCGGGACCAAGAGCGAGCAAAGCGCCATCCACTACGAGCCCACCGCACCCCAGGTCGCGAAGATCATCTTCTCCGACCCGCCCGTCAACCCCATGGTCGGCGAGACCGTCCTGCGCCTCATCCAGATCGTCGAGGAGCTGGCCACCGACCCGGACATCCAGGTCGTGGTGTGCGAAAGCGCCACCCCCGAGTTCTTCGACAACCACTTCGGCCTGGCCGGCGCCGCCGACTTCCCCGCCCCGAGGACGAGAACGCAGTGCCGGCATGGACGAATCTGGTCCTAGAAACTAGGACTTTCCATAGCGCCTTACATCACCATCGCAGCCATTGGCGGGCGCACCTAGGCGGCCCAAGTCCGATACGTCTACCTGCAGTTACACCGAAGCCGGGTTCCGTAGCATCACCACCACGGCGCGATCCGAACTGGGGGCCGCAGCCGCACCCGTCTGCGTCGGCCATCGCCTCGTGCGGCCCTTGCTGTCTTCCTCAGCACGGCCCCGGCCCAGCGACCGGCCACGGGCCCGCGACACCACACATTCAGCCAATGACCAAGTGGTCTGCGCCCGAAGTCTTTCGGGGGTTGGCGTGAGGTCCGGCGGTGTGCGGGGCGTGGGCCGCAGGTTCAGGCCGGCGAGGTAGCGGCATCGGTTTGGACCGTCGCACATCACCACCGGCGTCACCCCTCTGCGGGCGGGACGCCGACCAGTTTCGTCAGGAACCGGTCCACCTGTTCCGCCAGCGGGGGCCAGGGCAGCTCGGGTTGGTTGACGCGCAGCGAGACCGCGCCGTGGACGGCCGTGCGCAGGTCCAGGGAGACGGTCTCCGCGTCGCCGCGCGGTGCCAGTCCGGCGTCCATGCAGCGGCGGATCGCCGCGGTTGTGCGCTTGGCCATCTCCTCCTTGAAGGGCATGTCCGTGCGCTGGTTGAGGGTGCTCTCGTGCAGCACTTTGTACAGCCCCGGGTGTTCGCGGGACCACGCGCCGAGCAGTGCCGTTCGGGCGCGGAGCGCGGCCACCGGGTCGATGGCGCCCGACTCTGCCTGGTCCACCGCGTGCAGCAGGTCTGTGTGGCAGTGCTCCAGCGCGGCTAGTACCAGTGCGTCGCGGTCGGCGAAGTGGATGTAGACGGAGGTCGCGGCGATACCGGCCTCGCGGGCGACCGCGCGCAGCGACAGCGCCTGGTCGTCGGCGAGTTCGTCCAGCAGTCGCAGGGCCGCGTCGATGATCTCGGCGCGCAGCCGCTCGCCCTGGCCGCGCGGGTTGCGGTCACGCGGTGCGGTGCGGGCGGGCTTTCGAGCCGGGGGGGTTGCAGCCATGATCCGCCATTGTATGGGACGGCCTGTAGGGCTACAGTCGTAGCCCTACAGGCGTTCACTTAAAGGGAGTCACCATGACACTGCCGACCCAGACCGCAGTCCAGGAACTGGACCCGGTGTTCGCGGGGATGGCCGCCGCAAGCTTCCAACGAAACGGGGAAGGCTCGGAGCTGACGCCGCGTGAGCAGATCCTTCTCAGCCTTGTTGCCGACGTCTGCGGACAGGTCTTCGGGATGCCGTACGAACTGCACGTGCGAGCCGCCCTGGACAACGGCCTGGACGCCGACGACCTGCGCGAACTGCTCCGCTTCATCGCCTACGACAGCGGCTACCCGGCGGCGCTGGCCGCCCTGGAGCGGCTGGCTGAGATCGAGCGCGAGCACGGTTTACCCGGGCCGACCGGCCAGGGCCACCAACTGAACGCGGACGGCACGGGAAGCCCCATCCCCGCGGCCATGCGCGCCGAGGTGCACGCCCTTGACCCGGGCTTCGCCGACTACATGGACCTGCAGTCGCGGATGCGCGCCGACCTGTCCCGGATCAGCGTTCGCGAGCGGGCGTTCGCCACGATGACGGTGGATGTCCTCTACCAGACCCTCCAGGAGAGCTTCCGAGCCCACGTCGGCCGTGCACTGGGCGCAGGGGCGACGCCCGCCGAGGTCCGCGCCGCCGTCCGCGCCACCGCGACGTCCGGGATGACCCGGACCTGGCGCGCACTGAACGTCCTCGACGCACTGCTGGCCGAGCGGGAGGAACTGGAGGCAAAGCAGACGGCCAAGGCCGACTGACCGCCCCTCGCCTGCACCCCACCCACGACTCGGACAACAGGGCCGGTCCGGCACGGTGCAGGGCGAAGGCACAGTCCAGGACGTCGTTGGGCGGGCCGGCGAGGCCACCGCGGCGCGGCAGGCTGCACAACCCGCCAGTGATCAACTTCGCGAGATCGGCCCTTCCTCCTGCCCTGCCCGTACCCTGCGCCCGCCCCGTGCCGCTGACCGCCGCCGAGCGCAAGAGACTGAAGAAGATGGCCTACGGCCACAAGACCGGACACCAGGCCCGGAAACGGGCAACCGTCGTCCTTCTGGCAGCACGCGGCCGGGGCAACGCCCGGATCGCCGCCGAGACCCGTCCCCAGGCGAGCTGCCGGTCATTGAAGGCACCGTCATTCGTCTCCAGGTCGACCACCTCCGCGGAGACCGCAGCCCCAGGCCCATCTGGCTGTGGTGGTCGGCCACCGCCGCTTCTGCTGGGGATGTGGACCGGCTCTGGCAGGCATTCCTGCGCAGATTCGATCTTGAGCACACCTTCAGAATGTTCAAGCAGACGCTGGGATGGACCGCTCCCAAACTCCGCGAGCCGGCCGCCGCCGACCGATGGACCTGGCTCGTCATTGCCGCCCACACTCAACTCCGCCTGGCCCGGCCCCTCGCAGAAGACCTCCGCAAGCCCTGGGAGCGGCCCGCGAGTCAAGGGCGCCTCACACCCGCACGTGTCCGCCGAGGATTTCGCCGCCTCCACGGGAAAACCCCTCAGCCGGCCAGTGCACCGAAACCCACCACCGCAGGCCCCGGCCGACCAACCGGCATGAAGAACAAGCACCGTGCACGGGAGCACCCCGTCGGGAAACAGGACAAGCCAAACCTCGCGGCAGCCAGCACAGGCAGCACAGCTGCATAAACGCCAAGCTAAGGGCCTGACCCGTGATGGACGTTTCGAAGGGAATCGAAAGCATGGCCTGACTGCCAAGCCCGTGGCACGGTGCTCCCTCACCCTCCACGAATAGGGGAAACACCATGCACTGTGCGCAGGAGGTCCGAAAATGACGGGCCATGAGACACGCTGGGTGCTTGCCTTCGACGCGTCGTGCGGAACCTGCCGGAAGGTGGCTGCGACGGTCGAGCAGTCATCGAGGGGGCGGTTGGAGATCGTGCCACTGGACCGGCCCGAGGTAGTTGCATGGCGCGCTGCCGCCCTGGGCGAAGACGCACCCTGGCTGCCCACCCTCATCAAAGCACGCGGCGCGCAGGCACACGCTTGGACCGGTGTGCGAATGGGCTTACCGCTTACCCGACGGCTGGGGGCGCGCGGCACGGTGCGTGTGCTGCGGGCGCTCGGGGATCTGACCGCCCGCAGCGATGCGGGTGTCCGCAAGGCCGCCCACGCGGACGCTGCCTCGCCGTGCCCGGAGGAATCCGGAGTGCTGCCACGCAAGGGATTCCTGCGTCTAGTGACCGGCGGTGTCGTTGCGGGAGCACTGGTCCTTGCCGGCCGCACCCCGGCGCTCGCGGCGGACGGACGGTCTGAGGTTCGCGAGTGGCTGGAGCAGAACAAGGACGCGCTGCCCACCGAATACGCTGCGGTGACTGCTCAGCCCCTCGCAATCCGGAAGGCCATCTATGGTGCTTCCGCCCCCGAGGTGAAGAAGGCTCTGTGGCTGGCGCACTTTGATGACTACAGGAAGACACGGGGGGTGCTCACTAGAGACCAGCGGACCGCGATCACGCAACTCGAGGCATTCGTCCGGGGGTCCGCAAGCTTGTTCACCGCGCCGGTTGCTTCGGGTGACACCCACCACCAGGCCCTCGACCCGCTCAGGACCGCTGCGATCGAGGCGTTCGGCCAGCAAGAGGCGCGCGCCCTGATGGCTCAACTGGGGCCCGACTCCTCACAAGAGACGCTCGCCGGCGAGTGCGGGTGTGCCCTGGGCGATCCGAGCTGGTGCGGCCGCACCTGCCACTCATGCTGCTACTTCCAGCTCGGTTGCCCTAGCGGTTGCGGCTGCTGCTGCACTCTGGTGTCCAGTGGCTGCGGGTCTCTGTGGGAGTACACCTGTGACGGACTGTGCTATTAGCGGCTGGTGTACGAGGCCGGGATCTTGGCCATCGAGCAGAGCGACCGTGGGCTGCCCATCCACAGGGGCGCTGCTCTTCTGCGTCGTGACGCAGAGTCGCTGTTAGGGCAGATCCCCGGCCGCCTCACCCTGCCGCCCTGGAGCGACTCGCCGCGGCTGTCCTGGCCGAACTCCACAAGGAATGGCAGGTCTTCGACGCCGCCACCGCTCCGAAGACTCCATGGCCGAACTATTTACCGCTCAGCCAACTACGCCCGAACCGCAGATCACCCCGCAACCGGAATCGAAACAGCTGCAGTGACAACACCACCCAGCGGGACATGACCCGGAGTCGTACTGTCATGTAACGACGATCCGGAGAGCGTTGACACTGTCAGGCCAGCCGGAGCCGCTTCCCGCCTGGCGGACACCTGAGAAGAAAGTTCGACCGCTGCTCCCGCCTGCGGCAGAACACTGATCGGATTTTCTTGCAGGTCAGGGCTGTGTGGCGTGGCCTCCATGACAGTGGATATCGCTATCATTCGAGCCGGTCAGATGTACCGTTACTACTGTAGGCCGTGTATCGAAAGTGGGCTGTAGCCGACTGCCGAACCCGGATGGGCGCCCGGAGGCGCCCATCCGGGAGGTGTCAGAGGTGGCGGAAGTAGACAGTGAGTGGGAGGGGTGTGCATCCGAGCGCCTCATAGAGAGCTCGGGCCGGAGCGTGGAACTGGTCTCCTCCGGTGTCGATCTCGACGACCCCGGCACCGAGGGCCCGCATCTCTTCGAAGGCGTACTCGCACAGTGCACGGCCCACGTGGTGTCGTCGGTGCCGGGCAGAGACGGCGAGGATCGTGATCTCACCCTTCTTATGGACCGTGGCGACACTCCATGCCACGTAGCCCGCGATGGTGCCGTCAGCTTCGGCGACGGCGACGTACGCGTGCCGTTCGGGGGCGTGGAGCTCGGCGACCTGTTTGCGGTAGTCGTCGCGCCAGTTGCCGTGCTGAACGGCGAACACGGCCTCGCCCATCAATGGGCGGAAGGAATCCTCGTAGAACGGCCGGAACGTGTCGATGGTCAGTTCAGTGAGTCGTACCAGGTCCTGCTGGGTGAACGCGCGGATGAGCATGGAAGTGTGCCTCTCAGGCTGAGGGCTTGATACCCGGGCGGGAACAAGGGCATCGGTCGGCCCGCTCCCGGCCACAGGATTGGCGGTGAGCAGGGCCCTCAGTGACGGGTACGAGAGGCGGGTAAACACTCCATGGTCCGCATCGTAATGCCCGGCACGCATGTCGAACACTTCGATTACAGCCACTCGTTGATGGCCGCGACGAGGACGGCCGCTTCGTAGCGGACGGCGAGCTTGATGCCCCTATGGATGTCAATCGACAGGGGCTGGTGCCGGGGATCGTCTCCTGGATGTGAGGAGGACTTGGTAGATCTCGCGGGCAACGTAGCGTTTGAGGCATCGGATGGGTTCGCTCGATCTGGATCGATTGATCCACCCCAGGGCGGCTCGGCCCTGAAACGACAAGCTGAGAGAAGCGCGACTCTGCTGGTGAGCGGTCTGGTCTCGCTGTTGAGGGTGGGCATCAACGAGGAGATCGACAGTCGCGGCCTGGTGCAGCAGGTCCCCACACCGCTCGGTCCGGTGCGGTCGGCGGTCGGCGGTCGGTGTCGGTTCCCTGTTCGGCGTCGGCCACTTCCAGAACTACCTGTTCTTCGGCGTGCCGTTGGACGACACGCTGTGGCAGATGCTGTCGGCCGGCCTGTTCGGCTTCGTCTGCGCGGTGCTGCGCTTCGCGATCGGCTCGGTCTGGCCGATGGTGATGGTGCACGGCCCGGACGACTTCTTCCAGATCCGCTCGCCGGGTGCGGCGCCTGAATGGTGACAGGTGTGCGTGTACGTCTTCCACGTCGCGTACGGGATGTGGCTGCTGCGCCACTACGGCACCGGGGACGCCATATCGGCGCACAGGTTCGCGGTGCGGATCCCGACGAGCGCCCCGAACAGGCCGGGGCGCTCGACTGACGACCAGCTACGTCGCCTCAGGGTGCGGGAGCAACTGCTCGATGGCCTGACTGGCCATCGTGTGCCGCTCCCTCAACGCAACCCCGTGGTCCTGCCGTTGCTTCTTCGGCTCATCGTGTGCGCCACGACGCCGAGTCGAAGCGGCGGGATCAGACAGGGCGGATGTTCTCCGCCTGGGGGCCCTTCTGGCCCTGGGTGACGTCGAACTCGACCTTCTGGCCTTCCAGCAGCTCGCGGAAGCCCTGGGCGGCGATGTTGGAGTAGTGGGCGAACACGTCAGGACCGCCGCCCTCCTGCTCGATGAAGCCGAAGCCCTTTTCGCTGTTGAACCACTTGACAGTGCCCTTGGCCATAACCGTCTCCTTCGAGGGAAACCGGACACGCACCGTGCGTGCGCGGGAGGTGATCGCCCTGGTCCGGAGAGGCGTTGCAACGCAAGAACGCCCGTGATGGCGATCACGGGCGAACGGGACTTCGGAACCACGACTGCTGGAGGATGACGCTACACCCGCAGAATGGTGGCCGCTAGCCAGAAAGGCGCCCGGCTCAGCACCTGGCCTTACCCGGGGACCGTCGTGGCCAGCCGGAGCCGGGCCCTGCGAGCCCTGCGACAGGAACCCGGCCTCGCCGTGCTCGCTCCAGGCCCGGCGTCACCGCTCCACCGACCGCTCGCTCACCCGCAGGCAGCGGCGACCTCGCGGTTCGTCCCCCCTCCCGCCCTCGAAGCAGACGACAGCCTGCAACCGGATCCCCTCCCACGTGGCCCTCTCGGCGTCGGTCGGTCCACCACCCTGCGCGTATCTCATGCCCCAGACCGACCGGACAGCCGCCGTCAAGCGAACCGTCCTGACATCACTCGATCAAGTGCTGCAGCGTCACGGCAGGTGTCTTCTGTCGGGGCGTCGACGAGACTCACGGCGGGACGGCCGAGAATCCGTGTCAGCGCGTGTCGCTGACGTCTGGTCAGTGGCGTCAAGAAGACCGCTGCGTCGGCGTTGGCCCGTTCACAGAGCTGGACTGTTTCGTGAACCTTCCCGTAGCTCAGAAGAGTCTGTGACGAGTACGGCAGAGCCATCTTCTTGGCCCCGCCGTCCGAGACGCCGCGCCGTTGCACGATCCGGCCCACGACCCGTGCGCCACGCCTCGTCATGTCCTGCGCTGCCGAATCCATGAGCGCCACGAAGTCTTTCTGCCGGCCGGAGAAGTAGCCGACGATCGCGACATCGGCCCCCTCGACTGTCCAGGCCGAAGCGATGTCCTGGGACCGGGCCCGCCTCAGCGCGGGGTGGCGCGCCGGCCGTCGGTCGCGCCTTCTGGCCTGATGCACGGGCTACACGCTAGACGTGCTACCACCTGCGGAGACAGCGATTTCCTCACCCCGCCGGCGCCGATGGCCCCGCTATCTCACCTCCGCCGGCGAACACGGAAGCGGCTACGGACCTTCAAGAGCGCGATCCATCCGGACACCATCCGCCCATCCGCCCACCGCGGGCCACGAGCCGCCCGCAAGGGTGCCGAAACCGGTCACGGATACGCCGCACATGGCGACGGCCGCGGCGGCTGACTCCGCCCGGAGTTGTGGAACCGGGCGCTTGCTCGCCGAAGGTGGTCGACGCCAACCTTCGGCTGGGGAGTCAGAGAGGCACCTGGGGGACTCGCCGCCGGAGTACCGCGGTCCCCGGCCCTCAGATCACCGTCCGGATGATCCCCACGGTGCGTGCCAGGTGCGGCTCGGCGCGGTCGGCTCTGTGGGCGACGGCCAGCTCTACGCGGGCGTCGGCCCCTGCCAGGGGGAGGTAGGCCACTCCGTCGAGCGCCAGTGCGGTCACGGGTTCGGGTACGACCGCGACGCCGAGGCCGCCGGCCACGAGGGTGACCAGGGTCGAGGTCTCGCCGACCTCGTGGCGGATGCGCGGTTCGACACCGGCGTCGCGCAGCAGGCCCAGGACGACGTCGTACATCACGGACCGGCGGTCGGCGGAGTGCACGATCAGGTCGGTTCCGGCCAGGTCCGCTGCCCGCAGCCGCTTGCGCCGGGCGAGCGGGTGGTCGACCGGTACGGCGACGACGAGTCGGTCCCGTCGCAGGGCGTGCACCGTGAGGGACAGGTCGGCCGCCGGTGGTCTGAGCAGTGCGACGTCGATCGCGCCGGTGCGCAATGCCTCGACCTGGTCGGGTGCGAGCATCTCACCGCGGAAGGAGAAGTCGACGCCGGGCAGTTCCGCCGTGAGCCGCCGCGAGAGCGCGGGCAGGAGGCTGTACGTCGCCGAGCCCACGCACCCGATCGCGAGGTGCCCTACCGAGCCGGCCGCGACAAGCCGTGCGTGATGGGCGGCTTCGTCGACGTCGGCGAGGATCGCGCGTGCCCGCTCCAGGTACGTCCGGCCGGCCTCGGTCAGATCCACGCGCCGTGTGGTGCGGTGCAGCAGCTCGACACCGAGCTCCGCCTCCAGCTGCCGGATCTGCTGGGACAGCGGGGGTTGGGCCATGTGGAGCCGCTCGGCGGCGCGACCGAAGTGCCGCTCCTCGGCCACCGCCACGAAGTACCGCAGGTGTCGCAGATCCATACGCTGTCCATATCAATCAGCCAGGATATGAGTACTTCAGAATATCGCGGCCCGGGATTAGCGTCGGTGCCATGAGTGCTTTCCTCTACGCCGCGACACGCACGCCGTTCGGCCGCTTCAACGGCGCGCTGGCCGGCGTCCGCCCCGACGACCTCGCCGCAGCCGCGATCACCTCGACGCTCGCCCGGGTGCCGGATCTCGACCCCGCCGCCATCGGCGACGTCGTGTGGGGCAACGCCAACGGCGCCGGCGAGGAGAACCGCAACGTAGGCCGCATGGCCGCCCTCCTCGCCGGCCTCCCGGTGAGCGTCCCCGGCACCACCATCAACCGGCTGTGCGGATCGAGCCTCGACGCGGCGATGACGGCCAGCCGCACGATCGAGTCCGGGGACGCCGAGGTGGTGCTCACCGGCGGCGTCGAGTCGATGACGCGGGCGCCGTGGGTCCTGCCCAAGTCGGCGAAGCCCTTCCCGGCCGGCGACGTCACCGCCGTCTCCACCACCCTCGGCTGGCGGCTGGTCAACCCGCGGATGCCGAAGGAGTGGACCGTCAGCCTCGGCGAGTCCAACGAGCAGCTCCACGAACGCTTCGGGATCTCCCGCGAGCGCCAGGACGAGTTCGCCGCACGCTCCCACCAACTCGCCCACGCCGCCTGGGACTCAGGCTTCTACGACGACCTGGTGGCGCCGGTCGACGGCATCGACCTCACCCGCGACGAGGGCATCCGGCCCGGATCCACCCCCGAGGTGCTCGGCAAGCTCAAGCCGGTCTTCCGTACACCGGAACAGGGCGGCACCATCACCGCGGGCAACGCCAGCCCGCTCAACGACGGTGCCTCCGCGGTGCTGCTGGGCAGCGAGAAGGCCGCGTCCACGATCGGGGCCGAACCGCTTGCCCGCATCGCAGGCCGTGGGGTGATGGCGCTGGAGCCGCAGGCCTTCGGTTACGCCCCGGTCGAGGCCGCGAACCGTGCGCTGGCCCGGGCGGGTATCGGTTGGGACCAGGTGGGCGCGGTCGAACTCAACGAGGCCTTCGCCGTACAGTCCCTCGCCTGCCTCGACGCGTGGAAGATCGATCCCGCCATCGTCAACCAGAAGGGCGGCGCCATCGCGATCGGCCACCCGCTCGGTGCCTCGGGCGGCCGCATCCTCGCCACGCTGGCCAAGGTGCTGCGCGAGACGCGTCAGCGCTACGGCGTCGCCGCGATCTGCATCGGGGTCGGCCAGGGGCTGGCCGTCGTACTGGAGAACTGCGACGTCACGGAGGTGGCCCGGTGAGCCGGGCGGAGGTCGTCGAGAGCGCCGACGCGGCGGTCGCGGGCATCGAGGACGGGGCGACCGTTCTGGTCGGCGGATTCGGCTTGGCCGGGATGCCGTTCGATCTGATCGACGCGCTCATCCGGCAGGGCGCGAAGGACCTCACCATCGTGTCCAACAACGCCGGGAACGGTGACGTCGGGCTGGCCGCGCTGCTGGCCGCAGGGCGGGTGCGCAAGGTGCTGTGCTCCTTTCCGCGCCAGGCCGACTCGTGGGTCTTCGACGGCCTCTACCGCGAGGGGAGGATCGAGCTGGAGGTCGTCCCGCAGGGCAACCTCGCCGAGCGGATGCGCGCGGCCGGTGCCGGCATCGGCGCCTTCTACTGCCCGACCGCGGTGGGTACACCGCTGGCCGAGGGCAAGGAGGTGCGGGAGATCGACGGCCGCGCATACCTGCTGGAGTACCCCATCAAGGGCGACTACGCGCTGATCGGAGCGCATGTCGCGGACACGATGGGCAACCTCGTCTACCGAAAGACGGCCCGCAACTTCGGACCGGTCATGGCCACGGCCGCGTCCACGACCATCGTCCAGGTCGACGAGGTCGTAGAGCCCGGGAAGCTCGATCCCGAGGCCGTCGTCACCCCATCCATCTACGTCGACCGCATCGTGCAGGTCGAGGCGCGTCACTACACCGTCCAGGGGGCACGATGACCACCACGTCCGCCGATCATCGCCTCTCGATGGACGAACTGGCCGCCGTGATCGCACGCGACATC
The DNA here is from genome assembly GCF_042872225.1 of Streptomyces sp. NPDC005374. Classification (NCBI taxonomy): domain Bacteria; kingdom Bacillati; phylum Actinomycetota; class Actinomycetes; order Kitasatosporales; family Streptomycetaceae; genus Streptomyces; species Streptomyces sp. NPDC005374. The sequence continues at coordinate 284,185 of NZ_JBIAKA010000006.1, read as the reverse complement.
CCGGCCGGCTCCTTCGTCAACCTCGGCATCGGACAGCCAACCAAGATCGCCGACCATCTGCCGGACGGGTCCGGGGTGGTGCTGCACACCGAGAACGGCATGCTCAACATGGGTCCCAAGGCCGAGGGGGATGCGGTCGACCCCGACCTGACCAACGCCGGCAAGGTCCTGGTGACCGAGTTGCCCGGTGCCGCGTACTTCCACCACGCCGACTCCTTCGCCATGATGCGCGGCGGGCACCTCGACGTCTGCGTCCTCGGCGCCTACCAGGTCGCCTTCACCGGCGACCTCGCCAACTGGACCACCGGCAGACCCGAGGACATCCCTGCCGTCGGCGGCGCCATGGACCTGGCCATCGGCGCCAAGGACGTCTACGTGATGATGACGCTCTTCACCCGCTCCGGTGAGCCCAAGCTCGTGCCGCAGTGCACCTACCCGCTCACCGGCCTCGGCTGCGTCAGCCGCGTCTACACGGACCACGGCGTGTTCGACGTCGGCGCCGAGGGCGTACGGATCCGCGAGACGTACGGCGTCAGCGCCGACGAACTTGCCGAGCGACTCGGCGTCACGGTGCCGTAGGGCCGGTGAGTCACCGGGAAGTCGGTGGATCGGCCGGTCGGCCCGCGGCGGCGTCGGAGCAGCCTGCCATCCACTGCCGGGATGGTTCCCTTCCGCTTCGTGTGACGTACTCCTCGCACACAGTTGATTCATCTTGGCCGGCTCTGTAGCCCTCCTCGTACTGCTGCTGGTATCTGCCTTTGCACCCGGACACCAGCAGCAACGGAACAACCAGAAGGGCAACCATGCATCCCTTCACATGCTTGCCGGAGCCCGGTCGGCCGCACCGCGCGACCGCACCGGACTCGTTCTCGACGTGAAGAAACGGGAGGGCTCCGTCGTCCATGCGGCCCACCCTTCCAGAAGACCCCGTCACCGGGGCGAGTTCGCTTGGTGGTGGGGTGGTTGTTGCCAGGAGTGAGGATCGTCCACGTCGGCCGGAGTCCGCCGGGAGAACACTGCCCGCGCGGCGGAACAGGCGCGAGATCCTCACGCAAAGGCGGGACACCGTCTTCCGGAGGTTGACGCGTTCTCGTCTGTCCGGTCCGCCCCATTTCCATACTCGTTGAATTGTTTGTGGCCGATGCGCCCGGCGGGTGACGATCGTGTGGACCGCACTACAGCCAACAAGGGGGCATCACCATGAGATTCAGCAAAGGCGCGGCACTCGTCGTAGCGTCCTTGGCGCTCACCACCGGTACTCTCGCCGGCCCCGCCTGGTCCGCGCCGGCGGGCTCCAACGACAACTCGCAAGCGAGCGTGGACGGTGTGGACGGTGTGCCGGCGCGGGGTGACGGCGGCGACTGCGCTTACGGGCGGCTCTGCCTCTACACCCAGCCGAACTTCAAGGGCACCCGCTTCGATCTCTACGTCTGCAACGACTACCGCCTGGTCCAGTGGAACGGCGCGGGGTCGGCCTGGAACGCCCAAACCGTAGGCACGGTCGCCGCGTTCAAGAACCGGCAGTTCACCGTCATCGACACGATCCCGGGCCGTGAGGTGAACGGAACGATCCACGGATTCTCCAGCTACAACTTCTCGCCGGTCTGGTACGCGTACAACTGCTGACTCCGATGCCGGTGGATGTCGGCCCGCACAAGGAGCGGCAGGCCGACATCCACCCATGACCACGGCCACACCATGGTCGTGGTCCCCTGGTGGCCGGTCGTCACAGACTTCGCCGGGGTCAGGCGGTGAAGGAGGCGAGCAGTTCGTTGTACTGCTTGGCGGCGGTGTTCAGGTCCTGGTCGGAGAGGCCGAAGGCGGTGCCGTACAGCTTGACCATCGGCTGGATGTCGAACTGGCAGAGCCGCAGGGTGGCGTGCCAGCTGCTGAGAAGCGTCTCGATGGTGGCTTGGTTCGAGCCTTCGGGGGTGTAGTGGTCGGCGGGGACGCCGGTGGTGACGGCGACGACGGCCTTCTTGCCGGCCAGCTGGGAGGCGGAGCCGTCCATGGTGAAGGCCCAGCCGAGGGTGAAGACCTTGTCCTGCCACTGCTTGAACAGAGGGGTGGTGTTGTACCAGAACACCGGGTGCTGGAAGACGATCACGTCGTGGTCGGCCAGCAGTGCCTGCTCGGCGGCGGCGTCGATCTGGAAGTCGGGGTAGGTGGCATAGAGGTCGTGCACGGTGACATGGGCCAGCTCGCGGACGGCGTCCACCAGGGCTTTGTTGGCCTTCGACCGGGACAGGTCGGGGTGAGCGACGACGAGGAGAACCTTGGACATGATGAGGAACCTTTTCAGTGGTCAGTGATACGGGTGAACGGGGATATCACCGGTCGATGGAGGCCATGTTGGCCTCGTCGTGGCGTTCGCCCGCGGCCGGTGTGAGGTTGTTCAGTCGGTCGAGTTGAGCGGCGCTGAGTTCGATGCCGTCGGCGGCGGTGTTCTCTTCGACACGGGTGACGCGGCGGGTGCCGGGGATGGGGGCGATGTCGTCGCCGCGGGTCAGCAGCCAGGCCAGTGCGGTCTGGGCCGGGGTGGCTCCGATCTCGGCACCGATGGCCTGCACTTCGTCGACGATGCGCAGGTTGCGCCGGAAGTTCTCGCCGGTGAAGCGCGGGTTGGTCTTGCGCCAGTCGTCGTCGGTGAAGTCGTCGACGGTGCGGATCTGCCCGGTCAGCAGGCCGTGGCCGAGCGGTGAGTAGGGCACGAATCCGATGCCGAGTTCGCGCAGCAGCGGGAGGATTTCGGCCTCTACGTCCCGGGTCCACAGGGAGTATTCGGTCTGCAGCGCGGCCACCGGGTGCACGGCGTGTGCCCGGCGGATCGTCTCGGGGCCGGCTTCGGAGAGGCCGATGTGGCGCACCTTGCCCTCGGTGACCAGTTCGGCCAGCGCGCCCACGGTCTCCTCGATGGGGGTGTTCGGGTCGACGCGGTGCTGGTAGTAGAGGTCGATGTGGTCGGTGCCGAGCCGCAGGAGCGAGCCTTCCACCGCGGTTTTCACGTTGTGGGCGCCGCTGTCGATGACGCCGGGACCGCCGCCGGCGTGGGAGACGAGACCGAACTTCGTCGCCACGACGGCGTCGTCCCGGCGGCCCTTGATGGCCTTGCCGACGACTTCCTCGCTGTGGAAGGGGCCGTAGATCTCGGCGGTGTCGATGTGGGTGACGCCGAGGTCCAGGGCCCGGTGGATGGTGCGGATCGACTCTGCGTCATCGAGGCCCCCGCCCGTGGTGTAGGTGCCGGCCATGGTCATGGCCCCAAGGCCGATGCGGGAGACTTCGAGCCCGCCCAGTGATACGTGCCTCATCAGGTACTCCTTGTTGTGACGGCCGTCAGGCCGGTCGGTGGTCGTGTGGAGTGGGGTTCGCCATCGGTTGACGGACCGTGCTGGGGTGATCCGCCGCTGTCGGCGTGGGCGCCGCGTCCTGGGGAGTGGGCAGAGCCGCTGGTGTTGCCGGGGCCAGGCGTCGGGGATCCGCGGCTGAACCGGTAGCGCCGCGTCAGTGCTCGTGGGCCGTCGGCTCCAGAACGAGGACCGGGATCTCACGGTCCGTGTTCTTCTGGTACGTGGCGTAGTCGGGGAACGCCTCGACGGCTCGGGCCCACCACAGGGCCTTCTCGTCCCCGGTCACCTCGCGTGCCGACATGTCCTGGCGCACCGGGCCGTCCTGCAGCTCGACCCGGGGGTCCGCCACCGCGTTGTGGTACCAGACCGGATGGGTGGGGGCTCCCGCCATGGAGGCGACGACGGCGTAGGAGCCGTCGTGCTCCACCCGCATGACCGGCGTCTTGCGGATCTTGCCGCTCTTCGCGCCCAGGGTGGTCAGGATGACGACGGGCAGGTCCCGGAGCCTCTCGTCCTCTTCCTGTGCGACCAGGACACTCAGCGTCGTTCCCTGCGTACCGCCGGAGCTTTCGTACAGCTCCACCTGGTCACGCACGAACTGCGCCTTGCTCGGCTCGTACTCGCCTTTGAGGGGCATGTCGTCCCTCTCAGGCGTGGGAGTCGTCGTAGGCCAGGCTGTCGCCCAGTTCACGGGAGGCTTCGGCCTGGGCGAGGAGTTCCTTCGCCTTGGCCTCTGCGGCCTCGATGGCGTCCGAGCCGGCGACGAATCGCAGCAGCGGCTTCTCCTGCTGGGCGATGGTGAGCAGGGCGCGGGCGAGCTTGGCGGGGTCGCCGGGCTGCCGGCCGTTCATGCTCTTCATGCCCTCGATCCGCGGGGCAGTGCGCGGGGCGTAGTCGTCGATGGACAGTTCGGGCCAGGTGGTGGAGCCGTCCACGAGGAGTTCGGTGCGGAAGTAGCCGGGCTCCACGATCGTGGTGTGGATGTTGTACGGCTCCACGTCGTGGCGCAGGGACTCCATCCAGCCCTCTTCGGCGAACTTGGAGGCGGCGTAGGCGGAGGTGAACTCCATGCCGACCAGCCCGGCGGTCGAGGTGATGGTGATGATGTGCCCGGCGCGCTGCTTGCGCAGGACGGGCAGGACAGCGCGGGTGACGTTCATCGGGCCGAAGAGGTTGGTCTCGAACTGCCGGCGCATCTGCACGGGCGAGATCTCCTCGAAGTAGCCGGTGAAGAGGTTGCCGGCGTTGTTGATCAGGACGTCGATGCGGCCGAAGCGGTCGACGGCTGCCTGCGCGGCGGCCTCGGCATCCTCCAGGATGGTGACGTCGAGCCTGGTGACCAGCAGATCGTCCTGCGGCCGGCCCAGGGCCTTCTCGACCTCGTCGGGACGGCGGCCGGTGGCCACGACCTGGTGGCCGGCGGCGAGGGCCTCGCGGGCGATGTCCGTGCCCAGACCGCGTCCGGCACCGGTGACGAGAATGACCTTGCTCATGGGGGGTTCCTTTCAGGCGCCGTGATCCGGCGCCCGCTGTGTGCGGGGGTGATGCCCGCGCGGCGCGGACAGCGCCCCAGAGGGGGCTGGGACCGGCGGCACGAGCGCCGTCTGCCCGGACGGTTCACACCGCCGTGGGCGATGCACCACCAACAAAACCGGCTGGCACACGGGGGAGGGAGTCCCTGATGAGGGGGTCACTGACAGGGACCCCCGACCCGGCGGACGCGCTCGTAGAGTGAAGCGCATGGCAGGCAGAAACGACCCCAACGGCAGCAACCGCGACATCCGCGACGACTTCCGCGCGGAGATCCGGGAATTCCTCGGCACGCGACGCGCCAAGGTCACCCCCGAGCAGGCCGGACTGCCCCTGTACGGCGGAGAACGCCGCCGGGTCACCGGGCTGCGCCGCGAGGAGGTCGCCCTCCTCGCGGGCATCTCCAGCGAGTACTACACCCGGCTGGAGCGCGGCAACGCCACCGGAGTCTCCGAGAGCGTCATCGAAGGCATCGCACAAGCACTGCAACTCGACGAGGCCGAACGCGTCCACCTCCTCGACCTCCTGCGCGGCGCCGGCACGACCCGCCCGCCACGCCGCCGCCCCACCCAGCAGCGGGTACGGCCCGCGGTACAGCGCGTCCTCGACTCGATGGCCGGCACACCCGCGTTCATCCTCAGCGGCCGTGGGGACATCCTGGCCGCCAACCACCTCGGACGCGCCCTGTTCTCCCCCGTCTACGCCGACCCGGTACGGCCGCCGAACAACGCCCGGTTCGTCTTCCTCAGCCCGCACGCGACCGAGTTCTTCCGCCACTGGGACGAAGTCGCCAACGACACGGTGGCCATGCTGCGCGCCGAGGCCGGCCGCGACCTCTACGACCGACGGCTGACGGACCTGATCGGGGAGCTGTCCACCCGCAGCGAGGAATTCCGTCACCGCTGGGCGGCCCACAACGTCCGCATGCACACCACCGGCGTGAAGCTCCTCCACCACCCGGTCGTCGGCGACCTCGACCTGCCCTTCGAAACCTTCCCGCTCCCCGACGGCCCCAGTCAGTTCCTCCTCACCTACACCGCCGAGCCCCACTCGCCCTCGCAGGACGCTCTGAACCTGCTGGCCAGCTGGGCCGCGACCAACGGCGACATCGAGCGGTCCGCGTCGCCAAACGACTCCCAGCCCGCCCAAACGGGCGACACCCCCGACTGACCGACGAGCCACGGGGGTCGATCTGCGGCAATTGGGGCGGGGTAGCGGCAGACCATGATGAATGTAACGAGTGCTACATTCGCGGATGTGACTATCGAGGGAGCTGCCATACGCTGGGTGGTGCTGTTGGTGCGCCTGCCCGCCGGTCCCTCCCGCCACCGGGTCGCGGTCTGGCGGGAACTGCGTCGGGTCGGCGCACTGTCTCTCGGGCAGGGCACCTGGGCCGTCCCCGATGTGCCGGTGTTCGCCGACGGGTTGGCGCGCGCGGTGGAACTGGCCGCCCGGGCCGACGGGGAGGTCGTCACCCTCGACGCGGCCGGCCGCACGCCCGCCGATTCGGCACACCTCCGGGCGTTGTTCACCGCCGCGCGGTCCGCGGACTGGGCGGAATTCCTTGCCGACTGCGGCAAGTTCGAGGCGGAGCTGGCCAAGGAGATTTGCATCGCCAAGTTCACCCTGGCCGAACTGGAAGAAGAGGAGCAGTCCCTGGAGCGGTTGCGGCGATGGCACCGCGACCTGACCGCCCGGGACGTGTTCGGCACCCCGGAGTCGGCCCAGGCCGGCGAACGCCTCAAGCAGTGCACCTCCGCCTGCGAGGACTACGCCGAGCGCGTCTTCGCCGCCCTCCACCGGACACCGGAGCAGAGCGAATGACCCGGGCGACACCGGTACGGGCGGCGCCCGCCCGGCAGATGTGGCCGCTGTACGCGGCCGGGTTCACCACCGCCTTCGGCGCACACGGCATCGCCGCCAACCTCGGCGGCTTCTCCGACGACGCGGTCACCTCGCTGATGGTGCTCGGCGGGCTGCTCGCCCTGTACGACGGGGCCGAAGTACTCCTCAAACCCGTCTTCGGCACCCTCGCCGACCGCATCGGCGCCCGCCCGGTGCTGCTGGGCGGGCTCATGGCCTTCGCCGCCGCCTCCGCCGTGTACGCGGTGGCGGACAGCCCGGGCTGGCTGTGGGCGGCCCGCCTCGGCCAGGGCGCGGCGGCCTCCGCGTTCTCCCCCTCGGCCTCCGCGCTGGTCGCCCGGCTCAACCCCGCGGCCAAGCACGGCCGGGCGTTCGGCTCGTACGGCTTCTGCAAGTCCGTCGGCTACACCGTCGGCCCGCTGCTCGGCGGGGTGTTGGTGTGGGCCGGTGGCATACGGCTGTTGTTCACGGTGCTGGCGGTGCTCGGCGCGGCGGTCGCCGGGTGGGCCGCGCTCGCCGTCCCCGTCGTAGCCCCGCTGCCCAAGACCCGGCAGACGGTGCTCGACCTGGCGCGGCGGCTGGTTCACCCGGACTTCCTCCGCCCGACGGCCGCGCTGGCCGCCGCGACGGCGGCGCTCTCGGTCGGCGTCGGCTTCCTGCCCGTCTCCGGCCGGGCGGCCGGACTGGGTACGGTCGCCACCGGCGCCGCCGTGTCGGTGCTCGCCGCTTGCGCCGCCGTCGTCCAGCCGCGCGCCGGACGGGCTCTGGACGCCGGACGCCTCACCGCGCGCTGCGGCATCACCACAGGACTGCTGCTCACCGCCGCCGGCCTGGGCTGTGCGATGCTGCCGGGCCTGCTCGGCGTGCTGTCCGGCGCGGCCCTGATCGGTGCCGGAACGGGCCTGATCACCCCGCTGGGCTTCGCCGCGCTGGCCGCCTCCACTCCGGCCGAACGGCTCGGCCAGACCATGGGCGCCGCCGAACTGGGCCGTGAACTCGGTGACGCAGGCGGTCCGTTGCTGGTAGCGGCGATCGCCACGCTCACCACCCTCACCCACGGTTACGCGGCACTCGCCATCCTCCTCGCGATCGCTCCGGTATTCGGCCTCGTGCGACGCGCCGTAGCGACACCGTGAGCTGTAGCGAGTGGGAGTCCCGCACGTGCCTGACCGCGCGGGACTCCCACTCGCTGCCCATCACTGCTGGGTCAGGGTGACCTCGTCGCAGTAGCCGTCGCCGCTTCCGGAGACGAGGTGGCAGTAGATGCGGGCGGAGGTCACGCCCGTACCCGTGGTGAAGGTCGTCGACTGCTTCGAGTAAGTGCTCGACGTGGTCGACGCACTCGTGACGGCGCTGCCGTTGTAGAGCTTGGCCTCCAGTGCCGTCGTAGTGCCGGCGGTCTGGCTCGCGAGGGAGCCGGTCAGCCGATAGGTGGTGTTCGGCGTGAGGCCGGTGACGATCTGGAACAGAGAGGCCGAGCTCAGCGACGCGTTGGCCAGCCCGGCGGCGTTGCCGTTGGCCGCCGTGCTCGTGAGCGAGAAGTCGCCGTTGCGCCAGGGCACGATGTGGCCCGACTCGAAGTTGCCGTTGATCGCGTAGTTCCTGACGGGGGTGACGGCCATGTCGTCGCAGTAGCCGTTCCCCGTACCCGAACTCTTGTAGCAGTACAGCCGTACGGTGTTGTTTGTCGCCCCGGTGGTGAAGTCGGCGGAGACGAACGTCCACGCGGTGCCGCTGGAGCTCGCCACCGTTTCCAGACCACCGGTGTTCTTGACGCCGACGTTCATGACCTCGCCGGCGACGGTCGACTTCACCCAGCCCGAGACGCGATACGTCGTCCGGGGCGCGACCGGGACGGACTGTTCGAGCGAGGCGGGCGACGGCCCGACGCGCGCCGCGTAAGTCCCGGAGTGGGCCCCCGAGTTCACCACCGAGGCGGAGTTCCACGCACTCCACCCCGAGGTCGACCCCTTCTCGAAGCCGAGGTTCTCGTTGGCGAGGCAGGTCGCGTCGGAGGGCGTGCTGAACTGGTCGGCGCCGATGTCGGGCGCGCAGGTCGCGGGAACGGCCGAGCCCCAGTAGTCCTTGCCACCGTTGTTGGGGACGACGACACCCGCGCCGATGGCGGGGGAGGACGCGGTCAGCTGGTAGCCCGCGACGCTGCCGATGCCCGTGCCGCCGCTGTTGGGCGAGGCGAGCAGCGGATCCGCCGTGATCTTCCCCGGGTCGGTGGGCTCACTGGCCGGGTGGTTGCCGTAGAAGAGGTTGTTGCGCCAGGCGAAGTTCGAGGCGGGCTGGCCGGATGTGTAGACGTAACCGCCGCTGCCCAGGTTGTAGATGATGTTGTTGGCGAGCGTGAGGTCGTTCCAGGCGCCGGTGACCTCGAGGACGTTGGCGGTGGAACCCGACGGCAGGTAAATGGTGTTGTTGTAGAACGCGGAGTCCTGCGAGCCGTCCATGGTGATGGCGCGAAGAAGGTCGTCCTCGCTGACGTTGTAGCGGACCACCGCGTTGGTCGCGAGGTGCGAACCGCCGCCGCAGCCGCAGAAGAGGATGAACCCTCCCGCGTTGTCGTGGCTGTAGTTGTACTGGACGACGGTGCCGTCCTGCCCGTAGTCGACGTCGAAGCCCTGGCCGTCGGAGTTCCCGGTGTTCTTCTGGGTTCCGTACGCCTCGTTGTACTGGATCACGGTGCCGTCGGAGTCCCAGGCCCAGATGCCGGCGTTCGCCGCGTTGGGGGCCTTCGCCGCGTTGTAGACGACGTTGTGGTCGATGAGGGCGTTCTGCGACATCTGGACGACGATGCCGTCGCCGTCCGTGTCGTGGACGGTGTTGTTCTGGACGACGACACCGCTCCAGGGAGTCCAGACAGGGTTGTTGCAGCCGATGGACGGCCGGCAGAGCCAGGTGCTGGACATGTTGATGCCACTGCGGGCGACGTTGGCCACCGTGTTGCCGTCGATGTCGACGTCGTTGAAGACACTGGGAGTTGTGGTCCCGAGGACGGCGAAGAGGATGCCGGCGCTACCGTCGACTTCCTTCGACTGGTTTCCGTTGACGTCGTGGATGTTGAGGTTGCTGATCTTGTAGTGGTCTCCGGTGCCGTAGTTCTCCAGGACCACGTAGACGCCTCGCCGTGCGTTCGCGCCCTTCACGGCGCCGGTGTTGGTCACCTCCAGGTTGGAGATCTCCCAGTACTCCTGGTTGTACAGGTAGATCGCGTCCGTGCCGCCGCCCCCGGCTATGACCGGCAGGGCGCCGGTGCCGTAGGCGCTCATGGTGATCGATCCGCCTGCCGCGCTGCCCGAGCCGAGCGGGTGGAGCAGGCCGGTGCAGGTCGTCCCCCGCTTGAACAGCAACTGGTCGCCGGGGGCGAACGTCGTGGCATTCGGGCCCGCCAGTGAGTTCCACGGCGAGGAGGAGGTTCCGGTCCCGTTGGATGCCGCCGAGCAGTCCACGTAGTAGGCCGAGCCTGCTGCGTGGGCCGGTGCGGCCGGTGTGAGGGCCACTGCGGCGCAGGCGAGCAGCATGGTGACGACCGCGCCTGCGAACAGCCGTCGTATCTCTGCGACGTGTCTCATGGTGCTTCTTTCCGTACGACGTTGTCGGAAGGGGTGGAGGGGCTCGCCGTGACCTTGCGGAGTGCGGCGACGATGGCCTGCGTCGGAGCGGCCTGGTTCGACCAGGTGGCGACGACGTGTCCGTCGGCTCCGATCAGCAGGGTGTGGAGCTGTCCGTCCATGGGCAGTTGGGCGTCCACGGAGGCGGAGTCCGCGGCGACGACGAGTGCGGGCGGGAGGGCCCAGTTCGCCGCGAGGTTCTGGAGGGCGGCGTCGGTCGTGGGCCCGTCCGAGTCGGTGACGAGGACCCGGACGTCGGGGTACTGAAGCGCCACGCTCTTGAGCGAGGGGATCTGGCTCCGCGCTGCCGCCGCGTCGACGTTGCCCTGGTCGTCGACGGGAAGGGCCGAGACGACGGTCGGGCCGGCGAGGGAGATCCGGTCACCGTCGAGCAGGGTCACACGGGAGTCTTCCGGCACTTCGGCCCGGCATGCGGTGGCGAGCAGGAGCGCTGCGACGAACGGGATCATCCCCGTGCGACGAGCCCTCAGGGTCACCCTTCGTATCGCGGTCACCGGACCGGTCCTTCCAGAGGCAGGACGGGCGCTTCCAAGTCCGGTGAGTGAAGAACGCGCAGGCCATGCCATGCATCGACGAGCATCCAGCAACTGCCGCCCAACTCACGGACGTTGAGACCTTCGTGCTCGGAGCACTCGGCCGCGGGCCGCCGGACGGTCCACCGCCGATCGGGGTCTCGGAACAGGGGTCGGGCAACGGCTGTCATCGGTTCATCCCAGGAGTGAGTACGACGGTGTCCCAGGACACCGGTGTGCGGTGGTGATCCGGATGGTCCGGCACGCCCATGGGCCGGTGTCGGCGATGGCCCATGGGCGGTCGGCTCGTCGGCGTCGTCAGGCGGACCGGTTCGTCAGGCGGATCATGTTCCAGGAGAGCGGCGCGAGTTCGGCGTGCAGGACACCGTCGGTGACCGCCGTGCCCGTGACGGGCTGCGGGGTGACACGGTCGGGCCGGTCCGCGGTGTTGACGGCCTCCGGGTCTTCGTCGGTCAGGACGAGGTGCTCCACGAGGGTGTGGGCGTCGACGCCGCGCAGGTCGACCTTCAGGGGGAGGGCGTCCGTCTGGCTGCGGTTGACCGTGAAGACGGTGATGTCGCCGGTCTCGTCGTCGATGACCGCGGTGGCGTGCAGCAGCGGTACCTCACCGAAGCGGGCGGTGGTGTACGTCGGGCTGTCCACCTCGACGCGCAGGACCCGGCCGCGGCCGTACGCCGACGCCTGGGCGAAGGGGTAGAACGTGGTCTGCCGCCACGCCGCGCCGCCGGGCTCGGTCATGATCGGCGCGATGACGTTGACGAGCTGGGCCAGGGAGGCCGACGTGACCCGGTCGGCGTGCCGCAGCAGCGCGATGAGCAGCGAGCCGAAGACCACGGCGTCGGTGACGGTGTAGACGTCCTCCAGAATGCGCGGCGCCTGCTGCCACTCCTGCACGGCGTGCGGGTTGGGCCGCTGCTGGTACCAGACGTTCCACTCGTCGAAGGAGAGGTTGATGCGCTTGTCCGCCTTCAGACGGGCGCGGACGTGGTCGCAGGTGGCGACGACCGACTCGATGAAGTGCTCCATGTCCACGGCGGACGCCAGGAAGGAGTCGCGGTCGCCGTCGATCTCCTCGTAGTAGGCGTGCAGGGAGACGTAGTCGACCAGGTCGTACGTCTCCTGCAGGACCGTCGACTCCCAGGACGCGAAGGTCGGCATGGAGGAGCTGGAGCTGCCGCAGGCGACCAGTTCCAGACCGGGGTCGACCTGCCGCATGGCGCGGGCGGTCTCGGCGGCGAGGCGGCCGTACTCCTCGGGCGTCTTGTGCCCGGTCTGCCAGGGACCGTCCATCTCGTTGCCCAGGCACCACATCCGGATGCCGTACGGCTCCTTGCCGCCGTGGACGATGCGCCGGTCGGAGAGCTCGGTGCCGCCCGGGTGGTTCGCGTACTCCAGCAGACGTACCGCGTCCTCCACACCCCGCGTGCCGAGGTTGACGGCCATCATGGGCTCCATGCCGGTCCTGCCGCAGAACTCCATGAACTCGCCGAGGCCGAACTCGTTGGTCTCGGTGGACTTCCAGGCCAGGTCCAGCCGGCTCGGGCGCTCCTCGCGCGGGCCCACGCTGTCCTCCCAGCGGTAGCCCGAGACGAAGTTGCCGCCGGGGTAGCGGACGGTGGTGACGCCGAGTTCCCGGACCAGTTCCAGGACGTCCTGGCGCAGGCCGTCCGAGTCGGCGGCGGGGTGGCCGGGCTCGTAGATGCCGGTGTAGACGCAGCGGCCCATGTGCTCGACGAACGATCCGTACAGGCGCGGGTTGACACTGCCGACGTCGAACGCCGAGTCGAGGGTGAAGCCGGCGGCGGGGGAGGGGGTGGGCTCGGACATGACTGCCTTTCGGACGTCACTTCGGACGTGACAAGGGGGAGAGCGGGAGGGGACGGGAGGGTCAGAGCGCCAGGGCACAGACCACTGATGGGACGGGGACCGGCGGGTGGGGCTGGGTCAGGGTTCCGTCGTCCAGGACACGCAGGACGGCGAGCGAGCCGCTGTGCTGGTTGGCGACGAGCAGATGACCCTCCACCAGAGCGAGGCCGCGCGGCCAGGTGCCGCCGGCCGGGATCTCGCCGAGCGGCTCCAGGGTGCTGCCCGTTCGTCGGAACGCGGCGACCGTGTCGGCGCCGCGGTTGGTCACCCACACGAAGCGTCCGCAGGGCGAGGCCACGATTCCCCCGGGCTGGTTGGCGACGTCCTCGGCTGTCGTGGCGGGTACGGAGGAGAGGGCCGTCAGGATGCCCGTCGCGGCGTGATAGCGGTGGCAGGTCACGGTCGAGGACAGTTCGTCGGCGCTGAACACCAGGTCACCGTCGGGGGAGAAGGCGAGGTGGCGGGGGCCGGATCCGGCGCGCATCGGGTTCACCGCGACCCGTTCCAGGGTGCCGGTGCGGGTGTCGAGCCGGTAGGTGAGGACCGTGTCCGCGCCCAGGTCGGTGGCCAGTACGAAACGGCCCGCCGGATCGACGAGTACCTGGTGGGCGTGGCTGCCCTCCTGCCGCCCGGCGACCGGTCCCGACCCCTCATGGATGACGAGATCGGTCGGCTCCAGCAGTTGCCCGTCCGTGCCGAGCCGGTGCACCGCGACCTTGCCCGGCGCGGTGTCGCTGCCGTAGTTCGCGGTGAGCAGCCACTCGCCGTCCGGGTGGACGGTGAGGTGGCACGGGTTCGCGCCGCCGCTGCTCATCGGGGAGCCCAGCGGGGACAGGGTGCCGTCGTCGGCGCGGGCGACGGCGCTGACGGTTCCGGCCTCGGTCTCGTTGGTGCTGTAGACGACGGCGAGCGACGGGTGCGCCGCCAGGAACGAGGCACCGCTCACGGGCAGCGGCTCCACCTCGTCGTACGAGAGCTCTCCGGTCGCGGGAGCGAGCCGCAGCGCGGCGATGCCGGGGCCGTCGCCGCCGGAGTCGGGGGTGTAGGAGCCGGTGAGGACGGTGAGGGAGTTGGTGCGCATGGGTGTCCTGGGAGGTTCATGGGGCGGGGCGGGTGGAGAAGGTCTCAGCGGACGATGTCGTCGTGGTGGTCGAGCAGTTCCAGTTCGGAGCGCCGGGGCAGGCCCTCCCAGTCGCCGGCGGTGCTCACCGCGAAGGCGCCGAGCAGGGCCGCTGTCCTCAGCCGCCGTTCAGGGGGCTCGCCCGCGAGCAGTTCGGCGAGGTACCCGGCGGCGAACGCGTCTCCCGCGCCCACCGTGTCGTGCACCTGGACCGGTACGGCGGGCTGCCGGTGGGGAAGTCCGTCGAGGAGGGCGTACGCCCCGTCGGCGCCGAGTTTGATCACGGCTCCGCCGGGTCCCAGGTCGCAGATGTTCTTGGCGAGTTCCTCCGGTCCGTCGGCTCCGGGCACCACGAGCGCGGCCTCGTGCGGTCCGGCGAAGACCAGGTCGCTCCTGCGCACCAGGGGCAGCAGAAACGCCTGGGCCTCGGCCTCGTTCCACAGCAGTGATCGGAAGTTGATGTCCAGCGAGATGGTCACGCCGGCGTCGGCGGCGATGTCCACGGCCCGGGTCACGGCCGCGGCGGGGCCCTCCCCGAGCGCCGGGGTGACGCCCGTGATGTGCAGGACCGCGGCCCCGGCGACGACGTGCTCGGGGATGTCGTCGGCGGTCAGCCGGGCTCCGGCCGTGTGGGCGCGGTAGTAGCGCGTACGGCTGTGCGTGGAGGTACGGCGTTCCTTCAGGAGCAGGGAGGTGGGGGCGGTGTCGCGCGTGGCGACGGTGGTGACCCCTTCGGCCTGGAGTTCCCGCAGGACGAGTCCGCCGAGTTCGTCGTCGCCCACCCGGCCGATCCAGGTCGCGGCTCCGCCGAGCCGGCTGACCCCGATGGCGACGTTGGACTCCGCGCCGGCGATCCCCAGGCGGAGGCTCGTGCCGAGCGAGAGCGGGCCGGGTTCGCGGGCCGCCATGACGGCGAGCACGTCGCCGAGGGTGACGAGGTAGAGCTCGCCGGGCGGGGGTGAGGAGGTGTTCACGTGCTCGCCTCCCCGGCCCGCGCGGTGGCCCGGACGGTGTCCAGCAGGGTGCGCGTCCTCGTGGTGAGGGCGTCCAGTGCCTGCGCGGTCGGGTCCCGGTCCGCCCCGCGCAGCAGCGGGGAGCCGATACCGACCGCGCAGGCGCCCGCGTCCAGGTAGTCCCGCGCCTGGTCGACGCCGACGCCGCCGACGGCGACGAGGGGGATGTCGGGCAGTGGGGCTCGCAGTTGGCGCAGATGGGCGGGGCCGCCCGTGCCCGCGGGGAACAGCTTGACGGCGGCGGCACCGGCCTGCCACGCCTGGGACACCTCGGTCGGTGTCCAGGCGCCCGGGTAGCACGGGATGCCCCGGTCGGCCGCGTTGCGGACGACGGCGGTGTCCACGACGGGGGCGACCAGGAACTCCGCACCCGCCGCCAGGGCGTCCCTGGCCTGGTCGCCGGTGATCACGGTGCCGGCACCCACCGCGACGTCCGGGCCGAGTTCCGCGCGGACGGCGGCCAGCGCGTCGAGCGCTCCGGGGGTGGTCAGGGTGATCTCCAGGCAGGTGACCCCGCCGGACGCCAGGGCCCGGGCCACCGCGGGCAGCCCGGAGGCGTCGGCCGACCTCAGGATGGCCATGACCCGTGTCCGGCCGAGCTGCGGGGTGAGTGCGGGACGCTCGGTCATGACCCCACCGCCGTGGGGGAGTTGAGGCTTCCCTGGGTGTCGGTCATGCGGGTTCCTTTGCTGGCGGGTGCGTCGGTGACGCGGAGGGGAGGAGCGTCGGCGACGCGGATCTGAGGTGCTGCGCAGGGGCGGATCAGCGCGTGCGGCGGTGCGGGGCGATCACTTGAGTCCGGAGGTGGCGGAGCTGGTGACGAAGCCCCGCTGCAGGATGAGGAACAACGCCAGCACCGGAACGACGTACATCACGGCGCCGGCGGCGACCAGGTTCTGCAGCGGTGAGCCGTGCTGGTTCACGTAGCCGTAGGCGAGCTTGACCGCGAGCGTGGTGTGGGCGTCGTCCAGCAGCAGGGCGGGCGCGATGTAGTCGCCCCAGGTCCAGCTGAAGGACAGGATCAGGCTGGTGGCGATGACCGGCCAGGACTGCGGCAGGAAGATCCGCCAGAAGATGCGGATCTGCCCGCAGCCGTCCACGATCGCTGCCTCCTCGAGTTCCTTGGGCATGTTCGAGAAGAACTGCCGGAACAGGAAGATCAGATACGGGGCGCCGCACAGGCCCCACAGCACCCACGGCACGTAGGTGTTGGTGAGATGGATCTTGGCGAACAGCAGATAGGTCGGGATGAGGGTGAGGACCTGCGGCAGCATCATCGTCGACAGCAGCACGGAGAAGATCAGTCGCTTGCCGGGCGCCTGGAGACGGGCGAAGCCGTAGCCGGCCCACGCCGAGGCCAGGGTGACCAGGACGGCGTAAATGGTGGCGATCGTCAGGGAGTTGCGGGCATAGCCGAGGTAGTCGATCTCGGTCAGGGCACCCCGGAAGTTGCTCAGGCTGGGGTGGTGCGGCCACCAGTGGATGGGCAGCGCGCGCAGCTCGGAGGGATCCTTCAGAGCGGTTTCCAGCAGCCAGGCGAACGGGCCGAGGAACAGGACGAGGGCGCCGACCAGCAATACGTAGACGGCACTTCTGCGGGGGAACACCATCACTTGCCTCCGATCGTGCGCGGCCGGGAGGCCTTGTCCGCCTCCGGGGCGACGGAGTAGAAGACCGCGCCCTTGCTGAGCCTGAAGACGAGGAAGGTGATCGCGACGATGATCAGGAACAGCACCCAGAGCATCGCCGAGGCGTATCCGTAGCGGCCGTTGGCGAAGTACTGGGCGAACACGTGGATCATGAACAGGTAGTTGCCCTCGGGGACGGCCGTGACGCCCCTGGGGGTGGGGTCGAGGGAGATGAGCAGCGGCAGGAAGCTCTGTACGGCGGCGATGATGCCGGTGATGACCTGGAAGAACAGCACCGGGGACAGCATCGGGACGGTGATCTTGTAGAAGGACTGCCAGGCGTTCGCCCCGTCCATGCGGGCGGCCTCGTGGAGCTCCTTGGGGATGTCCTGGAGCCCCGCCAGCGAGATGATCATGGCGTTGCCGCAGCCCCACAGCATCAGGGTGACCAGGACCCAGCGGGCGTAGGGGTCCATCAGCCAGGCAACGCCGTTGATGTCCAGGGCGTCCAGGACGCCGTTGGCGGCGCCCGAGTCCCGGTCGAAGATCAGCTTGAAGGTGAGGGCGGCGCCGACCGGCGGCACGACCGCGGGCAGGTACAGCAGGGTGCGGAACAGCCCGCGGGCCCGGATCGGCTGGTTGACCAGCACCGCGAGGAACAGTCCCGCCGCGATGCTCAGCGGCACGGTGATCGCGGTGAAGACGCCGGTGCGGGCCAGGGAGGACAGCGTCTCCGGGTCGGTCAGGACCTCCCGGTAGTTGTCCAGGCCGACGAAGCGGGAGTTGTTCGACAGTCCGTCGGAGTTGGTCAGGCTCAGCCACAGCGCGTAGCCGAGCGGGAAGGCCGTCAGGGTGAGGAAGCCCAGCACCCAGGGTCCGGCGAACACGTAGAAGGAGATGGCCCGGCGGGTGGTCAGTGAGGTGCGCCGGCGTCCGGGGCGCGCGTGGGTGCGGGGCCCGGGCCGGGCGGGCGTCTCCCCGGAGGGGGACGGCGCGCCCGGCGCGGTGATCTGTCCGGTGCTCACCCCACGAGCTCCTTGCCCTGGGCGAGCGCCTGGTTCATCCGGGAGTTGAGCGTGTCGGCGACCTTGCCCGCCGACGTCCCGGACTTCACGGCATCCGGCAGGACCTTGTTGAGCACACCCTCCAGGGCGGCCTGCTGGGCGTACGGGGTGAAGCTGAGGACGGAGAAGTGCGGCAGCTCCTGCTCCTGCACCTGGAAGGCCTGCTTCTGGAAGGCGTTGGTCTGCGGCATGTTCGCGCGCAGCGACTTCAGCGAGGGGATGCCCCAGCCGCTGGCCGCGCGCTCCTGGGCGGGCTTGCCGCCGAAGTACCACTCGAAGAACTTCCAGGACGCGTCCTTGTTCTTGGCGTCCTTCGGGATCCAGAAGCCGGTGGCGCCGAAGCAGGAACTGACGCGGTGGCCGCCGAACTGCGGGGCGGGCGCGAAGCGGGAGACCTCGGCGAGCTTGGGGTCGGAGCCGATCTGTCCGCCGAACCAGTAGCCGTTGCAGCTCATGGCCATGCGCCCGGCCCCGTAGGTGGGGCCGTCCCAGCCGTCCGGGTTGGGGTTGACGACGTTCGGGCCTATGTCGGCCTTGGCGTAGTCCAGGTACCACCGCAGCGCCTTGAGCGCCTCCGGGGAGGAGAAGTCCACCGTGGCCAGGTCCTCGGCGAAGAGACTGCCGCCGGCGGAGGCGGTCATGCCCATGAGCTGGGGGAAGACACCCATGCCGGTGGCATTCAGGCCGTACACCTTCACCTTGCCAAGGCGGCGCTTGACCAGCTTCTTGCCCAGGTCCAGCCACTCGTCGTAGGAGACCGGTTCGGTCGCGCTGGGCGCGTCCAGCTTGGCGGCCTCGAACAGGTCGGTGCGGTACCAGAACATGGAGTCCTGGGAGTAGTCCTTGGCCATGCCGTAGCGGGGTCCGGCGCCCTGCTTCTTGCCGTCGTAGCGCCACACGTCGTTGACGGGGTCGAGGTCGGAGGCCTTCAGTGCCGAGCTCTTGGCGAAGTACGGGTCCAGGTCCGTCATCAGGCCGCGGGCGGCGAAGTACGGGGTCTCGGTCGCGCCGAAACCGCGGACCACGTCCGGCGGGTTCTTGGCGGCCAGCATGGAGTTGAGCTTGGTGGGGTCCCAGGTGATGACGTTGAGGTTCATCCCCAGCGCCGCTTCGGCAGCCGCGAGGGTCTTCTTGTCCCACTCGTTCTGCACCGTCATCACGGTGAGCGTCGTCTTGCCGCTCCCGGATCCCCCCGTGCCGTTGCTGACGGAGCCGGCGCAGGCGGACAGACCGGTGGCGGCGAGCGCGGTTCCGGCGGAGAGGGCGAGGAAGCGCCGTCTGTCGAGGGACGTGGACATGGGCATGGTGATTGCCTTTCGTGGCGGGGACACGCGCGGTTGCGAGACGCGCGGTGACGGCACGCAGAGCGGCCGTGGGACGTAGGGCGAAGTCCATGGCGGCATGAGGGGCTGCCGCGTGAAGCGAGCGGACGAGCACGGCTGCCGGTGGTGCACCGGCATGCTCGGGGGTGGTGCGAGATGCCCTGAGCCGGGCGCAGCTGTCTGCGTGGACAGTGCGGGCACGGTTGTCAGGGGACCGTGAGTGCGACGGTGGTCGCGTGCACGGTGAGGCCCGAGGGTGACTCCTCGGCCACGGCTGACGAGGAGTCAACTGTGGCCGATATCTAGCCAAATCGATATGACCGGTTTAGGGGCTTCTGCTCAGACTTACGGCTTATTTCCGTCTGAGGAAACCGGTTGACTGAAACTTTCGCGAACGTTAAGTTGCGTTTCCAGAAGATGTCAAGAGGCCAGAACGCGTCACTCCGGGTCCCGCACGGCGGACCAGGGCAACGCCCACCGAAGAGGGGGAGCACGTGCCGGAACAGCCCGTCCGGGCCAAGCTCGTGGATGTGGCACACGCGGCCGGGGTCTCCAAGGCCACCGTGTCCAAGGTGCTCAACGGCCGCCAGGACCTGTCCGTACGGCCGGAGACGCGCCGGCGCGTCCACGAGGCCGCCGAGGCGCTCGGCTACCGTCCGCACTCCGGGGCCCGGGCACTGGCCGGAGCCAACACACACGCGCTGGCCCTGCTGATCCCCGCTCTCGCCAACCCCACGTACGTCACCATCGCCCGCGGCGCCTACCAGCGGGCCCGCGAACTGGGCTACCTCTCCCTGCTCGCCGAGGACTTCGACGGGCAGGAGGCCGACGAGTCCTTCCACGACCTGGTCCAGGAAGGCAGGGTCGACGGACTGCTCATCGCCTCGGCCCGCCCGGGCCACCCCCTGCTGGACGCACTGGGCCGCAGCGCGGTCCCCCATGTCTTCCTCAACCGCGCGGTCGAGGGATCCGGCCGCAACGTCACCATGGACGTCGCACGCTCCAGCAAGACGGCACTCGACCACCTGCACGGCCTCGGTCACCGCGCGATCGGCCACATCGCGGGTCCCCCCGGCATCACCCCCAGCGAGGTCCGCAAGCAGGCGTTTCTCCAGTACGCCGACACACTCGGGCTGGACGCGGCGCCCGTAGCGTCCGGCGAATTCACCGAGGACGGCGGCGGGTCCGCCGCGCGGGAACTGCTGCGCCCCGCCGACGGTGACGGGCGGCCACCCGTCACCGCGCTCTACACCAGCTCGCTCGCGCAGGCGATAGGCGCCATGGCCGCGATCAGGGACCTCGGCCTCAGGATCCCAGAAGACGTCTCCGTGGTCGGCAACGACGACCTCCCCGTGGCCGCGCACCTCCACCCCCCGCTGACCACCGTCGCGATGCCCCTGCACGAACTGGGAACCGCCGCGGTGGACGCCCTGGTGGCCACCATCGAGGGCAAGCCGACAGGAGACGTCCTCGTACCGACCGAGCCGCTGCTCGTGGTGCGCGGCTCCACGGCCGGACCGGCAGAACCAGGAGGAACCCCATGACCGTCGCCGCACCGGCCCGCTTCACCGGCCGTACGGCCCTGCTCACCGCGGCCGCCTCCGGTATCGGGGCGGCCACCGCCCACCGGCTGGCGGCGGAGGGCGCGACCGTCATGGTCACCGACGTGGACGCCGAAGGCGCCCGGCGCGTGGCCGAGGAGATCCGCGTCGGGGGCGGACGGGCGCGGGACCGGCGCCTCGACGTCACCTCGCCGGGGGAGTGGGCCGCGGCCGTCGCCGAGACGGAGTCCTGGACGGGGCGCCTGGACGTGCTCCATCTCAACGCCGGCCGGAACCTGCCCGCGGCGGCACACGAACTGGACGACACCTGCTGGCACGATCAGCTACGGCTCTCCCTCGACTCCGTGTTCTACGGAGTCCGGGCCGCTGTGCCCCTGCTGAGAACGGCCAGGGGCGCGGTGGTGATCACCTCGTCCGTGCACGCGGCCATCGGCTTCAAGGGCTTCCCCGCGTACGCGGCCGCCAAGGGCGGGATCGACGCCCTCGTGCGCCAGCTGGCCGTCGAGTACGGAGGCCGGATCAGGTTCAACTCCGTCCTTCCCGGAGCCGTGGTCACCGCCCTGTGGGCCGACACGCCCGAGGAGTACAAGGCGCAGACCGCCGCGCGCACCCCCGTCGGCAGGCTCGGGGTCCCCGAGGACATCGCCGCCGCCGTGGCCTTCCTCGCCTCCGAGGACGCGGCTTTCGTCACCGGCCAGAACCTGCTCGTGGACGGTGGCCGCAGCATCAGCTCCCAGGAGTAGGCCCCCGCCTCACCCGGGCCGGGCGAAACCCGCCCTGCCCGCTGCGACCATGCCCGACTCACCCCTCACCGAGCCCCGGCCCCGCATCAGGCCGTACACAGCACAGGACCCGGAGGTCCCTCCCATGAAGATCACTGGATACGAAATCTTCCTCGTCGAACCCCGTTGGCTCTTCCTGCGCGTCGACACCGACGAAGGCATCTCCGGCTGGGGTGAGCCCATAGTCGAGGGCAAGGCCCACACCGTCGCCCGCTGCGTCGAGGAGATGTTCGACTACCTCCTCGGCCAGGATCCGGCCCGCATCGAGGAGCACTGGCAGGTGCTCGCCAAGAGCGGCTTCTACCGGGGCGGAGTGGTCCTGAACAGCGCCCTGGCCGGAATCGACCAGGCGTTGTGGGACATCGCCGGCAAGACCCACGGCGTCCCGGTCCACCAGCTGCTCGGCGGCCATGTGCGCGACCGGGTGCGGGTCTACGGCTGGGTCGGCGGCGAAACCCCCGAGGAGCTGGCCGAGTCGGCCGCCGCGCAGGTCGCCAAGGGCATGACCGCGGTCAAGCTCAACCCCTGCGGCCAGCTGGAACCGCTCGCCACGCCCGCCGCGATCGATGCCATCGTGGCCGGGGTGAGCGCGGTCCGCGAGGCCATCGGGCCGGACCGCGACCTGGCGCTGGACTTCCACGGCCGGTTCAGCGGGGCGATGTCCCGCCGCGTCCTGCCCTTCCTGGAGCCGCTCCTGCCGCTCTTCGTCGAAGAGCCCGTACTGCCGGAGTTCTCCCGGGATCTCGGCGCCGTGGTGCGTTCCACGTCCATCCCCATCGCCACCGGCGAACGGCTCTACTCCCGCTGGGACTTCCGCTCGGTGCTCGCCGACGGCATCGCCGTGGCCCAGCCCGACATCAGCCACGCCGGCGGCATCTCCGAGACCCGTCGCATCGCCGCGATGGCGGAGGCGTACGACGTCCTGGTGGCCCCGCACTGCCCGCTCGGCCCGATCGCCCTCGCCGCCAGCCTCCAACTCGACTTCGCCATCCCCAACTTCCTCATCCAGGAACAGGCACTGGGCATCGGCTACGGCGACAGCAGCGGCCTGCTGGACTACCTCGCCGACACCACACCCTTCACGTTCCGCGACGGCTACATCGACCGCCCGACCGCGCCCGGTCTCGGCATCACCATCGACGAGGACGCGGTGCGCGCCGCCGCCGAACGCGGCCACCGCTGGCGCAATCCCGTCTGGCGCAACACCGACGGCTCACTGGCCGCCTGGTAGCCGCACCTGGCACCACCAGCCGGCCCGAACAAACCCCGCAGGGGGCCACCGAAGTGCACCCCCGACCGGCCCCGCGGCCCAGTACACCTTCACCCGCTGCTGTCATCCCGGCAGACCGTCGGGTGCCACGGCAGCCACCTTGCGCGCCGAGACCGGCGCGTGCGTGAGGAACTGTGAGCCCTTCAACTGCACGGCGATAGGGCGCAATCCGCCTGTCCGGAAGGAGCGATCACCCCTGAAGTGCGTGAGCCTGCGCAAGGCGACGTCACGCCGCCACAGCATCGTGCCGACCTTTCGGTCAGGTGTTGAGGGCCTCGCGCAGGGTGGTGTGGCAGGCGATGACGGTGTCGAGGCCGACGATCTGGATGGTGCGCAGCACGGCCCGGGTCGGTCCGGCCAGGCGCAGCCAGCCGCCGGCCTCGGTGAGGTCGCGGTGGGCGGCGATGAGGATGTTGATGCCGGTGGAGTCCATGAAGCCGACGCCGCGCATGTCGATCACGACACGAGGGCCGGCGGTGCCGTTGATGTCCAGGGCCTGGCGCAGTGTCGGGCCCGTCTGGTGGTCGACCTCTCCGCTGAGAGTCAGCACCCGGATGCCTTCGCTGACGGTGGGAATGACCGACAACTGGCCCGGCTGCTCGGCTTGTTCGGAATCCGCCATCGTTCCCTCGGTCATGTCGGTGATACTGGCACACCGGATCTTCACATCCGGGGCTGCCGTGCATAGTACGGGTGATCCCTTTGGATGGCGGAGCCAACTGCCATGCGCGTCCGGAACCGCCGAACTGGTCACCAACGCCCTCGGTAGACATCGACGTTGCAGATCGAGTCCAAGTCCTCGTCCGGGTGGGGCAGGAATGACGCCTCGAATGCCTGCGTGCGGACCCGGTACCGGGGTTCGTCCCAGGCTTGTTCCACTGCCCCGGTGGCCCGCGTGCTCTGTCCCATCGTGTGAGTGTCCCTGCGGCAGGTGTCGGTCTCAACCCGGTTCTGCCCAGCCGGGTCCCCTCTCGACGGGGCCCCCGATGCCGTCGCGGACGACGGACAACGGGGGCCGGGGGGGCAGGCCCGCGGTCAGGAGACCGTGAAGTCCTGGAACTCCGCGATCCCGCGGGTGCTGGTCCAGCCGTTCGCCGCCGTCATGAAGACCCCCACGTCCTGGGTGCCGGCGGCGCCGCCCGGGGTGGCTGTGCCGATGGTGGTCCACGTCGTGCCGTCGGTGCTGGCCTCACCCGTGTAGGTGGAGCCTGTGCGGGTCAAGCGCAGGAAGACGGGTGCGGTGAAGGAGCCGGCCATCTTGATCGAGTCGAACCTCCCGTCCTCACCGGAGTCCCAGGACAGCACGCATCCGTTGGACGGCGTCACGGCCAGGTTGACGTACCCGGGCGAGCCGTCGGCCGACAGGTCGTTGCGCACGATCAGTCCGGCGCGGGCCCAGCCGCCGGTGCTGTCCTGCGAGACCACCTTCACCGTGGCGGTGGAAGCGGCCCCGAACGCGCCCGCGCGGTGGATGGCACCGAACTGGTTGGTGCCGGCCCACAGGTCGGCGCCGGCACCCTCGATGGCCAGCGCCGTGCCCGACTGGCCGAAGACGGCGTCGTTGAAGCTCACGGTCCGGTAGGGGTCCTGCACTCCCGTCGCTGCCATGAGCCGCACCGAGGCCGTGGCCGTCCCCCTCGGCGAGCCCGCCGAAGCACCGCTGCGGTAGGTGGCCGTGGCCGGGACGCGGGTCACCAGGTCGGCGACGGTGCCGGTGAGCGTCAGCTCGAAGTCCGCCGAGAACGTCTCGCCCGGCGCGACTGAAGCGGAGGTCACCGCCCCGACCGGCTTGGCGGTCATCCCCTTGGGCGCCTGGACGGACAGCGTCACCGCGGTGGCCGGCGCGAACCCGTTGCGGTTGGTGAACGCCACCGTGACGGTGACCGCACCGCCCTCCGTCACCGCGCCCCTGGGCGAGGACGCGGTCAACGTGGCCTGGTGCGGGTCGGCGGCCAGGGCGTCGTGGACCCGCCGCGCCAGCTTGTACACGTCACCGGAGGTCTTCGTCGGGTAAGTGTCGTGCCCGTGCGCCCAGTTGTCCTCCAGCACGAACCAATCGGTCGCCTTCGGGGCGCGGTTCTCCTTCAGGGCCCGGGAAAGTTCCCGGAAGTACGTCTTCCAGCGGGTCAGATAGAGGCCGCCGACCAGCCCGGACCACTCCCGGTTTGCGTAGTCGTGCAGCCCCTCCTCGCTGCTGGCCCGGCCGCCCCAGGTGGTGATGATCGACCGTGCGTCGTACTCCAGTTGGTCCTTCTCGGCCCTTGTTCCGCCCCAGGAGCGGGCGTCGGCCAGCCACCGGCCGAGCAGGTGCTGTCCGCTGGTGGCGAGCACCTTGTCCATGAGCTTCATCCAGTCCAGCCAGACGCCGGTGAGCTCGTCGAAGCGGGCGCGGTCGGCGGTGTCGTAGGCGGCCTTGATCTGCGGCAGCAGCATCCGGCTCCGGTTGGAGAGCACCTGCCGGGCCACGTCGGCAAGGTCGTACCGGTAGGCCGAGCTGTCGCGCAACGCGGGCGCCACCTGCAGCAGTTCGGTCAGCGCCCGGTCGAAGACGGTGGTGTCGTAGCGGTCCGCCTCCGGACCCCAGGCGGCGGCCTTGTTCGCGCCCAGACTCGGGCGGGCCCCGAACAGCCCGTCGGGTGCCTCGCTCCAGGCGTCGGCGCGGGTCATGCCGTACGCCGTGTCGCGGATGGTCTGCCAGGCGGCGAGGGCGTGCGGGTCCTCGGCCCCGTACCGGGACACCGCGTACGAGGCGAACCAGTCGTCGAGGTCGATCGTGCCGGATGTCCAGGCCAGGTCGGTGAGCAGGGCCAGCGCGGCGTGGTTGTTGTCGGCGCCCTCCGGCATCGCGGCGATACCGGCCAGAGCACTGTTGTCCTTGTCCCGCCACTTCGGGTACTGCTCCACCCAGTCGGGGGCGTTGGCGCCCATCGGGGTGTGGCCGCCGAAGTTCCAGATGCTGCCGAACGCGTACGGCGTGCCGCCCCAGTCGCTCTCCCGGTCGGTGACCGTGGTGTAGCGGTCCGAGAGGCCGTCGACGACGAACATCCCGGACTTGTCGACGGCGTCGAGGATGTCCTTGCTCGGGTTGTTCTGCCAGCCGAGGATGGCCCAGACGGCGCCGGGGTGGGCCTTGCGCAGCGCCGCCTCCACGGCCTTCGCGGCCTCTCCCACGGGCACGTCGCCCGGGTTTCCGCCTTCGTGCAGCAGGTCCATCTTGTACATCGAGCTGTCGCCGAGGCGTCCCGACTGGGCGCGGTAGAAGGCTGCGGCGACCTCCGCGAACGCCGTCGTGCGCGGATCGAGCCAGTCGGGCCGTTTGAAGGCGCCCCAGTCGCCCTGGGGCACGACCCGCGCGTCACCGCCGTTCCTCGCCACGAACCCGTCGGGCACGGTCCCGAAGTAGCCGGGCAGTACCGGGGTCATGCCCAGGTCCCGCAGCCGGTCGGTGATCTTCGCGGCGAGGTCGGCGCGCTTCTCGATGAGCCGCCGGGACACCGGTCCGCCGAACCCCGACATGTTCTGCAGCAGCCACCACGGCTGATGGGCGGGGGCCGGTATCCACGCCCGCAACTCCGCGTCGGAGTAGCCGAATTGGCGGAAGGTGTCGTAGTAGACGGCGTCGGCGCCGGTGTAGACGAGGACCTCGTTGACACCGTGCAGGGCGAGGACGTCCAGTTCGCGTTCCCACGCGTCCCAGTCGCGATACGGCCCGGTGTAGCCGTCGTTGGTGTCGTTGAGGGCGAACCGGTGCGGCACGTTGGCCGTCGCGGCGATCTCCCCGCCGGGGGCGGGCAGCAGCCGGGGCAGGTCCAGCTGTTCGCCGTTCCAGGAGATGTCGGCCTTCGCCGCCCGCGCGAGATAGGTGTTCAGGCCGGTGAGCAGCACCGCCGGGCTGGAGCCCTGCACGGTGATCGCACCGGCCCGGCCGGTGACGCGGAACCGGTCGGCGCCGCCGGGGGCCAGCGCGCGGAGCGTGACCTGCCGGTGGTGATCGGGCAGCAGGCGGCGCAGCGCCACCGACGCGGGGGTGGTGTCGAACGGCTTCGCGGCCTGGCCGACCGCCCCCGGTGCCGCGTGGGCACCCTGCGGCGGGGACAGCAGCACCACACCGCCGAACGCGGCCGCTCCCGTCAACAGACCTCTGCGGCTGAGGGGATGATTGCCTGTCATGGAGGTTCCTCTCAGGGCTTTCAGGCTCTTTGAAGATCGAGTCGCCACAGTTCGGATCAGGCGACGGTCATCGCGAAGATGTGCAGCGCGGGACCACCGCTGCCCACGCCGTCGCCGACCTTCGGCAGCACGACGGAGTGCAGCTCCCTGTCCTGCAGGTCGACACCGAAGGTGAAGAGGCTGACCGCGCTGTCGTCGCGGCCCGACGGAAGATTGCGGTACGGCAGCACGACCGCCGCCGAGGCGTACGCCCCGTACCAGTCGGGGACGTCGACGGAGAAGTCCTGCTCGGTGCCGTCCGTGTACACGACCTTCCCGGTGCCCCGGCCCGCGCCCCAGGTGCTGGTGCCGAGGAAGGCCAGCCGCCTGCCGGTGCCGGACAGCCGTACGCTCTGGCCGAGCGACACCACGTTGTCCTTGCTGCCCGGCTCGGTGTCCGGCCAGGTGAAGGCGGTTCCGTCGTAGGTGACCCTGGCGCCGGGAGTGAGCCCCGCCGACGCGAGCGCCTCGGCGGACAGGCTGGAGCGCGAGCCGTCGATGTCGGCAGTTGTGGTGGCGGTGTCGGAGGAGATCCCGGCGTTGTCGAAGGCGCCGGCCAGCGACCGGTAGGGGAGGTGGAGCAGCGAGGTCGCGCGGGCGCAGTCGGATCCGTGCTCGTGCACGTCGAAGACCGCGTGGGCGACGAACGGGACCACGCCCTCGGCGTCGTCGGACAGCCGGGTCTTCCAGGTCCGGGTCACCGACCGGCCGGTCGCCACCGTGCCGAGGGAGACCGTGCGGCCGGTGCCGCCGTCGGCGGAGAAGCACAGCACTGTGCCGCGCAGCGCGATCCGGGTGGTGTTGGTGAGTTCGGCCGTCAGGGTCACCGCCTCACCGGGACCGGGCGCGGCCGGCTCGAGGGAGAGCGAGACGGGCGGCGTGAGGAAGTCCTCCTCGGGGCGGTAGCGGCTCACGCTTCCTCCACGGTGAAACGGTCGAAGACCGCGCGGACGGTCGTGCCGGGATAGTTGGTGTTGACCGCGCTGGCGACCACGCCGGCGTCCATGGCCCCGCTCGCCGAGGGCACCGTGACGCTCGCGACCTCGGTCCAGGACAGCAGGTTGGTGGTGCTGTACGCCGTGTACGTCGTGCCGGAGCGGACCAGCCGCAGCCAGGACGGGTGGGCCGAACCGCCGCCGCCGGCCCAGGTGTCGAGCCTCCCGTCGCCGTCGCTGTCGGTCATGAACTCCAGGCCGTACCGCAGCGACATCGTCAGCACGGCGTAGCCGCCCTTCTCGGGCGCGGTCAGGTCGTTGGCGACGGCGATGCCGTACTTCGCGGTGGGGTTGTCGGTCCCGGTGAGGCCGACCGCCTCGACCTGCACCACGCTCGACTCGGTGACGGAGCCGGGGAGGTGGATGACGCCCTTCTCGTCGGTGCCGCCGGACAGGTCCCGGCCGCCCGCCCAGATCACCAACTGGCTGCCGTACTGGGCGAATTCGGCACCTTCGGCGGTGGTGAACGTGCGGTACGGGTCCCGCACCCCATTGGGCTCGTAGGGCACCGTGAACGTCTTCGCGGACCGTGCGGAGTCGGTGCTGCGGCCGTCGACGTCGAAGACGAGGTGCGCGGTGAACGCCACGTCCCCGGCCACGTCGGCCGGCATGGTCGTCTCCCAGCGGCGGGTGGTCCGCGCGCCGCGCCGCAGATCGCCGAGCGGGACGGTCTTCGCCGCGGTGACGGCGCCGGGACCGATCAGATGGAGCACGGCGTTGCGGAGCGGGAAGGGACAGTCGTTGGTGAGGACCGCCGTAGCGGTCACCGTGTCGCCGCTGGTGGGCTCGGCCGGCTCGGTGGTGACGGTGAGCGTGGGCCCCAGGGTGTCGTACTCGGTCGCGTTGCGGATTCCCATGCGGCTCACCGGTTCCAGTCGACGGTGAAGACGTTGGCGATGCGGCTGGGAAGGGACGACGGAACGCTGATGTGGATCTTTCCGTCGCGGCGGGTCCACCTCAAGTTGCCGCTCGTGCCGAGGAGCTTGATCCGCGAGGTGGCGCTGATCGGGATGTCGCCGGGCACGGTCAGGGTGCCGCTGGGCGCACCCAGGACGATGATGTTGAACTTGCCGGGGGAGACGGTGTAGCGGATGCCGAGCGGGCCGCCTTCCTCCTCCGCCCGCACCCAGGGCGCCGATCCGTAGATCGCGGACCCGTTGACCTTCAGCCAGGCGCCGATGTCCCGCAGACGTTCCTGCATGATGCCGGGGATCGTGCCGTCCGCCTTCGGTCCGATGTTGAGCAGCAGGTTGCCGTTCTTGCTGACCACGTCGGCGAGCAGCTGGATCAGGAACTCGGAGGTCTTGTAGTCCTCGTCCGGCTCGTGCTTGTTGTAGCCCCAGGAGTAGCCGATGGTCATGCAGCACTCCCACTTCTGCGGGTCCATCGTGGGGTTGGTGCGTTGCTCGTACGTCGCGAAGTCGAAGTGGGTGTCGAACCGGTCGTTGATCACCACACCCTTGGGGTGCTTACGGTTCTTGGCCCGGTTGTAGTAGTGGGCCATGGCTTCCTCGCTGCGCCAGGGCGGGTTGTCGGTGGGCCGGAACCACTGTCCGTCCGCCCACAGCAGTTCCGGGTCGTAGCGGTCGATGATCTCGTGCAGCTGCTTGAGCTCGTAGTCGCCGACGTAGTCCGTCACCGGCTTGTAGCCGGTCAGCGGGATCTCCTTGTCGGTGTAGAAGTTGCGCATGGGCCGACCGATCGACGGGTTGAAGAACTCGCCGAGCGAGTAGTACAGGCCCGGCCGTACGGTGCCGCGCTTACGGGCCGCCGTCATCAGCTCGCCGACGAGGTCACGCTTGGGGCCGTACGCCAGGGAGTGACGGTTCGTCACCTTGCTGGGGTACAGGGCGAATCCGTCGTGGTGCTTGCTGGTGAGCGCGAAGTACTCGGCGCCCGCCTGCTCGAACAGCCGCACCCAGGAGTCCGGGTCGTAGTTCTGCGCGGTGAACTGCGGGATGAAATCGTCGTAGGTGACGTTCTCCCCGTACGTATCGCGGTGGTACTTCCACTCCGCGCTGTCCTTGAAGCTCTGGTACCACAGGTACCACTCGGAGGCGCTTCTCGGCGTCGCTCCGCCGATCGCCGAGTAGATGCCCCAGTGGACGAAGATGCCGAACTTGGCGTCCTTGTACCAGCGCGGCACCGGATGGGTGTCGAGCGACGCCTTGGTCGGCTGGTAGTCGGGAATGCCCGTGCCGCTGGTCAGCGCCGTGCCGGTGAGGGCCTGGGCGGTGCCGGGCGGGGCGAGGAGCACGGCGCCGCCGACAGCGGCAGCCGTGGTCATGAAGTGCCTGCGATTGACTGCCATTTGGGTGCCTCTCACTGGGTCGTGGAGAAGGAGTCGAAGACCGCGGTGGTGGTCTGGCCGGGGTAGTTGAGGTTGACGGCGCTCGCGACCAGGCCCGCGTCGCCGTCGCCGTTCGCGGACGGCACGGTGGCGGCGGCGACCTGCTGCCAGGCGGTTCCGTCGGCACTGGCGTAGGCCGTGTACGTGGCGCCGTCGCGGACGAGCTTCAGCCAGGCGGGGTGGTAGGAGGAGCCGCCGCCGGCCCAGGTGTCGAGTTTTCCGTCGCCGTCGCTGTCGGTCAGGAACTCCAGGCCGAACTGCGCGGACATGGTCAGGACGGCGTAGCCGCCCTTCTCGGGCGTGGTCAGGTCGTTGGCGACGGCGATCCCGGCCTTGGCGGAGGGCCCGCTGCCGGTCTGCCCGACGACGCGGGCCGATACGGAGCCGACGGCGGGTGCGGCTCCGGGCAGGTAGACGGCGGCCTTCTCGTCCTTCCAGCCGGACAGGTCCTGGCCGCCCGCCCAGATGGCGAACTGGTCTCCGTTCTGCGCGAATTGGGCGTCGTCGGTGCTCGCGGTGGTCCGGTACGGCGCCCGCACGCCGGAAGGGACGGGGGTGACCGTCGCGTCCACCTCGTCGGCGTCGGTCCGCGGCCGGCCGTTCTGGTGGTAGGAGGTGCGAACCCCCAACGGGTGGGTGCCCCAAGTGGTGTCGGAGCCGGGGGTGACGGTCCAGCTGACGGTGGCGCTCTGCCCGGGGCCGAGGGT
Organism: Streptomyces sp. NPDC005374; assembly: GCF_042872225.1. NCBI lineage: Bacteria > Bacillati > Actinomycetota > Actinomycetes > Kitasatosporales > Streptomycetaceae > Streptomyces > Streptomyces sp. NPDC005374. The sequence continues at coordinate 253,380 of NZ_JBIAKA010000006.1, read as the reverse complement.
ACGCACCCGTGCGCCGCCCGCCGGTTCGGCGGTCCAGCCGGCCGGGAGGTCCAGCCGGGTGCGGAGGCCGGTGGCGGCCGTGCGGCCGTCGTTGGTCAGCGTCGCCGTGATCTTCGTGCCCTGGCCGCCGGTCCCCAGACTCGGCCGGTACGGGGTGAGGCGGACGCGGGTCGAGGGGCAGTCGCGCGCCACGCGCAGGCCGGGGAGGTCGATGGCGTCGGCGAACGCCTTCATCCCGGTGTCGTTGGGGTGCAGATGATCGCCGGAGTCGAACGCGGCGGCATAGCGGGTGGGATCGTCCGGGTCGCGTACCGCCCGGTCGAAGTCGGCGTACCCGTCGAGGATTCCGCCGGAGTCCCGGACGAACGCGTTGACCTTCTGCCGGTCGGCCTCCTTGGCCTCGGTCCACCAGTCGCCCCAGCCCCGGTACGGGACGACGGTCGCGCCGATCAGCCGCATGCCGCGGGCGTGCACGCGCCGGGCGATCTCCTTCATGCCGTCGATCACCTGGTCGCCGGTGGCGCCGCCCCAGCTGAGGTCGTTGACGCCCTCGAAGAGGACCACTGTGCGGGCGTTCGGCTGGGTCAGCACATCGCGCTCCAGCCGTTCGAGCGCCGAGGGGTTGCCGTCCGTTCCTGCGGTGATCCGGTTGCCGCTGATGCCCTCGTTCAGTACGCCGGCGGTGGTCGTGCAGGCGGACAGCCGGGTGGCCAGGTAGTCCGGCCAGCGCCGGTTGGCGTTCGACGTGGAGGACGCCCCGTCGGTGATGGAGTCGCCGAGTGCCACGACGGAGCCCGCCGCGTTGCCGCCCCGGACATCGACCCCGGTCAGGAACGGGAAGGTGGAGTCGGTCCTGGTGAAGGCCCCTCCGTCGGCGTCCCCGGCGTGGTCGCCGCCGCCGTCGGATGACCAGTAGACGGTCTGCAGGCCCATCCAGTGCTGGCTGATGTGGGTCAGCCGGCCCGGGAAGTACAGGCTGACCACCACGTCGCTCAGGGCGGGCACGGTGAGCCGGACCTGGTCACTGGCCGCCTGCCCACCCGCCGGGATCGTCACGTCGCTCTTCCCGCCGAAGCTCAGCTTGCGCGGCTGGGTGACAGCGCTGCCGCCCTCACGCAGTCCGACGGTCGCGTGCCCGATCGTCACCGGCTCGGTGGTGAAGTCGTTGGTGAGCCGGATGCGCACGCTGGACCCGCCCGCGCTCACCCGCACCGGGATGCGTACGGTCACCTCGGAGGTGCCCGGGTCGTAGGCGGCGTGCTGGGCGGTGGCCCAGGTCCCGGTCCACCCGTGGGTCGCCGTCTGTGTCTGCTCTACCGGTGCCGCTTGTGCCGTGGGGGCCGCCGGGAGCAGCAGCCCTGCCAGCGCGGCAACGGTGGCAGCCAGTCTTCTTCGGTGTCCGAGAACTCGGAGCACTACGGTCCTCCTCAGGGACAGCCGCGGCCGAGGCCGAGCGAGGTCAGGTCGATGGAGTCGGCGAAGGCCTTCATGCCGGCATCGTTGGGATGCAGATGGTCACCGGAGTCGTACGCCTCGCCGAGTCGCTGCGGGTCGGCCGGATCGCGTACGGCCCGGTCGAAGTCGGCGTAGTCGTCGAAGACGTGGCCGGAGTGCCGTACGAAGGCGTTGACCTGCTGGCGCCGGGCCTCCGTCTCCTCGCTCCAGCCGCCCACGGTGAAGCCCTTGTACGGGGTGATGGTGGCGCCGACGACCCGCATCCCGCGCTGGTGGGCCCGGCTCGCGATGGTCTTCATCCCGGCGATGATCTGTTCGGCAGTGGCCCCGCCGAGGTCGTTGATCCCTTCGAAGAGGATCAGGGTCCTGGCCCCCGGTTGGGAGAGCACATCCCGTTCGAGACGGTCCAGCGCGGAGGGGTTGGTGTCGGTCCCGGCGGTGATCCGGTTGCTGGTGATGCCCGCGTTGAGCACCCCGGCGCCGGGCCGGCAGGCGTTCAGCCGTGCGGACAGCAGGTCGGGCCAGCGCCGGTTGGTGTCGGCCGTCGAATAGGACCCGTCGGTGATCGAGTCGCCGAGCGCCACCACCGCCCCCGCCCCGGGCGCGCTCACGTCGACGCCGGAGAGGAACGGCCAGCTGGTGGTGGTCCAGGTGAAGGCGTCACCGCCGGGGTCGGCGGCATGGTCACCGGCCTGGTAGTCCGTCCAGTACACGGTCTGCTGCGCCCACCAGTGGTCGGTGATGTGCGAGACCTGACCGGACAGATAGAGGCTGACCACCAGGTCGGCACCGGCGGGCAGCGGGAACCCGACCGGGTCGCTGACCGCTGTGCCGCCCGCCGGGATCGTCACCTGCCGCTTCCCGCCGAACCGCACCTCATGCGGGAGCTTGACGGCGGAGCCGCCGTCGCGCAGCCCCACGGTCGCGTGACCGATCGTCACCGGCTGGGTGGCGTACGCGTTGGACAGCCTTACGCGTACCCGGGAGCCGCCGACGCTGGTGCGCACCGGCATCCGCACCGTGACCTCGGACATGCCCGAGACCTCGTAGTGCTCACTCGGAGCCGTCGCCCATGTGCCGGTCCAACCGTGCCCTGTGACCTGCTGGCCGGCCCCGGCGGGCGCAACCGGCCCCGCCAGGACCGCGATGAGCGCCAGCAGCAGGGCGATGGGCCCGCCGCGTATCGCGCGCGTCCGGACGGCCATCAGGAACCGCCCGCACAGGTCAGCTTGGCGTCGGCCCAGTCGGCGTGATCGCTGGAGACGTCGCCGCCCCCGTCGACCAGCAGGTCCAGCCAGCGGGCACCGGTCACGTCCACGTCGACGGCGGTGCCGCCGCCGGAGCCGGACACGACCGGGGTGGTGACGAGGGTGCGACCGTCGGCGACCACCTGGAAGGAGACGCTGCCGCCGTCACCGACCTCGTCGTCCACCCCGGCGACCGCGGTGAACCGGGTGCAGCCGCCCCCGAGATAGACCCGGACCTGACTGTTCGCGTGGACGCCCAGACCCTTGTCGTAGGACGTGCCGGCGATGGCGAGGGTGCGTCCGTCACCGGCGGCCGCCTCGCCGTTGGACAGGTCCTTCTCGACGGGGCCCCAGCCGTTGACCGCCTTGACCAGGGTCAGATCGCTGACGTACGCGTCCTTGGAGAGCCCCGGCGGCGGCACCTGCACGGCCCGCTCGCCGGTCACCGTGGACGGGTGGCCCTTCTGCTGAAGCGCAGCGGTCGCGGACAGTACGGCGTAGTGAACCGGGTCGGCGGGCGGGGTCACGGTGTACGCGGCGGTCACCGACGCGCCGGGCCTGACCCGGGCGAAGCCGGTGGCCCCGTCGGCGGTCGCGGTCCAGCCGTCCGGGACGGTCAGCGACAGATGGACGTCACGGGTGGTGGGGGCGTCCTTCGGAACGGTGAGCGTGACGGGGACCTTGGTGGCCACGCCGGTGCTCAGGAACGGCTCGGCGTCCACGGAGACCCGGGCCCCGGCGTCCGGCATGGCGTACGTCGTCGGGTCGTACGAGGGCGCGGCCACCGGGTTCACCTTGATGCCGCCGGCCGTCGCGCCGAGGTCAACGAGTTTCGCCGAACCCGGGCCCGCCGCCTTGCCGTTGGACCACACCGCCAGGGCGATGCTGTTGTCGCCCTGCTCGCGCAGGATGCCCTTGGGGATGACGAACCGGGTCTGGGGTCCGGTGGCGGGCAGATAGCGTCCGATCAGCCAGCCGTTGACGAAGATCTGGGCCCGGTAGGCCGTGCTGCCGCCCTCGGCCTCCGCCAGGTCCAGCGCGATCGCGTTGTCCTGGCCCTTCGGCAGGTCGAGCTTCGCGCTGGTGCGGTACCACCGCACGCCGGGCTCCGTCGCCGCGGACCGGGTGGCGAGTGTGGTGCGCTTCCAGTCGCCGTCCGGGTAACCGGGCAGCGACCAGCCGGCCCGCTCCCCGTACAGACCGCCGTTGTTGTACGGGCCGCGTGCGGGGTCGGCCGGGTTCTCGCCGCCACGGCTGCCCTGGATCTTCCAGGTGAGGGTGGAGGCCCCGCCGATGACCTCGGCGCCGAGCAGACCGCGCGGCTCCTTGGAGTAGTCGTGGCCCCATTCCTCGTTGTGGCCCGCGTTCTCGGCCAGGACGGCGAGCACGTTGTCCCCGCCGGCCTTGAGTGTGCCCGTCGGGATGTCGAAGGTGTGCGCGCCGTCGCCGGAGGTGCCGAGGTAGCGGCCGTTGAGCCAGACCGCGTACTGGCCGGTCGGGCCGGTGTCGGCGTTCAGCGCGAGCGCGGTGGCCGCACCGGTGGTCTTGAACCGGCCCCGGTACCAGACGTCGCCGTGGTGGTAGCCGTACTCGTCCATCGCGAGCACCGGCAACGAGCCGTTCAGCGCCGGGTTGTTGGCGGTGAGGTGGGCGGCCGTGGTCCAGGAGGAGTCGTCGAAGTCCGGGGCGGATTCCGGAGCTTCCTCCCTGTACTTCCATGCCGACAGCGTGGGCAGCCGGACCGGGCTCGGCGCTGCGGTGACGGTGGTCCTGCGGCCGTTCCAGGTGACCTTCTTCGCGTCCGCGATGACCTCGATCTTCGCGGCTTTGGCGGAGTCGCCGGTCAACTTGAGTGTGCCGCGCGCGACTTCGGCCGTACGGACCAGGGACGGGCCGCGTACCAGAACCGGCCCGGCGGAGGTGTCCTGCCGCCACCAGTGGGCGGTCTCGGCGACGTCGGCGATCAGCAGCTCCAGGCCGTTCACCTGAACCCGGATCAAGCCCTTGTGGGTGTAGTTCAGGCGCAGGTCGCCGCGTGCGGCGTCCCAGGTGGTGGTGACGTCGCCGTCGAGCACGTTCACCTGCGGCCGTTTCGCGTACCGCAGCACGGTCTCGCCGGCCTCGCCCGCACGCCCGTACAGCAGGGCCACCTCGCGGTCGCCGATGGCGGCGTGCGTCATGATCTCCGAGGTGGAGTAGACGAGCCGCTGGTCGCCCAGGTCATAACCGGCGACGAGGAGTTTGGCGTCCCGGCCGTCGACGGTGACCGCGCCCTGCTGCGGCACACGCGGATAGTCGCCGTCCGCACCCGACAGGGACAGCGTCGTCTCGTCCTTGTCCTTCACCCGGGTGTCGGCGTGCCGGACGGTGAAGAACTGGGTGCCGTCATCCGGGTTGACGCGCCGGTCGATGCGCAGCGCCTCGTCGGAGGGCGTGGGCGCCTCGGCCTTGTCGGTCCGTGCCAGCGAGCCGACCGAGTTCACGAAGTAGCCGAGGCGCTTGAACTCCTGGTACTTGTCGGTGAGTTGGCGGGACTCGTTGATCGGGGCCCCGTAGTCGTACGACGTGTAGACGGCGTTCGGGTCGGCGAGCCAGCCCCAGTTGGTGCCGCCGTACGTCATGTAGAAGGACTGACCGGTGACGCCGGCGGCGATGTTCATCTTGCCGAAGACCCGCGTGAAGTCGGTGCCGGTGAGTTTTGCGCAGTCCTGGTAGCCGGTGCCGCCCCACGGGTCGAAGGCGCCGCCCTGCGCCTCCGGGATGAGCAGCGGCGACTCGGGCTTCCACTCGTTGACGTAGGAATAGTCCGGGAGGTTCTTCCAGTTGTCGGGGTCCTTGCAGTCGAAGCCCTGCGGATAGGCGTCGAAACCGTAGATGTCGGGGGCGCCCTTGCCGCTCACCCAGTTCTGGTTGGCGCCGCCGTCGTTGACGAAGGTCGGCACGTCGATGCCGTCATGCTTCGCCCAGTCGATGAGCGTCTGCATGTAGTCGGCGTCGTGGCGCCCGCCCTGGTACTCGTTCTCGACCTGATACAGGATCACTGAGCCTGTACCGCGGGTGAATTGGTGCCGCGCGATGATCGGGTTGATCCGGCTCATCCACTCCCGCGCCGCCTTCAGGTACTCCGGCTCGGAGGTGCGGTTCACGCCCGCCTGGATGGAGCGCCAGGCGGGCATGCCGCCGCCGGACACCTCGGCGTTGATGTAGGGGCCAGGACGGGCGATCACGTACAGACCTGCCCGCTCGGCCTCGTCGAGCAGCCGCTCCACGTCACGGATGCCGGTGAAGTCGTAACTGCCCGGCTTGGCGGAGTGGTAGCCCCAGTCGAAGTACAGGGAGACCGCGTTGAAGCCGCCCGCCTTGATCTTCTGCAGCACGTCACGCCAGGCGTCCGGGCTGGGCAGCCGGAAGTAGTGCAGCTCGGCGCCCCAGATGTAGAGGGGCTTGCCGTCGACCCGCACGGAGTACTGGTCATAGGTGACCGTGTGCTTCTGTCCCGCCGCGGGCACCACCTGGGCCTCCGCCTCGGCCGGTGCCGTCGCCGCGGTTGCGGTGGGGACGGTAAGGGACAGGGCGGTCAACAGGGAGGTGAGCAGCAGGGTTCTCCCGCGCCTTCTCATGACGTCAGCCCCTTCACCACGGCCGCCCGCGCGGTCTCGATGTCGCTCACGTTCTTTGTTCGACCGTCCAGATCCCGGGTGGCCGTGGTGAGGGCCTCGGTGAGGGCGGCGCTGTCACCGCCGTCCTTCGCGCGCAGCTGCCCGATCAACTCGAAGTCCTCGATGCCTTCCTTGAGTTGCTCCCAGCGGATGCTGGACATCGGCCCGTTCTTCCCGGGGTAGACCAGGTACTCGTCGCCCTGGGTGAAGATGTGCACGGGCTGCTTGAAGGGGTCGCTGGTCCAGCTGTTGTACGACCAGCGCAGGAACCCGTCGAGATCACGCTCGGCGGAGATCCACGGCAGCATCCGTGCCTCGACGGCGGGGGAGTACGACAGGGTGTTGGGGTGGGCCGGCGCGCCGTACACGTAGAACGTGGTGATCTTTCCGGCCGCGCGCCGCTGCGCCGCCTTCTCCTTCGTCATCGCGTCGATGCCGCCCCAGTCGACGGACAGGTTCGACGCGACGCCCTCCGTGGTGATCGATCCGGCGACGGAGATCCGGTCGTCGAAGACCGGCGCCACCTCGTGGACGAAGTCCTTGACCACCGTCATGGTGCTGATCGGCCGCTCGTCGAAGGACAGCCAGGTGTCGTTCAGCCAGCCCTTCTTCTTCAAGTGGGCCTCGAAGGCGGGCAGATAGGCGCCCCAGGCCTCCCGCCAGCGGGTTCCGCCCAGATCGACGTTCTCGTAGACGGTCTTGCGGGTCCGCGTGTCGGTGTAGGTGAGGTGCTCCTGGTCCTGGAACGCCAGCATCGAGAAGGCGCCGATCTCGGGGCCGAGCCCGGCCTTCCTGGCGGTCTCGACGTACTTGTCCCAACGGGCGAAGTCGAAGGCGAACTTCGTTCCGTTCCACGTCCAGCCGACCATGCTGGTGTACGGCGTCGCGGTCTGCGACTCCCGGGTGCCGAGGGACCACTGGTGGTGCCAGGGGTTGTCGACGATCGTGGTGTTGATGACCTTCTGCCCGCGCGAGGCCAGATCGCGGTTGTACGCCTCGATGAGCTTCCAGTGCTCCTTCGACCACAGCGTGACCTTGTGGGCCTGTGCGATGGTCTCCGGCTGCGCCCAGACGTCGAGGAAGAACTTGTAGTCGGCGGGGGCCGGCACGGTGGCGTCGGCGACCTTCACGGTGAGCGGATACGTGGCCTGCGTGTCGTCGCCGACGTCGACGCGGACCGTTCCCTTGTACGTGCCGGGCCTGGCGTTCTTCGGGATGTGGAAGGTGAACCAGAGCGGCTGGGCGGCGTACGCGGGGACGTCGACCGAGTCGCGTTCCTCCAGCGGGTCGCCGACGACGTCCGGGTTGCGGTCGCCGGAGACCTCCTTGGCGGAGCTGACCTGGTCGATGGTGGCCGACCAGTCGACCTCGCTCTTGGAGCGCTGCACGGGGACGTACTTCACGAACCGCACCTGGGCGCTGTCGCCGTCGAGCCTTGCGCCGCCCGGCCCGGTCAGGTCGCCGACCTTCGCGTGCACGTCGTTGAGACTGGTGCCGGAGGCGATGGCGAGCTGCGCGGAGACCTGCTCGCCGCGTACGGCGTCCAGGGACAGGTCCTTGGTGTCCTTGCCCTCGATGGCGGTCATCGGATAGCGCGGGACGCGGACCTCCGCGGAGCTCGCGAAGGAGCCGGTGGGGACCCAGGTGACGGTGTCCCTGGTGCCCATGGCGTCGGCGACCTTCACGGTCAGCCAGGTGGTGGTGGGCTTGTGCTGGTCGTCGTCGGTGGCCGCGATCACGGTGGTGGTGGTCGCGACGAGCGCGCCGGCGAGGAAGGACGCGATGAGGGCAGGTGTACGGGCGAGCCGTGGCATGGGTGAACCCCTGTCGGGAAAGGGCCGTCGGGTACTGCCGAGCTGTCGGGTGACGCCTGGCTGTCGGGGGCGCTTGCGGGCTGCGTCGGCCGAGGCGCCCCCGACGCGGCGTCCGTTCAGGACGCGGTGACTGTTCGGGAGGCGGTCACTGTTCGGGAGGTGGTCACTGTTCAGGGCGCGGTGACCGAGAAGCCGTCGAAGACGGCCTGGATCCGTTCACCGGGGTAGTTGACGTTGGCGCCTGAGGCAACCAGGCCCGCGTCGCCGGTGCCGGAGGCCGAGGCCACCGTGGCAGACCCGACGGTGGACCAGGTGGTGCCGTCCTTGCTCGCGTACGCGGTGTACGTCGTGCCGTCGCGCACCAGCTTCAGGTAGGCGGGGTGGTACGTCTGGCCGCCGCCCGCCCAGGTGTCGAGCTTTCCGTCGCCGTCGCTGTCGGTCATGAACTCCAGGCCGTACTTGTCCGTCATGACGAGGACCGCGTAGCCGCCCTTCTCGGGCGCGGTCAGGTCGTTGGCGACGGCGATGCCGGCCTTGCCGACGGGACTGGCGGACTCCTGGGAGACGAGCCGTGCCCGCACGGTGGCCTTGTCCGCGACCACTGACTTCTCGTAGACGGTGGCCTTCTCGTCCTTCCAGCCGGACACGTCCTGGCCGCCCGCCCAGAGCGCGAACTGGTCACCGGCCTGGGCGAACTGGGCGTCGCCCGCGGTGTCGGCGGTGCGGTACGGCGCCGAGACCGCGCCCGGCTGCGGCTTCACCTTCACGGGGACGCGGTCGGAGACCGGCGGGCTGCCGTCGTAGGTCACCGTCCCGGTGAGGGTGTGGCTGCCCCAGGCCGCGTCGGCGGGCGGGGTGACGGTCCACTTGGTGGTGAGCGTGGCACTGGCGGCGAGCGACCGGGTCGTCGCGGCCGTGATGGCCTCGGCGCGCCAACCGTCGGGTGCCTTCAGCGCGGCCGTGACCCGCTTCAGCGGCTGGGAGCCCCAGTTGGTGGCCGTGGTGGTGATCTCGAAGGCCTCACCGTTCCCGGTCTCCGGCGCGTCGGGGGAGAGCAGTACGGAGGCGGCGGGGGCCTTGGCGCTCCGCAGGGCACGCAGCGCCTTGTCGGCGCCCTTGGCCTTGAGGTTCACGAAGGCGGGGGTGACGCCCAGGGGAGCGCCGTAGCCCTTGAGGTCCTTCGGGCCGCGGATCACGGTGCCCTGGTTGACGTCGTACCAGGTGCCCGGGGGCAGGTGCACGGTCCGGGTGGCCCGGTCGGCGACCTGCGGTGCGGCGAGGACGGCGGGGCCGAGCATCCACTCGTCGGAGACCGTGTAACCGGCCTTGTCCTTCGGGTAGTCGAAGAACAGCGGCCGGACGATCGGGTCACCGGTCTTCAGGGTCTGCTGCACCTGGTCCCAGATGTGCGGCGCGAGACGCTCGTGCCGCTTGATCGCCGCCCGGTAGAGATCGATGGTCTGCTGGTCGTAGACGACCTTCTGACCGGTTGTCACGTCGATCGTGTCGACGGGCGAGGTGGAGGAGTACATCAGCGGCATCAGCGAGGCGATCTGGGCCGAACGGATCAACACGTCTTTCTCGGGGGCGGGTTGGCCTCCGGAGCCGCCGATCATGTCGGTGGTGACGAACGGGTAGCCGATCGTGGAGATCGCCAGGTTCTGGCTGACGGAGGCGCGGACCGAGTCCCAGCCGGTGCCCTTGTCGACCTGCCGGGTGACGAACCCGGCCTGATGGGCGGTGGAGTCCCAGTGCACGCGAATACCCACGCCCTGGAGGTCGAACTCGTCGGCGAGTTCGGTACCGAGACGCTGGTAGTCGGTGGGCTTGAACCCGTCGCGCGGGGCGCACTTGTCGTCGAAGAAACGGGTGTCGAACTTCAGGCCGTCGATGTCGTAGTCGCTCATCAGCGTCTTGATGCGGCCGGTGTACCAGGCCTTGGCCTCGGGGTTGGCGAGGTCGATGATGCCCGCCGTGCCGTTCCACCAGGTCACGGTGCAGGGCTTGGCGGTGTCGGCGGCGTCCTTGAGCAAGTAGCCCTTGTCGACGGCGAATTGGTAGTTGTCGGAGTCGAGGTTGATCCACAGGGTCGTCCAGAGCCCGAAGTCGAAACCGAGGTCGTGGATCTTCTTCGACATGGCCTTCGGGTCGGGATAGGCCTTGGCGTCGAAGGTCAGGTTGCCGTAGTTCGACTCCCACTTGTCGTCGAGCTGGAGGGCGTGCCCTTCGAGCCCGTTGTCCTTCAGATCGGTGGCGTAGTCGAGGACCTTCTCCTGGTCGACGTGGGTGTAGAACTGCGCCCAGGAGTTCCAGACCGGCTTGGCGTACTGCTCGTACGTGGCGTCGCTCTTCGCCGGTTTCCCGACGATGCCGACGTAGTCGCGGTAGACCTCCAGCGGCGTCGACTCGACAAAGACGGTGGCCTTGTAGGGGTCGCCGGACTCGATGTCGAAGCGTCCGAGTCCGTCCTTGCCCTCATTGATCGCCACGTCCATGACATGCCCGGTGTCGACGCGGAGTCCGGTCGAGCTGGAGGTGTACCAGAACGGATCGATCATGTGGTACGACGCGGGGGAGAAGCCGGGGTGTTCGACCTCGCCGCTGTCCAGCGGCCAGGGCTGGTCGGTGCCGGGGCCGCCCTGCGGGGTCTCGGCCTCGCCGTGCCCGTACCAGTGACCGGCGGAGCTGAGGTCGTAGGCGAGTCCCAGCCGGTCCGGCTCGACTCCCTCGACGTTCCAGTCGAGTTGGTAGCGGTCGGCGGCCGGGGTGAGACGCGCCTGGACGCTGGCCCCGGCGAGCGTGGAGCCGGCGGTCAGGGTCAGGACGCCGCCCTTCCAACGCCAGCCGGTGAGGTCGGTGGCGTGCTGCCACGCACCGCCGGAACGGAACCGTAAGGCGCCCGTGTCGCCGCCCGCGGTGGTCAGGACGGGAGTGCCGGCGCGTTCGGTGCGGAGCGCCAGATCGCCGTCGGTGGGTATGGCGACGTCGTAGCCGGGGCTCTTTCCGGTGGCCGGTACGGACAGGGTGAGACCGTCCGCGGTTTCGGTCACCTTCGGCCCCGGGGCCGTACCGGCCGGTGAGGACTGGGCCAGGGCCGGGGGTTCCATGCCGAGCGAGGCGAGTGTCAGGGTCAGGGCGGCGGCAAGTACGACGCCGAGTCTGCGGGGCTGTGCACGCACTGTTGTCCTCCAACGGACAGAGGCCGGGAGTCTTTGATGAGTGATGCAAGATCTTGTAGTTTTCCGCACATAATCTTGCAGTAAATTTCATCTGTCAACGATGCGTTCCTTGATTCCTGTGGGGCCGTGCTGGCCCCTGGTGCGGCCGACAACGGGTGGCCCGCTGCTCACGGGCATCAGCCGTGGACGGCGGCCCGGCTTCAGAAGGGCGCTAATTCTGTGTGAAGTGCGTCGGGCGAGAAGTGCTGAACGCGCGGGATGGCGGGGTTTGTTCGGTCCTGGGTCCGGCCCGTGGTGCCAGGCGTCGCGGCGAGCCGCTGCAGCATGACGAGGACTGCCACCCGATCGAGGCCGAAGGTCACCAGCCGGCCGCCGGTACGGCCGATCTCGCCGGACAGTCCCTGCGCAATGCCGGACGGGTCGCCCGGACCGTCGTGCCCGTATCCGGTACTCCGTGACCGGATACGCCTTCGTCCCAGCGCCTGCAGCCGCGCATCTTCAGCGCCGTCTCCTGCGCCAGGCCGTGGGCCCAGTCGCCGCCGGGGACGTGAACTGCTCTGACTCGAGGGGCTCTTCGGTCAGCGCTTCGACGATGGTTGCCGTCCGCTGTGCGGCCAGAGCGCTCAGGTCCCTGCCTGGCAGCGCACGCGGAAGCGCCAGCTCGGCGATGGCGAGGCAGCTCTGCGCGACCGACGTCCGGCCGATGAACTCCGGCGCGACGGCGGCGTCCGTGAGGTCCAGGACGGGGCTCGCCCGATCGGCGGTGACCGCGATGGTGCCAGTCACTCCGCTCAATCACTCCGCTCAATCACCCCGCTCAACGCCCCGCGCAATCACGACGTGCCGCAGCCGACGACAGTCATGCGTCGCGCCGCTACCCCAGGCCGGCGGACGCGGCTTGACCGAGTCGTGATCCGGCGGCCTCTTGACACTATGCGCGATCGATTGAGCATGATGACGTTTACTGCTTGATTCGAGCTCGATTCGAGCATAAACAAGCATCGAGCCGCACCCGCCGTCACTGCACAGTGGTACGAAGAGAGGGTGGTACCGGAGTGAAACAGCACCTCGCAGGCACGGCCGCAGGCCTCGTTCTGGCCTTGGCGCTCACTGGATGCGGCAAGGGGGGCTCCTCCGACAGCGGCGCCTCGGACGGCCGGACGATCACCTTCGTGGCCGCGAAGTACGACGAGGACACCCAGCCCTACTGGGAGAAACTCATCAAGGACTTCGAGGCCCGGACCCCCGGCTACAAGGTCAACCTGGAAGTCGTCGACTGGGAGCAGATGGACTCCAAGGCCAAGACGTACATCCAGACCAAGCAGCAGCCGGACATCCTCAACTACAACAAGTTCTCCGACTTCGCCCGCGACGACCTGATCTACAAGGCGGACGAGGCGGTGTCGCCGACGGTGCTCGACGACTTCCTGCCCCTCTTCGCCGACCAGGCCAAGTACCAAGGAGTCCAGTACGGCCTGCCCTTCATCTCCAGTGCGCGGCTGTTCTTCTACAACAAGGCGATCTTCAAGCAGGCGGGTGTCACGGCGCCGCCGAAGAGCTGGGCCGAGGTCGAGGCAGTCGCCAAGAAGATCAAGAACGTCAAGAAGACCGGGGTCATCCCCCTGGGCCTGCCGCTCGGACCCGAGGAAGCCCAGGGCGAGTTCGGCATCTGGTCGATGAACAACGGCGGCGGCTGGGTCGACGACTCCGGGAAGTGGGCCGTAGACCAGCCGGCGAACGTGGAGACCCTGACCTACCTCAGGAAGCTGACGAAGGAAGGGCTGACCCAGCCCAACCCGGAGACCACCAACCGCAAGGACGTCTTCAACCAGTTCGCGCAGGGCCGGATCGGCATGATCAACGGCGCCGTCTTCATGCGCAAGGGCTTCATCGACCCCGTCGACAAGAAGCTCGACTACGGCGTCGCGCCGCTGCCCGGCAAGGACGGCACCACCCACAACACCCTGGGGGTGCAGGACTACTTGGTGGCGTTCAAGAAGGACGGCGGCAAGAACCGTGAGGGCGTCAACAAGTTCCTGGACTTCGTCTACCAGAAGGAGAACGCCTCCAGGTTCCTGTCCACGGAGGGGTTCCTCTCGGTGACCAAGTCGGCCGGTGACGCGCTCAGTTCGGACACCGCCTACTACAAGCCGTTCGTCGACGCGCTGGCCGGCGCCAAGTTCGCCCCGGCCGACAACCCGGGCTGGGCGGCCGTCGACGGCGCGGTGAAGCAGCAGATAGGCACCGCCGTGGCGAGCGGCGATCCCGAGAAGGTCCTGGCGAAGATCCAGAAGACCGCGCAGAAGACCGGCTGACGCATGGCCGTCCACGACATCTCCGTACGCGCCTCCGGGGACCGGCGAGAGCCGGCCCCGGAGGCGGCGGCACCGCCTGTCGCCCCCGTCCGCAAGCAGCGGCGGGGACTGCGGGCCCTCGAACCGCTGCTCTGGCTCGGCCCCGCCGTCGTCCTCATCCTGGCCATGGTGATCTGGCCGGTCGTCGAAATGGTCCGCACGTCCCTGACCAGGATCAGCTCGACCGGCCTGTCCCTCGGCTCCGCGGGCCTCGACAACTACACCGACCTGTTCGCCGAGGAGGACCTGCCGGGCGTACTGCTGCGCACCCTGATCTGGGTTGTCGGCGTCGTCGCGGTCACACTTCTCCTGTCCCTGGGGCTCGCCCAGTTGCTCAACACCCGCTTCCCCGGGCAGCGGGTGGTCCGCTGGGCGCTCATCGTGCCCTGGGCGGCATCCGTACTGATGACCGCGCTCATCTGGCGCTGGATGCTCAACAACTTCTACGGCGTCGTCAACCGCCTGCTGATGGACGTAGGCCTCCTGGACAAGCCGGTGAACTGGCTGGCCGACCCGGTCCTCGGATTCGCGGCGATGATGGCCGTGGCGGTGTTCGTCTCCCTGCCGTTCACCGCGTTCGTCATCCTCTCCGGACTCCAGACCATCCCGGCGGACGTCTACGAGGCGGCCCGCATGGACGGCGCAGGAACGCTCAGGACGTACCTCTCCGTCACGCTGCCGCTGCTGCGGCCCTCGCTGCTGGTGGCCGCGATCATCAACATCATCAACGTGTTCAACTCGTTCCCGATCATCTGGTCGATGACGCGCGGCGGCCCCGGCTTCGCCACCGACACGACGACGACCTTCATGTACAAGCTCGCCTTCGACAACCAGGCCGTCGGCGAATCGGCGGCGATGGCCGTCGTGAACTTCGCACTGATCCTCGTCGTGGTGCTCGCGTATCTGCGGGTCGTGCGATGGCGGGAGGAGATCCGATGACAACGACCGCCGCGCACGCCGGACCCCGGGCCGGACGCACAGCGCGCACCGTGCTGCTCACCGGGGCCGGCTGGCTGGTCGCCCTCGTCTTCCTCTCCCCGTACCTCCAGATGCTGTTGACGGCGCTGAAACCGACGCCGGAACTCATGAAGTCCCCGCCCACGTATCTGCCGTCGCACTGGCAGTGGTCGAACTTCGCCGACGTGTGGTCCCTCGACGACCCGCCGGTCACCGGCTCACTGGGCTTCTCGCTGTACGTCGCCGGCATGTCGACGCTGCTCGCGCTGCTCGTCGGACTGCCCGCCGCGTACTACACCGCACGGCACCGTTTCCGCGGCCGGGGCGCGTTCCTGCTGCTGGTCCTGGTCACCCAGATGTTCGCGCCCACCGCACTGCTGGTCGGCATCTACCGGGAAATGGTCAGCCTCGACCTGACCGACACCGGCGAGGCGCTGATCCTGGTCAACGCGGCGTTCAATCTGCCGTTCTGTGTGTGGATCCTCAACGCGTACTTCGCCAGTGTCCCCAAGGAGTTGGAGGAGGCGGCGTACCTGGACGGGGCCGGCCGGCTGGGAGCGCTGGCCCGGATCACCCTGCCGCTGGCCATGCCCGGTGTGGTGACGGCGGCGGTGTACACGTTCATCGCCGCCTGGAACGAGTACGTCGTCGCACTCACCATCACGTCCTCGAAGGACCGCACGACGCTGACCAAGGCCATCCCCGGGTTCGTCACCGCCTACCAGGAGCAGTGGCAGTACCTCTTCGCGGCATCGCTGATCGCCGTCGTTCCGGTCGTGGTGCTGTTCATCTTCGTGGAACGCCATCTGGTCAGCGGTCTGACAGCCGGTGGCGTCAAGGGGTGAGACAGCGGGTTCACCGGGGCGGGCACTGTCGGAGAGCGGGGCGCCGTCGAGTGGCCGGGGGCCGGACCTCGCCCCGGAGGGCCTTGCCGCACAGACGCACCGCCGGCCCGTCCGCGCGGACGCCCTGCGGGACCCTCAACCTCCGTGCGGCACAGGCCGGTTCAGGCGCGGACGATCTCCACTCCGGCGGCGACGAACGGCTCGATTAGTCCGGCGGGAGCGTCCTTGTCCGTGACCAGCACATGGATGTCCTCCAACGGGCAGATCCGGGCGAACGCCCGCTTGCCCAGCTTGGAGGAGTCGGCGACCACGACAACCTGCTGGGCGCGGCGCGCAAGTGTCCGGTTGATGCTGGCCTCACCTTCGTGATGGGCGGTCGCGCCGTGCACGGCGTCGATCGCGTCCACTCCGATGAACACGTGGTCCAGCGTGATCTCGGCGAGCAGCTCAGTGGCCAGGGGCCCGATCAGTTCGTACGAGGCCGGGCGGGCCACCCCGCCGGTGACGACGAGCTTCACATGGCGGCGTACGACCAGCTCGTTGGCGATGTTCAGGGCATTGGTGACAACCGTCAGCGACGGCTCGGCACCGCCCTCGGAGCCCAGGTCGCTCCTGGTCGCCAGCGCCCGAGCGACCTCGGTGGTCGTGGTGCCGCCGTTGAGGCCCACCACCGCTCCGGCCTTGACCAGGCCGGCTGCCGCGTGCGCTATCCGCTCCTTCTCGGGGGCGTGGCGTGCCGCCTTGTAGCGGAGCGGCAGGTCGTAGGCGATCGCGTTGATCACGGCGCCACCGTGGGTGCGCGTGACCATCTGCTGGCGAGCCAGCTCGTCGAGGTCACGCCGGATCGTGGCAGCGGACACCGCGAGTTCGGCTGCGGCCGCCTCGACCTCGATACGCCCGTCCCGCGTCAGCATCTCCAGCAGCGCGCTCCACCTGGCCTGCGGTGTCGCCATCTCCGTCGCTCTCTGTCGGTGGTATGCGTGCCCATGAAACCACGGACGGGGTCGCCCGTCGTGGCTTCCACTGCATATTTCAGTACCTTTTCATCTATAAATCAACAATTACGTGCATCTCCATTCAGAATTCTCTGCATCGTCTGACCTGTCGACAAGACGGCGGCACAGGTGAACCCCCGCGACACGGTCGTCCACGCGGTGAAGGCGGGCAGTCGGCTGCACCGCCGGTTCACCTGCGATACCAGACGATCGGTCCGCCGAAGTTCAGCGGATGCGGACCGTCAGGGATCGCGTCCTCGACTTCACGGGGTTCCCGCGTCCTCGGTGGTCATCGCCAGCAGGATCAGAGCATCGTGCTCGGCCGTCCCGGGCGGGGCCTGGTAGATGAGTATGCGCTGGCTGCCGCCGGCGGAGCTGAGCACCTCATTGGCGAGGGTGATCGGGCCGATCGCCGGATGCCGGAACGCCGTCTCGCCGGCGCGCTTGACCCATACCTCGTGCCGCCGCCATAGCGCGGCGAACTCGCTGCTGGCCGCCGACAGTTCGGCGATCAGCGCGGCGGTCTGCGCCGGGGCGGTCAGTTCGGCGGTGTGCAAGTGCGCGACGCTGTTGCGGGCCACCCGGTCCCAGTCGGCGAAAAGGGTCCGTGCGGCCGAGTGCAGGAACGTGTACCGGATCGTGTTGCGCCGGCTGGGCGGCCAGTCGCTGAGCCCGGCTAACAGCGCAAGGCCCTCCGGGTTGGCGGCCAGCACGTCGTTGACCTCGTCGAGTACGTACGCCGGGCTGGGCCGTACCGACTCCAGAAGCAACCGCAGGCCAGGGTCGGCCGGTCTCGGGTCGGCGGGCCGGCGGCGCGGTGCCCGCCCGGAGACCTGGTCGGCGAGGCCGAGCAGGTGGGCGTGCTCGTCGGCAGTGAGCCGCAGGGCCCGGGCCAACGCGCTCAGTACGGCGTCGCTGGGCGCGGTTTCCCGGCCCTGCTCGATCCGGGTGTAGTAGTCCACGCTCACGCCGGCCAGCGCGGCCAGCTCCTCTCGGCGCAGCCCGGGTGTGCGCCGTGCGCCCGGCCCGGTGGGCAGGCCGACCTCGGCAGGGCCGATCCGCCCGCGCCGGATCTTGAGGAACTCGGCCATCGCATTCACGGCTTCGAGTCTGCCATCAGTCGATCGGTTCCTGGGTGGCCGTGGCACACCTAGGAACCAGACGGCCTTCCCGGAGCCGCTCCGGCGGCGCAGCCTCGAATCATGACTGACGCAATGATCATCGGTGGCAGCTCCGGCATGGGCCTTGCCCTGGCCCGGACCCTGCTCGCCGAGGGCATGGATGTAACGATCGTCGGCCGGTCCGAGGACCGGCTCGCGCAGGCCCGGGCCGAACTGGAGCGCACGCACGGGAAGATCAGCACGATCGTGGCCGACATGGGGCGGGAGGAGGACGTGACCGAACTGTTCGCCCAAGTGGCGCGAGTGGATCATGTGGTGGTCACCGCGGCGGACGCGACCGGTGCGTACGGTCGAACCTCAGACGTCGCCACAGCGACCGCACGGGCCGTCGTGGACACCAAACTGCTCGGTGCCTGGCTGGTCGGAAAGCACGCGGCCGGGCGGGTCACCGGCTCGATCACCTACACCTCGGGCATCAATGCGTACCGGCCGAACGGATCGAACACGATCATGGCCGCGGCCAACGGCGCGCTCGCGTCCTTGGCCTACGGGCTGGCGATCGAACTGGCGCCCGTGCGAGTGAACGTGATCTCCCCCGGCTGGGTGGACACCCCCATCTGGGACCAACTCGGCATGGACAAACAGGCGGCCTTCGCCCACCTGGCCGAGCGGCTCCCGGCCCGACGTGTCGGCACACCCGACGACATCGCCCAGGCGTTCTCGTCGGTGATGCGCAACGGATTCATCACCGGAACCGTGCTGCACGTCGATGGCGGACACCGCATGACGTGATCCGGTACCCGCGTGGCCCACCAGTACCTCAAGGGAAACGATCTCCAACACCGTGGGAACTCCCTTGGAGTCAGAGACGCACCCCTGCTGAGTGAGGGCCCTTTCCCATCACGGTCGAGGAGACCCCGTTGTGCTGGGAGCGGCCTTTCGAGGCGAAGGGATCCTCCGCGCCAACGTGGCGCACTCTGCATTGCCCCGGCCCGCTCGTCCGCCGTCCGGACGAGCACGCGAGCAGCCGTGCTTCTGAGCGCGGTTGTCACCGCCGAGCGCCCGCCGTCGTGGACGCGCGCACAGGGCGGGACGGCTCACCGTGTCATGCGGGGGAAGAGACGTTCGGCGGCGACCTCGGCGACCTCGGCGACCTCGGCGACCTCGGCAGCGCGGCAAGCGGCGAGGTGCAGGCCCGCGCCCCGTTCCACCGCTACGGCGCCGATCTCGGTCTGGGCCGCCCAGCCAACCCAATCGAGGCGCACTTCGGGCCGCTGCGGCAGTTCACCATCGCCAACTCCAACCACCGCAACCACCCCGTGCAGACCCGGGCCCTGCACGCCTATCTGCGCTGGCGCAACGCGAATGCCCGTCACCCCGACGTGCTGGCAGCCCAGCGCCGCGAGCGCGCTCGCATCCGCAGCGAGAAGGGCATCCGTTGGGGCGGACGTCCCCTCGCCGATGCCGCTTGACCGGCCCGGGCGACCTTGCCCGGCCGGTCCTAGCAGTAGCCGTCCACCCTGGCGCCGGCTGGAGCGAGGTTGGGCCAGGGATGCCCTGCTCTGTCGGAGGCAGCGGATCGTAGGAGGTCAAGAAGAGCGCACCCCGGGTAGCCCTGAAAACTCGCGTAGGTGCCCCGGTAGTAGCAGCTCCAGTAGCTCACGACCCGCCGTTGAGTGCGCGCGAAGAAGGCCGGATTGTCCACGATGAACTGCCCGTAAGCGAGGTGGCCGCATGTGCCGGGCGTGGCGAGATCACGGAGCTCATCGCAGATGGCGACCAGGATCTCCAAGACGTACTCGCCAACCAGCTGCACGACGAAGGGGACGACCCATGGGTCCGTGGAACCAACGACCTTCTCCAGGTGACGCTGTCTGACCACCCCGTCGCAGTGCCTTGAGTACAGGCAGTGCAGAAGCTGTTGTTGGCGCCACGAAAGCGACGCCACCGCATCAGTTGACGGCTCGTCGTTGTAGAGGCGCTCGGGGATCAAAACCTGCTGGCCCTCTACAGCGACTGAGAACGAGGCATGCGGCTTGAGCCGAGAATCAGGCATCACCGCCAGGACTGCCTCGGCATCGCTTGCAAGCTCGGCTGGGAACGCCGTGATCAACGGATTGCTGCTGTCAGAAAGCGGCTGCACGAGCCGAGCATAGGCGGATGCCTCGGCCAGGTAGCCGCCATCAACGGTCCCACATTGTCGGCGTACACGGGTAAGTGCTCAGCCGCGTACTGCTGAACGTACTCACCTGCTGGCTTTGGCGGGAGCCTTCACTCACCGTGCAGTCGCCCGACGGCTAGTGGCACGGATCAGCACAGCGACCAGGGCCGCCAAGTCGAGAGCGCCGTCAGGGTCGTCCGCGTAGCGTGTGGTCTGGAGCGGCCCCACTTCATCTAGGCGTACTCCTTCCCTCTCCAGGACGTGGGCGAGGACCAGTAGTGCCAGGCGGGCGTTGCCGTCCGGGTACGGGTGGAAGAAGGCGATGTCGAGGTATGCCCTGGCCGCGCGGGCGGTCAGGGGAACCGACGGGTCGGCGCTCTGGTGCAGGCAGGCGGCGAAGTCCTGCCATGTATGGGGCGTGAGCCCGTATTGTTCCCGGCCGCCCTTCGCGAAGGCATCGCTCTGACGCAGACCCACCTCGTTCACACCGAGGACCAGCCTCTGCCAGCCGGTGAGAAGGGTCGGCGTGAGCGGCTCTCCCTGTGAGGCCGCGACACGGGACAGGACCATCGCAGCGAGCAGTCGATCGGCACGATCCCGGTCGCGAACGCGGACCGGACCGTCGAACCAGGCAGCGAGTCCGTCGACGGCCGGGCACACCGGTGCCGAGCCCACGCCCGCGGCCGAGGACCAGTCGACCTGCTCCCTGACCTTGCACCACGCCGCCAGCGCGTCATCGCTCACGATAGAACCCGCGACCGGTCAGGCGAATCGCCAAGTCCTCTCCAACCGTGTCGACCAGGGTTGGGGCGGGCGCAACGTGGCTCTTGAACCGGCCGCCGATCGCGGCTTCCACCGCCTTCTGCGCCTCTTCCGACCCCAGGCCGGTGGAATTGAGGAACCAGGTCAGCGTCGTCTCACAGAGTCCGTACCAGGACGACTCGGCGTGGGTGCTGCTGACGACCGCGGTGACCAGTCGGGTCACCGCGCGTTCCAGATGCCAGCTCCGGTCCTCGGCGTCCGCATCGGGGTGCGGTGTAAGTTGCTCGAACCGCTCGGCCATGTCCTCCAGCCAGTCACGCCACTCCAGCAGGCAGGTCACGACGCGTTCGGCGGTCTCCTGCGCACCTGTGACCGAGTGCGACTCGCAGCACCAGGCTTCGACGGGTCCACCGTAGTGAACCGAGCGTTCCCAACCGCAGGCCCACCGGCCATAACGGGACACCAGGAGCACGGTCACCTTGTCCATGAACCGATAGCCCGCCAACCGGTCGGGATCAGCCGCTCTGTCGGCCTCGGAAGGCACCATCGGGACGACAAGCGCCGTCAGCCGTACCGCCTCATCATCGTCCCAGCCGAAAGGGTTCCGGCTGGGATCGGCGGCGCTCCAAGGGAGCGACCAGACTCGTTCGATGTGGATGGACGCGGCGGACCCCCGATAGTCAGACATGACGGAACAACTGACCGATTATGCCCGGCAGGTCGAGACCTGTCACCCCAATAGGTTGGCCCTGCCACCCGGCTACCTCCCATCCGCCCGGGCACGTTCACGTGTACCCGCCTGAGCACCTACTTGTGTACGCCGACACACATCCGCTCACCCCGGCGAAGGTATGTGGTCAGAGCACTAGCCACAGCCCACCCGGAGCGCACGACCGGCCCCCAGATCCCCCACGCCCCGACCACCGCGATGATCAATACGGACAGTCCTCAGCTGCATTGGTGTGTGTGGAGACGCGGGGGCGGACTCATCGGTAGGTGGGTCCAGCGGAGCTGAAGGCGCTCGTCCAGGTGGCTGGTGAGGATCGGGGCATCCGCTCGGCAGCGGACTGCGCAGAGTGGGTCTCTGGTCTGACCGTGGAGGAGTCTGCCGCAGGAGTGGAACAGTGGAATGGAGGGGAGTCCGAGTGACTGGTGAGACAGCAAAGATCACATCGCGGTGCGAGTGCGGCGGCACAGCGGTGCGCCAGGTGAACCAGTTCATCCTTCACGATGAGCTGTGTTGGGACTCGGAGTTCTCTTGCGGGTCCTGCGGCGCCTACTTGTGCGAACAAGCTTGTCAGGGACCAGCACCTGGTTATGTCCGGGAGGCCCTGCTCGCAGCGCACGGACCCGTCAGGCTTCGGCTGGTCGGTCCGGTCGCCAGTCTTGTCCCGGCTCTGAAAGTCCTTCGGGAGCTTTCGGCGGCTTCGTTGTCGCGTGCTCGTGAGCTGGCTGGGGAGCTGAGCAGCGATGGCCTGGTGGGGACCTTGTCGGAGATGGAGTTCCTCAAGGCTCGGCTGCAGGTGCGCGGGGTTCACGTCGATATCGACCAGCAGCTGTCCGCGGAGGCACGGACAACTCGCGAATGGTTGCGAGAAGTATGACCCCGTGGTTCCAACAACCGGGAACTGTCGGCTCAGCCAGTGCCCGCGGCAGTTCGATTGAAACGGGTGACAGGTAGGCACGCAGGCTGTCGCGGTGATTCCTGAGCCGGCCCCTGGTCATCTGAGCTGGGAAGAGGCGGATCCTGACCACCGCCCCTTCGATATCGAGTCTGCAACGTGGGTGGTGCGCTCCCTCGGGCCGGACCGGGTCGCGGCGACACGGGATCGAGGTCACCATCGCGCGGCCCGATGAGCAGCCTGCCCACCGCAAGCGCCGCGGCCGTCGTAGGCCGGTCTCCAGTCTTCGACAAAACCCGGTCCACCTGTCCACGCGCCGCTCGACTGAGCTGCGGCGGCGGTAACCCAGAGGTCGGTCGTACCCTCACGGGAGCGGGTTGCCTTGCGCGAGGTTGGAGCCGTGGTGGGCGCGGATGACCGCGATCACGGTGTCGGCGGTGCGGGCAAGGTGGCTGCGGCCGTCGGGCAGTTGAGCCGTTGGGCTGATGTAGCTCTGCGGGCCGAAATGAGTGGCCGGGTCGAGCCGATGCACGGTGATCTTCCCCGCGCGAACGGCCCGGTTCCATCCGCTACGACGCAGGAGTCGCCAGCGCTGAGGGAAGATCCAGGCGCCGATCTGCTCGATCCGGTCGTTCGCGCTGGTGAGTTGATGCAGGTGCTCGGCGTGGGTGAGGTCGTTGGCTCCGTTGTGGAACCCGCCGAGTGTGATCAGCAGGAGCGGGCAGCGCAGCTGGGTGTGCAGCTCGTCGACCGCGCCCGTGGCGACTTGGGCGCCGCCGCTGTAGCTGAGCAGTACCACCGGCGTACCGCTGTCGGGCCGGTAGCCCGCGAGCCGGAGCTGGGTGGCTGTCTGGGAGCCGACGGCCCGGTTGTACAGGGGCCGGTAGCGATGGTCGGCGGCCACAAAGGTCTGCACGACGTTGTGCAGGAACAGCAGCAGCCCGATGTGCCGGCGCAGCCACGCCCACACCGGCCGGTCGGCGAGTGGGTCGGCCAGTGGTGAATAGGGCTGCACCTGTCCCAGTACCCGCAGCTCCGGTGCTCTGGTGATCAGGGCCTCGACCAGCTGGCCGCCGTCCCGGCTGTCACGTACGCGGCGTTTGCCGATGCCGTCGAGGTAGACCAGGTAGGCACCCGGGGGACTGTCGGCGGCCGCACCTCGGGCGTAGGGAACGCCCTCCGGGAGTTCGGTGGCAGGAACCCGCCAGCCGGCGCCGTACGCCAGAACCTCGTAGCGGGCCAACAGTGCTTCGGCCAGCAGAGCGGGCCCGACCAGGCAGGCCCAGAGCACGAACCCGTTCATGCGGCCGCCTCCTGTGCTCGGGTGGCGCTGATCCTCACGACAAGCCGTCGGACGGTCTCCACCGCGAGACCGAGCCCGGCCCCGGCGACGGCTGTGCAACCGGCGGCGCTCCACCAGCCCGTCCCGCTCGCCTCGGCGAGCGGGCCGACCAGACCTGCCCCGACCCCGACGAAGAGAAAGAAGTGGAGCAGAGGTCCGAGCAACGGGAACGCGAGGATGGCGGCGAGCACCAGCGGGGCGACCATGCCCGGTGTCCACACCAGGCCGGTTCCTGGCGCGGGAGAGGACACCACCAACTCGGTCATGGTCCACGCGGTCAGCGGCCACAGTGCGAACACCGCCCCCTCGACCAGGCCCGCGGGCAGCAGCAATCCGGCCACGAGGGTCCTGGACATACCGGGGCGACGCGCTACGAGCGGCAGGATGCGCCCAGCGGCCTCCGACAGCCCGGCGAACAGCAACAGGACGACCACGGTGGGGGACATCACTCGGCTCCGGTGTGTCGGACCGACGGGGACGGTTGACCGTTCGAGCCGGCCGCGTGCAGGTACCGCTCGAGTTCGTCGGCCGCGCGCTCGTATCCGCCTGCCTCGCGCTGGGCGGCCTGCAGGGTGTGTGCGGCCGTCCGGAACCCGGGGTCGTCGAGCAGCCGTTGGGCGAGGACACGCACCGAGCCCCTTGCGACGTCCTGGGTACGTATCGACAGGCCGGCGCCGAGCTCGACGACGCGCCGGGCCACCATCGGCTGGTCGGCACCCTGGGGGACCACCAGCAGGGGAACCCCGGCGTACATGGCCTCGTTGACGCTGTTCATTCCGCCGTGGGTGACGAACAGCGCCGCGCGGGCCAGCACTTCGGGCTGGGGCACGAAACGGCGGGCGAGCACGTTGGCCGGCAGCGGACCCAGCGCTTCGGGATCGGTCTGCCCGGTGGAGACGATCACGGTGCCGCCCAGCGGGGCGAGTCCGGTGGCCAGGGCGCGCAACAACTTGGGGTCGGCGTTGAACACCGTACCCAGCGAGGCGAACAGCACCGGGTCCCGCAGTCGGTCGGCGGGGAACGAAGGGTCGGGCGGCCGGGCGCCGATGCTCGGTCCGACGAACCGGTAGGACTCGTCGAAACCCTCGACGGCAGGTTGGAACGCCCGTGAGGTGTAGACCAGGTTGAGCGGCTGGCGGATGTTCGCCAGGTCGAGCAGGGGCAGCCCGCGCGCGTCGAAGCGGCGGTGCAGCGCCCAGCGGGACCGCAAGTAGTCCTGGACGCTGCGAGGTTGAGCCGTCGCCGCGGTCAGCAGGTCCCAGGAGCCCCGGGTAGGGCTGGGGACATGCCGGTCCAGGGCGAAGGTGGTGAACGAGGAGGCTGCCGGCACTCCGAGTTCGCGGGCGGCCACCGCACCCCACAGACAGGCACTGTCGTGGACGATCAGGTCGGGTCGGTCGCGGCGCAGGTCGGTGAGTACCGGGGGCAGCAACTGGACGGCGGTGCTCGCGAGCGACTCCATCCAGCTGACCGGCGTGGGTGGATCGGGGAGCGGTCGGTCGCCCCCGGGGTAGAGGCGGACGGTCGCGCCGGTCGCCTCGATCTCCTCACGGAACGCGGGTGAGGTGTGGTACGTGACGGCGTGGCCGCGGCGGACGAGCTCGGCGACGACCGGCAGCGTCGGATTGATGTGCCCGTGCATGCCGATACCGAGGAACGCGATGGTGCTCACAGGCCGGCCTCCGTCATGGATGAAATGGATGTCTCGCCCGGGCTCCCCGGGGCCGTCGAGGCGTCGTCGACCCGATACAGCCCCGGGCCGTTGATGCGCAGTCCGTCCAGAAAGCGCTCCGCCGTCAGGCAAGTCGTGCTGATCAGCCGCTGGGTCTGGCCGAAGTCCCACGGTGCGGGCCAGGCTTCGATGCCGGTCGGCAGTACGACGGTCGGGATGTGCCGGGACACCTCGTGCAGATCGCGCTCGATCTGATGGTGAAACAGCAGCACTCCGGCCCTGGCGGCGATCGCGCCGGCGCGTCGGCGCACAAGGGTGGGGCGCAACGGCGAGCTCTCTGGCCCGGTCGCCACCACGACCACGCTGGCCGCCCCGGCCTGGAGGGCCGCCAGTACCGGGACGTAGGCGAGCAGCCCGCCGTCGACGAGCGTCCGGCCCGCACGGACCACCGGGGGCAGCATCCCGGGGATGGCCGCGCTGGCCAGCAGCGCGGACTCGAGGTCTCCCCGGTCGAGCAGCACCGGGGTACCGGTGACCAGATCGGTGGCCACCGCGATGAACGGGACCGCCAACTCCTCGATCCGCGAGGGGAGTCCGGCTCGGGCGATCAGTCGGCGCAGACCGCGGTCGGTGAAGACGCTGCTCCGTGAGGTCAGGCAGCCGAGCGGATACACGTCACGGCGCCGCAGTTGGGTCCACACGTGGTCCAGCCACGGCGCGGCCCTGCGGGGGTGGGCGGCCGCGATGGCCCCGTTGAGGGCACCCACCGAGGTCCCGATGATCATGTCCGGGACGAATCCGCGGCGTTCCAGCGCGTACCCGGCACCGATGTGCGCCGCTCCGAGCACGCCACCGGCGCCCACCACCACGGCCACGGGACGCGGAAGGCTGCCCAGACCCGCCGCTGTGGGGTTTCCCGGGTTTCCCCTCATGATCCACCTTTTTCACCATGGACACGGAATCGGACTCGTTCTCCCACTAGGACCGGGCTGCCACACGATGTGTGACACCGTTGGGTGCCGGCTTGCGGGACAAACGGTTGCCGGGTGTCGGATCGTCAGTGGTGCATGAGCAGCATGAGGGCGGTGCCCATGGCCGTCGATCCCTGCCAGAAGCGGTCGCAGGTACCGCCGAGGTCCCCGGGGACGCCCACGCTGCGCGGAGCACCACGCAGCGTGGGCATGTCCCGGGTCAGCGACCGGAGAGCGTGGGCCAGCAGACAGAGCGTCAGCACGGCGGTGACCAGGTCGCTGGTCCGCGCGTCCGTGACGCCGCCGTGCCGCACCGGCATCCACGCCATGGCGGCCATGCCGACCGCGTGCGGCGACCTGCGCACGAGGTCGGCCGATCCGGGGCCACTCAGCCCGGGAACCGCGGTCAACGGGAACCACAGGGCCGCCGCGGCGAAGAAGAAGGCCGTCTGCCCCGGCATCGGCCCGTCGCCCATGCCGTGCCACGGCATCACCGTCATGGCCGCTGCCATGACGGTGTGCAGGAGACCGTCGCCCCGGCCGCGCCATCCGGCGCCTCGTGTCAGCACGGCCTGCCGCAGCGCGTGAACGGCCGCGGCCGCGAACAGCGCTGTCAGCATGGCGTGCATGACATCAGTGGCGCTCATGCCTCACCACGCCCTCCCAGGGAGCGGACGAGCCCCTGCGCAACCGTCCGGCGGTCAGTCGGTACCGTCCGTCGGTCAGTCGGTGGGCCGTGGGGCGCGAAGATGAGCCCGCTTGGCCAGTTCCTCCTCCTCGACCAGTTCGAGCATGGGCTTGCCCGGCGCACACAGCATCGTCACGACGAACCGGGTGCGGGCGTCGGGCAGCGCGTTGCCGTCCTGGTAGTGGATCGGGTCGCCGCCCGGCTCCCAGAACGTCCCGCCCGCCTCGATCACACGCTCGGGCTCGCCTTCCATCTCGAAACGGACGGCGCCCTCCAGGACGTAGCCGAACGCCGGTCCCGAGTGACGGTGCGGCGGGGATCCCGGGTCGCCCGGCTCCCACTCGACGCAGATGGTCATCGCCGAAGCGCCCTCCGGGACGGTGAGCGGAGCGGTGTCCTGCAGCATCTTCGCCGCCGTCTTCCATCCCTCCGACCGGGTCTGTACTCCGGTCCCTTGCGCTGAGTCCTTGTCCGGCATGTGTCGGCCTCCCTCGGATCTGCACCCGGCCATGGCTGCCATGACCGTCTCCAGTGATGACCGGGCTCCGGGCGAATCTGTGACACCCGCGGCCACATCAGTGTCACAACATGGGTACGAGCCCTGTCCTAGGTGGTGTGAGGCCCGGCATCACCGCCACCTCACCAAGCCGACAGCGGGGTCACCGACCCCTCGACGGAAAGGGGCCCGGAATGCGAGTCGTCGTAGCAGGAGCCAGCGGTCTGATCGGTTCCAGGACGGTCGCAAGGCTTCGGGACCACGGCGTGGAGGTCGTGCGGCTGTCACGCGGTGAGGGCGTCGACGTCACGACCGGGAAGGGTCTCGACGAGGCCCTGCGCGGTGCCGATGTGGTCGTGGATGTCACCGACACGCCCTCCCGCGGAGAGTTGGAGAGCCTGGAGTTCTTCGGTACGGCGACCCACAACCTGCTGGAGGCCGCGGCGAGGGCGGGCGCCGAACATCACGTGATCCTGTCAATCGTGGGGGCCGGGCATCTGCGGGCGGGCTACTTCCGCGCGAAGGCGCTGCAGGAGGAGCAGGTGCGACGCTCGCCCATGCCCTACTCCATCGTGCGTGCCACGCCGTTCTTCGAGTCGGTGGAGTACATGTCGCGCGCGGCGACGTACGGAGACGTCGTCCATGTCGCGCCGGTCCTGATCCGTCCCGTGTCGACGGACGACGTCGCCGCCGCGGTGGCCCATGTCGCCGTAGGAGTACCGCTGTTCGGTGTTCTGGAGGTCGCAGGACCCGAGGAGCACCGCCTCGACGACCTCACGGCGAAGCTGCTGGCCGCGCGCGGCTACCTGCGGGCCGTGGTCTCCGACGCCCACACCCCGTTCTTCGGGGCCACGCTCGGGCAGCGGGCGCTGCTGCCCGGGGTTGACGCCCACCTGGGGCACGAGACCTTCTCCGAGTGGCTCGCGCGGTGATGACCTCGTCGGCACCCGACCGCCTTCCCGTGCCACGCCCCGACAGGACACAGTCATGAGTGAGCTCGACCAACTGCCCGACCAGGACAGCGAAGAGACCGCCGAATGGCAGGCGTCGCTCGACGCCGTGGTGCGGCACGCGGGCCCGGAACGGGCCGGGTACCTGCTGCGACGTGTGCACGAGTTCGCCGCCCGGTCCGGTGTGTCCCTGCCAGGGCTCCTGACCTCCGACTACATCAACACGATCCCGGCGTCGGAGCAGCCGGCCTTTCCCGGTGACGTCGCCATGGAGTCCAGGATCACCGCTCTGAACCGGTGGAACGCGGCGGCGATGGTGACCCGTGGCTCCCGTTTCGGGTTGGGCGGCCACATATCCACCTACGCCTCGGCGGCCTGGCTGTACGAGATCGGGTTCCACCACTTCTTCCAGGGCAAGGACGGGCAGGGTTCGGGCGACCAGCTGTACTTCCAGGGGCATGCCTCACCGGGCATCTACGCCCGCGTGTTCCTCGAAGGGCGCCTGAGTGAGGCGCAGTTGGACGGTTTCCGGCGGGAGGCCGACGGCCATGGACTGCCCTCCTACCCGCACCCCCGACGGCTGCCGTGGCTGTGGGAGTTCCCGACCGTGTCCATGGGCCTCGGCCCGCTCGCCGCCGTCTACCAGGCCCGTTTCAACCGGTATCTGCATGCCCGGGGCATCAAGGACACCTCTGCATCGCGCGTGTGGGCCTTCCTCGGGGACGGCGAGACGGACGAGCCGGAAGCGACGGCCGCGCTGGCGCTCGCCGCCCGTGAGCGTCTCGACAATCTCACCTTCGTCGTCAACTGCAACCTGCAGCGCCTGGACGGGCCCGTGCGGTCGAACTCCAAGATCGTGCAGGAACTGGAGGCCAGGTTCCGCGGTGCGGGCTGGAACGTGGTCAAGTCCCTCTGGGGCGAGGCCTGGGACCCGGTCCTGCGGCAGGACACCACCGGCGCCCTGGTCCGCCGCCTTGGCCAAATCCCCGACGCCCAGCTGCAGACGTACGCCGCCCGGGACGCCACGTACCTCCGCGAACACTTCTTCACAGGCGACGCGCTCTCCGCTCTCGCCGCCGGGCTGGGCGACAGCCGACTGACCGAGTTGTTCGGGAACTCCCGGGGCGGCCACGAACCGCTCAAGGTCTACGCCGCCTACCGGGCCGCCGTCGAGCACCGGGGCACGCCCACGGTCGTCCTCGCCCAGACGGTGAAGGGCCACACGCTCGGCTCGGCCTTCGAGTCGCGCAACGCCAACCACCAGATGAAGAAGCTGACGATGGGGCAGTTCCGCGAGATGCGTGACCTGCTCGAACTCCCCATACCCGACAGCGCGTTGAGTGGCGATCTGGTGCCGTACTGGCACCCGGGCGAGAACTCGGAGGAGGTGCGGTACCTGCGTGAGCGGAGGGCGGCGCTGGGCGGCCCGGCCCCGGTGCGCAGGGTTGTTTCGAAACCCCTGAAGCAGCCGCCGGCCCGCCCCTTCGAAACCCTGGAGAAGGGCTTCGGTCTTCAGGAAGTGGCGACCACCATGGCCCTTGTCCGCCTGGTCAAGGACCTGATGCGCGACCAGGAGACAGGACCGCGCTGGGTGCCGATCATCCCGGACGAGGCCCGCACGTTCGGCATGGAGTCCCTGTTCCCGTCGGCCGGGATCTACTCGGCCGACGGCCAGACCTACGAACCGGTGGACGCGGACCAGCTGCTCTACTACCGGGAGGCCAGGAACGGCCAGTTGATCGACGAAGGCATCACCGAAGCCGGTTCCATGGCCGAGTTCACCGCCGCTGCGACTTCGTACGCCACCCACGGCGAACCCATGATCCCGTTCTACATCTTCTACGCCATGTTCGGCTTCCAGCGCACCGGCGACCAGTTCTGGGCGCTCGCCGACCAGATGGGGCGCGGGTTCGTCATCGGGGCGACGGCGGGCCGTACGACGATGACGGGGGAGGGCCTCCAACACGCCGACGGGCACTCCCACTTGCTGGCCTCCACGAACCCCGCCGCCGTGTCGTACGACCCGGCGTTCGGGTACGAGATCGCGGTGATCGTGCGGGAGGGGCTGCGCCGCATGTACGGCGACCGGCCCGAGGACGTCTTCTACTACCTGACGGTCTACAACGAACCCAAGGAGCAGCCGGCGATGCCCACCGGACCCGGCGTCGAGGAAGGCATCCTGCGGGGCATCTACCGGTTCCGGCAGGCGGCCGAGCCCGCCGGTACGGAACCACGGATCCAGCTGCTGGCCTCCGGTACGGCCATCCACTGGGCGCTGACCGCCCAGGAGTTGCTGCTGTCCCAGTGGGGCGTCCACGCCGACGTCTGGTCGGTGACCTCCTGGACGGAACTGCGCCGCGACGCGCTGGACGCCGACCGGGCGATGCTCCGGGGCGAGGAACGCGTCCCCTACGTGACGGCAGCGCTGGTGGACGCGCCCGGACCGGTGCTGGCGGTCAGCGACTGGATGCGTCAGGTACCCGACCAGATCAGCCAGTGGGTCGATCACGACTACTCGTCGCTGGGCACGGACGGCTTCGGACTGTCCGACACCCGGGACGCCGTAAGGCGCTACTTCCGCGTGGACGCCGAGTCGATCGTCGTCGCCGCCCTGGACCGGCTGGCGCGCGTCGGCGCGGTCAGTTCGGAGGCGGTCGGACAGGCACGCGAGTGGTACGGATGGCGCGGGTGACCGTCGTGAACGCGCCGTCGGTCGATCCGCCCGGCCGGCAGCATCAGGACGCCTATGCGATCAGTGCGGAGTTCTACGACGTCCTGCAGGGGGAGCGGGACGAGGTCCGGGTGCGCACGCTCTATGGCGACGATGTCCGCAGGGCCCTGGTCGGTGTGCTCGACGTGGGCGCGGGCACCGGGCGGGTCACGCTGATGAGCCTCCTGGAGTCGCGGGTCCCCGTGCACGCCGTGGAGCCCGCCCGCTCCATGCGCACCCCGCTGATGACGCGCCTGACCTCCCTGGGTGCGGAGTTCACGGCGCGGGTGACCGTGCACCCGCAGGGCCTCGACGAGACAGGGCTGCGCAGGGTCGCCGACGTGGCCGTGTGCCACAACACCGTCGCCTGTCTGCATCCGACGTCGCGCCGGGCGCTGTGGCCGGCCGTCGCCGAGGCACTCGTGCCCACCGGGGTACTGCTCGTCCAGCTCCCACCGGCCCGCCTGCCGCGTCACAGAACCACCCATGCGCTACCGACCCGGACGGTCGGCCGGCACGAGTACGGCGGCCGCATGGTGACGTCGGCCGACGAGGACCGGATCCGGGCACGGTTCGACTACTGGGTGCGCGGCGACGGGCGGGTGCTGCGTCGGCACGCCGAGACGTTCTGGATGTGGCCCGCCTCCCGTGCGGAGCTGATCGCGGAACTGGAGGAGGAGGGTTTCCTCGCACTGCCCGAACGGCCGGACGCGTCCGTTCTGGCCGTACGACTGGCCCGCCCATGACGTGCTCCGCCCGGTCGTGACCCGCCTGCGTACCATGGGCGAGCGCTTGCGCGAACGGTCGGAACTGAAGGCGGCACGCATGGGTATGGGGGACGGCAGGGACTCCCTCGACGGTACGGAGTTCCATGACGGCACGGATTCCCTCACCGGTACGGACTCCCTCGACGAGGCGACGAGGGTGTTCATGGCGGTGCGGCCCCGGCTCTTCGGCATCGCCTACCGCGTGCTCGGCAGCACCGCGGAGGCCGAGGACGTCCTCCAGGAGGCGTGGCTGCGCTGGCAGCACACCGACCGTGGCGCGGTCCGCGAGCCGAAGGCGTTCCTGGCCACCGTCACCGCCCGCCTGGCGATCAACCTCGCCCGGTCCGCCAGGGTGCGGCGCGAGTCGTACACCGGTCCCTGGCTGCCGGAGCCGATCGACACGCGCGCGGATCCGCAGTTGGGCGCCGAGCGGGCCGAGGCGCTCGACCTGGCGGTGCTCTTCCTCCTGGAGAGACTGAACCCCGTGGAACGGGCCGCCTATGTGCTGCGGGAAGCCTTCGACTACCCCTACCGGCAGATCGCGGACATGCTGGAGACCAGCGAGACCAACACGCGCCAGCTGGTGAGCCGCGCGCGCAAGCGCATCTCCTCGGAGCGCCGCAAGCCCGTCGACGCCACCGAGCACCGACGGCTGATGGAGGTGTTCCTCACCGCGGCACAGACCGGCGATCTGGCTGTGCTGGAGGACATTCTCACCGAGGACGTCATCAGCTACACCGACGGGAACGGGCTGCGCGGGGCGTCCCGGATTCCGGTCGCCGGCCCGGTGCACGTCTCCAGGTACCTCGCCGCCTTCGGCCCGCGCTTCTGGCCGCACAAGGAGATCGAGTGGGTCGAGGCCAACGGCGGACCGGCCGCCCTCGTCTCGGACGGCGGGACGCCCGTGGTCCTGCTGACCCTCGACATCTCGGAGCGCGGCATCGAGCGGGCCCTGTGGGTCATGAACCCGGAGAAACTGGCACGTTACGTGGCATCGCAGGGCAACTGACAGCTGTTCGCCGCCGGGTTCGTGGCCTGTTTCCACGGCGCGCCGAGCCTCGTCGCACGACAGGCCGCGCTCGACCCCGCCGCGATATCCCGTCGAGGCGACCGTGACGTGGGGGCCGAAGTCCGCAGGACGGCGGATACGTCCTGCACAGCGACCTGGTCGTCGGCCGGCCGGGCGCCACCCCCGACGTCGCCACTCCTCTCCCGCAGCGGGCCGACGCACTGTGCCCCTGCGCGAGGACGGCCCGGCACGGCACCCCGACCACCATCACGTCGGCCCCCTGAAGCCACGGCAGGGGTGTCACAGATCGCGGGACTGCCCGGTCGTACTTGATGAAGACCCAAGCGATCGGAGTGGGACCGTGGCTGTCACCGAACAACGTCTCGCCACCATGGTGCTGGTGATCGGCACCGGAGGTGCCGGTCTGCGCGCGGCGATCGAACTGGCCGAGGCCGGCATCGACGTCCTCGCCGTCGGCAAGCGTCCCAAGGAGGACGCCCATACGGCACTGGCGGCCGGCGGCATCAACGCCGCGCTGGCCACCATGGACCCGGAGGACAGCTGGCAGCAGCACGCCGCCGACACCCTGAAGGAGAGCTACCTCCTCGCCGACCCGCGCACCGTGGAGATCGTCACCCAGGGCGCCGCCCGGGGCATCGACGACCTGGAGCGCTACGGCATGGCCTTCGCCCGCGAGGAGGACGGCCGGATCTCGCAGCGTTTCTTCGGCGCGCACAAGTTCCGGCGGACCGCCTTCGCCGGTGACTACACCGGCCTGGAGATCCAGCGCACGCTGATCAGGCGTGCCGAACAGCTCGACATTCCGGTACTGGAGGGGGTGTACATCACCCGGCTGCTGGTGCACGAGGGCGCCGTGTTCGGGGCGTACGGCTTCGACCTCACCAGCGGCAGGCGCTACCTGATCCACGCCGACGCCGTCGTCCTGGCCGCCGGTGGCCACACGCGCATCTGGCGGCGCACCTCCTCACGGCGCGACGAGAACACGGGCGACTCCTTCCGACTGGCCGTGGAGGCCGGGGCCAGGCTGCGGGACGCCGAGCTGGTGCAGTTCCACCCGTCCGGCATCATCGAACCGGAGAACGCGGCCGGCACCCTGGTCAGCGAGGCCGCCCGGGGCGAGGGCGGCATCCTGCGCAACGCGCTCGGAGAACGCTTCATGGCCCGCTACGACCCCGAGCGCATGGAGCTGTCCACCCGCGACCGGGTGGCTCTGGCCGCGTACACGGAGATCAAAGAGGGCCGCGGCACGCCCAAGGGAGGTGTGTGGCTCGACGTCTCGCACCTGCCCCGGCGGACGATCATGACGCGGCTGCCCCGCGTCTACCAGACCCTGCTGGACCTCCAGATGCTGGACATCACCCAGGAGCCGATCGAGATCGCGCCCACCGCGCACTACTCGATGGGCGGGGTGTGGGTGCGTCCGGAGGACCACAGCACGGACGTGCGCGGCCTGTACGCCATCGGTGAGGCGTCGAGCGGACTGCACGGCGCCAACCGTCTCGGCGGGAACAGCCTCATCGAACTGCTGGTGTTCGGCCGCCTCACCGGACAGGCCGCCGCCGCGTACGCGCAGTCCCTGGAGGCGCAGCCGCGGTCGGCGTCGGCGATCGCAGAGGCCCGTGCGGAGATCGACGGGCTTCTCGCCGCCGACGGGCCGGAGAACGTGCGGGCCCTGCAGCGCGCCATCCGCAACACCATGACCGAGCACGCGGGTGTCGTACGCGACGAGGACGGTCTGCGTGCGGGACTGGCGGAACTCGCGGTGATCGAGAAGAGGATGCAGGACGTCGGCATCCACCCGGACATCGCCGGCTACCAGGATCTCGCGCACGCCTTCGACCTCAAGTCCGCCGCACTCGCGGCCCGGGCCACCCTCGAATCGGCACTGGAGCGCCGCGAGACCCGTGGCTGTCACAACCGCAGCGACTACCCGGGCCTGGATTCCGCTCTGCAGGTGAATCTCGTCTGGTCCCCGACCACGGGCGTCACCCACGAAAGCATTCCGGCTGTCCCCGGCGAGATTTCCTCCCTGATGGAGGACGTCTCGACCACGGGAAAACTCGTCGAATAGGTCGAATAGAAGGTGTCACAAACACATCCGGTGCCCGGTCACTACTGATACAGGCATCAGGAAAACCCGAATAATCTCGAAAGGAATTCCGTCATGAAGGTCGTAGTGATCGGTGGAACCGGGCTCATCGGCTCGAAGGTGGTCGCCGGGCTCGGCGCGCACGGGCACGAGGCGGTCGCGGCGTCGCCCAACACTGGCGTCAACACGCTGACGGGGGAGGGGCTGGCCGAGGTCCTGCAGGGCGCTCAGGTCGTGGTCGACGTGTCGAACTCGCCCTCGTTCGAGGACGAGGCCGTCATGGAGTTCTTCCGCACCTCGACGACCAACCTGCTGAAGGCCGAGACCGAGGCAGGTGTGGCGCATCACGTGGCGCTGTCCGTGGTCGGCACCGACCGCCTCCAGGGCAGCGGGTACTTCCGCGCCAAGCAGGTCCAGGAAGACCTGATCAGGGCGTCCGGCAACCCCTTCTCCATCGTCCACGCCACCCAGTTCTTCGAGTTCGCGAAGGGACTCGCCGACGGGGTCACTGACGGTGACACCGTGCGTCTGCCCGACGCGAGGATCCAGCCCATCGTCTCGGACGACGTGGCCAAGGCCGTCGCCCGCACCGCGGTCGGCGCACCGGTGGGCGGGGTGGTGGAGGTCGGCGGCCCCGAGGTGTTCCAGCTGGAGGAGTTCATCCGCATGGGGCTGACCGCCCTGAACGACCCGCGCAAGATCGTCACGGACCCGCAGGCGACGTACTGGGGCGCCCCGCTGCAGGACGACACCCTCCTGCCCGGTTCGGACGCCCGCCGGGCCGAGACGAAGTTCGCCGACTGGCTCGCACAGCAGAAGTAATTCCTACGGGTGGCCCTCACCGAAAGGAGAGGGCCACCCGTGCCATGAAGTCATGGAGACACGATGTCCCTGATCGCTGAGGACCGTGTGGACCTCGCCGCCACCTTCGCATCGCTGACCGCCGAAGCCGCCGAGCTTCGCAGCCGGGTCACGGAACTGCGCCAGGAACTCGCGGATCTCGGCGAGCGCATGAATGTTGTCTCGACGGCGCTGAACCGGCATTCCGCCTGCCGCTGATCTTCCCCGGAAACCTCACCGTCGACGAAATGCTGATCCGCGCGAGACCAGGCCGCCGGCACCTGCCGCAGCGGTCACCGAAGGCCGCTCGCATCGGTGGACAGCACCCTTTCCAGATGCCCGAGGTCGCCGGTCCGGGCTGCCGAGAAGAACGCCTGAACGAGCCGCCGGTGCGCGACGGAGTCGACCGGTTGGCTTCGGTGGTCCCCGGTGAGACGCCGCTGGGCACGGGCGACCTGCTGCCTGGCGTTGACGACACTGAGGTGCAGGATCTCGGCGATCCGGTCGTACGGGCAGCCGAACCCCTCCCTCAGGACGTACGCGGCACGTTGCCTCGGAGTAAGGGTCTCCATCAACAGGAGTACCGCTCGTTCCATGGCGTCCTGACGCTCGGCCACCGCTTCGGGGCCCGCGTGGTGGTCCACCGGCTCCGGGAGCGAGGGGTCGGCACAGGACTCCCGGCGCTTCCAGGCGGACTGGACGACGTTGATGGCCAGCCGGACGGCGGTCGTCCTGAGCAGTGCCGACGGGTTGGTGACAGCCGTGCGGTCGGCACCCTGCCACCGCAGCCACGTCTCCTGGATGACGTCCTCCGCGTCGTGCGCGTTCCCGACGATCTGCCTGGCGAGGGTGAGCAGCCCGGGCCTGGCCCGCACGAACACCCAGGTCGCGTCGTCCAGCGCGATGACGGACGTGCCCGTCGTTGCCCGGCTCTGCCAGGTCTCGGTCAGATGTGTGTCCACGTCCGGCTCCTCTGCTCCGTAGGTCAGCAGCTCGAAGGCAGCCGGCATCAATGTCGCTCCGGAGGGCTGCCCGGCGCGCCCTTGGAAGGCCGTAGGGGAGTGCGTGGTCGTGCCGTGGCAGATCCGTGGCCGGGGCCTGTCCCGACCGTCGTTCCGGGCGGCACTCGATCCACCACATGCACTCGACGTCGGAAGTTCTCCGCTTTTCGCAGCCGTTTACGATGGGCGCGGCTCGCCACGGCCGCACCACGGCTGCAGTGATCCGGCAATGCACCGGCCGACGCACCGCCGGGAGGATCTGACGTGGGAGACGGCCATGACGAGCAGCGGTTCCGGAGCCGGACTCCTTGACAGGCGGGACGAGCGGCGGGCCCTCGACGACCTGCTGGCGGGCGCCAGGGACGGGCGCAGCGGGGTCCTGGTCCTGAGGGGTGAGGCGGGGATCGGGAAGACCGAGCTGCTGACGTACCTGCGGGGGCGCGCCACCGGATTCCGTACCGTCATTGCCGTCGGCGTGCAGTCCGAGATGGAGCTCTCCTACGCCGGCCTGCACCAGCTCTGCGCGCCACTGCTCTCGGGACTCGACAACCTGCCGGAGCCTCAACGCGACGCCTTGCGCACGGCGTTCGGGCTGCACGTCGGGGCCGCGCCCGACCGGTTCCTGGTGGGCTTGGCCACGCTGAGTCTCCTCTCCGAGGCCGGCGGGAGCGAGCCCCTGGTCTGCGTCGTCGACGACGCGCAGTGGCTGGACAGGGTCTCGGCACAGACCCTGGAGTTCGTCGCCCGCAGACTGCTCGCGGAATCGGTCGTGCTCGCCGTCGCCGTGCGCGAGCCGACCACCGGTGAGATGTTCACCGGCCTTCCCGAGATGCCCGTGGGCGGGCTGTTCGAGGACGACTCCCGGACACTCCTGGCCTCCGTCGTCACCGGACCGCTCGACCGCCGAGTGCGTGACCGCATCGTCGCGGAGACCCGCGGCAATCCACTTGCCCTACTCGAACTGCCGCATGTTCTCACCGCGTTGGACCCGGCCGGGGGCTCCGGGCGCCCCAGCGCGGGGCCGGTGTCGAACCGGCTCGAGCAGGACTTCCTCCGCCGTGTCCAGGCGCTGCCGGCCCAGACCCAACGCCTGCTGTGCATCGCCGCCGCCGAGCCGGTCGGCGACGCGACCCTGCTCAGGCGTGCGGCCGAGCAGCTGGGAATCGCCGTGGACGCGGCCGCGGCGGACGCCGAGGCGTCGGGAATGATCACCCTCGGTGCCTGGGCGCGCTTCCGGCACCCGCTGGTGCGTTCCGCGGCCTATCGAGCGGCGAGTCCGAACGACCTGCGCGAGGTGCACAGAGCCCTGGCGGACGTGACCGACGCCCGGCTCGACCCGGACCGTCGGGCGTGGCATCTGGCGCGTGCGACGGTGGGACCCGACGAGGCTGTGGCCGCCGAGCTGGAGCGTTCCGCGGAGCGGGCGCAGGCACGCGGCGGAGTCGCCGCGGCGGCGGCCTTCCTCGACTGGTCCGCCCAGCTGACGCCCGACCCCACGCGCCGTGGAGACAGGGCGCTGGCGGCGGCACACGCCAAATACCAGGCCGGTGCTTTCGACGCGGCGCGGGAACTGGCGGGCGCGGCCGAACTGGGCCCCCTCGACGACCTCGGAGCCGCTCGGTCGACCCTGCTGCGCGGTCGGATCATGACCGCCTCCCACAGCGCCGGTGCCGGCCTGCCGCTGCTGCTCGAAGCGGCCAGACGACTCGAGCCGCTCGACGCCGGGCTCGCCCGTGAGACATACCGGGACGCGATCTACGCGGCCCTCACCGCCGGTCGCCTGCCGAACGGCGAGGGGATCCTCGAAGTGGCCCGGGCCATTCTCGCGACGCCCACGCCCGCCGAACCGACACGCGACGATCTCCTTCTGGACGGCCAGGCGCTGCTGACCACAGAGGGCTACGCAGCGGGCACGCCGATGCTGCACCAGGCTCTGGCCGCGTTCCGCGATGGCGGGATCTCTCCCACGGAGGGGCTCGGCTGGCTCCCCCTCGCGTGCCGCCTCGCCCACAGCACCTGGGACTTCGAGAGCTGGTCCGTCCTCTCGGCACGCCTGGTAGACCTCGCACGCGGGACGGGGGCCCTGTCGGTGCTGCCGTCGGCGCTCCTGCTCCGTCTGTCCAACCGGGTCTTCGCCGGTGATCTCGCCGGAGCCGGCTCCCTGGTCGCGGAGGCGACGGCGATCGGCGAGGCGACCGGCAGCAGTTTCTTCGCGCACTACAGCGCGCTGGTGGTCGAGCCCTGGAAGGGCAGGGAGGCCGCGACCCAGCAGGCGATCGCAGCGGTCACCCAGGATCTCCTCCTGCGCGGGGAAGGCAAGGTGGAGACCGCCACGCAGTGGGCCGCGGCGGTGCTCTACAACGGCCTCGGCAGGTACGCGGAGGCGTATACGGCCGCTCTGCGGGGCTGCGAGAACCCGCAGGAACTCGGCCTGTCCCTCCAGTCCACGGTCGAACTGGTCGAGGCTTCCGTACGACTGGGCAGACCCGGGGACGCGGCCGCGGCGGTGCGCAGAATCACCGACATGGCGCAGGCCGCCGGTACCGAGTGGGCTCTCGGCACCGCGGCCGGCGTCCGTGCTCTGGTGAGTGAGGGGCAGGTCCCCGATGCCCTGTACCGAGAGGCGATCGAGCGGCTCGGTGCCGCGGGCGTGCGGATGGACCTCGCCCGGACCCACCTGCTGTACGGGGAATGGCTGCGCCGCGAGAACCGCCGAGCCGACGCCCGCGCCCAACTGGGCATCGCGCACGACATGCTCGGTCACATCGGAGCCGGGGCCTTCGCCGAGCGGGCGCGCCGCGAACTCCGGGCGACGGGAGCGAGGGTCCGCAAGCATCCCGCTGCGGCGCATGTGACCCTCACCCCTCAGGAGGAGCAGATCGCCCGCCTGGTCCGGGACGGTCTCACGAATTCCGAGGTCGGCGCCCAGTTGTTCATCAGCCCCCACACGGTGGAATGGCATCTGCGCAAGGTGTTCTCGAAGCTCGGCATCACCTCCCGCAAGGAGATCCGCACGATACGGCTCGCAGGCGAGGCGGCATCGGCCTAGGCATGGTCGTCGGCGTGACCCTTGTGCAGCGCCTGGTACTCCTGCAGGGTCGGCTTGATGATCTGTGTGCCTTCTCCGTAAAGGATCCGGCTGACCCGGGAACGCAGCCGCTGTGAAAGGCCGACACCGGGACCGATCGGACTGTACTGCTCGTGTTGGGTGAGGACGTGGAGTTGCTCAGGGCGCAGCGGCTCGTGCACCTCGACGAATTCGCCGTCCGGCATGCGCTTGATGATGCCGGTCTCACGTCCGTGCAACACTTTGCCGCGGTCGCCGCGTTGCAGGCCGAGTGCCATTCGTTTGGTCAGCACATAGGTCGCGACAGGCACCACGAGGAGTCCGATTCGGACCGCCCACGTCACGGACTCGACCGGAACATGGAAACGGATCGCGATGATGTCGTTCGCGGCCCCGATCAGGGAGACCAGATAGAAACTGAGCCATGCGACACCAAGTGCCGTTCGGACGGGCCGGTTACGTGGCCGGTCCAGAAGACTGTGCGCGCGGGTGTCACCGGTCGCCCAGGTCTCGATGAACGGATACACGCCCAGGGCGAGGAAGAGGCCGACCCCCACCGACAACGGAATCAGGTTGTCGAGCGCCAGGGTATGACCCCAGAAGTCGACTTCCCAGCCCGGCATCACCCGAAGCAGGCCGTCCGCCACGCCCATGTACCAGTCGGGCTGCGACCCGGCAGAAACCTGGTCGGCACGGTAAGGCCCGTACTGCCAGACGGGGTTGATCTGTGCGATCGCGGCCATGACGAAGACGGCACCGCTCACCAGCAGGAAATACCCGGAGGACTTGACGACGCGTACCTTGGCCGGCACGCCCACGACATTGCTGTCGGTACGTCCACGCCCGGGGTACTGGGTGTGCCTGTGGTAGAGCATCAGGGCCAGATGGGCGGTCAGCAGTCCCACCATGAGGCCGGGGATGATCAGCACATGGATGGTGTTGAAGCGGGCCACCAGATCGTTGCCGGGGAACTCGCCTCCGAACAGGAACATCGACAGGTACGTCCCGACGATCGGAACGGACAGGATCGTTCCGTTCACCACGGCGAGGCCGGTTCCGGAAAGCAGGTCGTCCGGGAGGTCGTATCCCGTCAGCCCGCCGAACATGGCGAGGACCAACAACAGGAAGCCGATCAGCCAGGTGAGTTCGCGGGGTTTGCGGAAGGCGCCCGTGAAGAACACCCGCATCATGTGGGCGAGTATCGCGGCGACGAAGACCAGTGCCGCCCAGTGATGGGCCTGCCGGATCAGCAGACCGCCGCGGACGTCGAAGGATATGTGCATGGTCGAGTCGAAGGCCTCCGACACCATCTGACCGCGTAGCGGTGCGTAACTCCCGTTGTACTGCACCTCCTTCATCGACGGATGGAAGTAGAAGGTCAGATACACGCCCGTGACGATGAGAACGACGAGACTGTAGAGGCAGATTTCCCCCAGCAGGAAGGACCAGTGGTCCGGAAACGCCCGTCGTGCTCTTCCTCTGACCGGTCGGCGGACGCCCACTCTCCCGTCGGCCCATTCGGCGACTCTTTCTCCCTTGTTCATTGCACGGCCACCCGGGTCTCGATTCCTCGCATGGCCCGGCGCTCGATTTCCGTTGTTCCGCCCCAGATGCCGTCCACGAGCCCCACCTGTACGGCCCAGTCGAGGCACTGCTCCGCGACGGGACAACCGCCGCAGACGGCCTTCGCCTCGTCGATCTGCCGAAGGGTGGGACCGCTGTTGGACACGGGGAAGAAAAGCTCGGGATCTACGCGCAGACACGCTGCCCGTTCACGCCATTCCACGGCATGGTCACCTCGTTCGGCAGTCAAGGGAGAAAGTGCAGTCTTGTCCTGTAAGACCGGGCAGCCGCCGTATGTGTGACACGCGGCCGCGACGAGCCCGTGTCACACCATCCGGCAGTTCCCGGTCTTACGTGGTGAGCCGACGCCCCTGCCGCGTGCGGGGCAGTGCGAGCGAGAGCGAGGATGCCCTGTGGACCAGAGCGACGCGGTGCCGATCGACGAGCTGTGGGAGGAACGCCGGTTCCTGCTCGATGTCGCCCACTGGATGCTGGGTGACTTGGGCGCGGCGGAGAGCGTCGTCGACGAGGCGTATCACCGGTGGTACGGGCTGTCCGACGCTGCGCGTGG
The DNA here is from genome assembly GCF_042872225.1 of Streptomyces sp. NPDC005374. Lineage (NCBI taxonomy): Bacteria > Bacillati > Actinomycetota > Actinomycetes > Kitasatosporales > Streptomycetaceae > Streptomyces > Streptomyces sp. NPDC005374. Next base: position 211,452 of record NZ_JBIAKA010000006.1, on the reverse strand, counting down.
GCAGGTCGGCGTCCCCCGGTCCTGGCTGGCGAAGACCGTGGGCGGGATCTGCCTGGACTGCCTCGCACGGGCCGGCCGGGACACGGCAGGTCACGAGGAGGGGCATGGGGCACAGCCGTCGGCGGTGGAGGAGGAGGCCGACCGGGTCGTGCTGAACGCCCTGGAGTCCCTGTCCACCGCCGAGCGCGCCGCGTTCGTGTTCCGTGCCTTCGGGATGGCCCCGGCCACGGTCGCCGGCATCGTGGGCCGTCCGGAGCCGGAACTCGCCGAACTCGCCGCACGGACCAGGCAGTGGCTGTGTCTGCGCCGCACCCGGGCCACGACACCGCAGCAGCACGACGCCGTAGCGCACGCAGTGCGCCGGGCATGCGTCACCGAGGACGGGGAACTGCTCACGTCGTTGCTGTGCCCGGACGCGACGGCGTTCTTCGACGGGGGCGGCAAGGTACGGGCGTTGACCGGGCCGGTCCACGGCTGTCGGCCGGTCGCCGACAGCCTCCTGACGCTCCTGGCCCGAAGCCCGCACACCACCCTGACCCCCCATTCCGTCAACGGCCGGACCGGCCTCGTCGCCCACTACGACCGCCAGGTCGCCGCCGTCATCAGCCTCGACGTCTCGGACGACCGTGTGGCCCAGGTCTGGGTCATGCTCAACCCCGACAAACTGCGGTCCTGGAACCACCGCCCTACGTGGGACCAGGGGTGAGCGCGGCGCGGGAACGGGAATCCAGGAAGGCGGCGATCTTGCTCGGTGTGAACACCCACAGCACCTGGTGAACGCCGTGCTTCGAGGCGGCCGCGGTCATGAAGGCGACCGTACGGCCGTCCCGGCGGACCAGCACGCCCGTAGCCCCGTTGGCGTCGACCAGCTCGGGCACCGCCTCCCGCCACAACTGCCGATAGGCCGCGAGCCGGGCCACCCGGGCACGGCCCAGCACAGGCACCCGGGCACAGCCCCGCATGCCGTTGCCGTCGGAGAGGCTGACGACATCGGGCGCGAGCAGGGCTTCCAGTGACGCGACGTCTCCTGTTCTGGCCGCTGAGACGAAGGTGCTGAGGAGAAGGCGGTGCTCAGCCGCGTCCACGGTCTCCCGCCGTTCGTCCAGCAGATGCCGACGAGCGCGGCTGACGATCTTCCGCACATTGACGAGGCTGACGTCGAGCATGTCGGCGATCTCGGTGTAGGCGTAGTCGAACGCCTCGCGCAGTACATAGGCGGCGCGCTCGACGGGAGTCAGCTTCTCCAACACCAGCAGCAGGGCCAACTCCACCGTCTCCACGTGCTCGGCACCGATCGCGGGGTCCGCGCTGGTGTCGACGGGTTCCGGCAGCCACGGTCCGATGTACGTCTCCCGACGCACGCGTGCCGACTGAGCGACGTTGATGGCCAGGCGGGTCGTCGCGCTCGACAGGAAAGCCGCAGGACTCACCACCACCGAGCGGTCGGTCTTCTGCCAGCGCAGCCATACCTCCTGGACCACGTCCTCGGCCTCGACCGTGGAGCCGAGTATGCGGTAGGCGATCCCGAAGAGGCGCCTGCGGTGGTGCAGGAAGACGGCGACAGCGTCCTCGAGGTCGTCGGGTGAGGTGGTGGGAAACGGTTCGACATACATGATCCATTGGCCTCCGTTGCTACGGTTCATCCGCTGCATGGACCGTGATCGACCCGCGCTTGTGACAGAAATGGACGATGTGTTTCACGGACCTGCGAAATGCCACTGTTCGAGACACTGAGATGCTCTGTCTGACACGCCAAGCGCTGCATAGGATGTCGGCAAGGGTTGAGGAGGGAAGTACCGATGGTCTCCGCGAGCCGTACGGCACACAGCATCGAGGTCACCGCCGAGGGCCTTCAGGAGGAACTGACCCGGCTGCAGTTCCACAAGCAGGCGCTGGAAAGGGAGTTGGCGGCGGTCGTCGCACATCTCGGCTCGGTACAGAGGGCCCTCGGGGCTCTCGAGAGCGCGCTGGGCACGCCGGCTCCGGATCCCGCTCCTCAGATGGACACCGACGCGGACAAGCAGTACGGAAAGCTCACCGAGCAGATCCTGGCGTACTTCGCCGAGGCCGGTGACGTCGAGGTACGGGCCCGTGACGTCGCGGCGGCGCTCGGCCGTGACGCCGACAGCGGAAGCATCAACGCGGTCCGCAGCACACTCGACCGCCTCGTCGCCTCCTCCCGCGTCCGGCGTGCCGGCAGGGGGCTGTACCGCACCGGGCGTTCCTAGGACAGCCCCGGCCCTGGGCGGTCACCGGGACGAGCCGAGGATCACCACGACGCACGCGGTCATCGCCAGGGTGATCAGCGCCATCCCGGTGAGTGTTCCCCGCAGCCAGTGCCGGATCCTGACGTGGTGCCGCGCCTCCAGCGCGTCCGTGCGCTCGGCGATGTGATCCGTCACCATGTGCGCGACATGTTTCTGCTCGTCGACGTACCACTGCGCGATGTCCTGCTTCTGCTCGGGGGTGAGCCCCTCCACGCGTGCGGTGAAGTCCGCGACGCGGCGGAGTGCCGCTCCGCTGTGAGCCTCCCGGTACAGGAAGCCCTCGATGTCGGGCAGGCCCCGTGCGGCCTCCTCGCGTGCGGCCACGGCGTACCCCCGATGGAAACGAGAACCCCACATGGTCATGGTGTGCTGCCTTCCTTCGCACGGCCGGCGCTCGGGTTCTGCGTCACCTCACCCGTGACGAAGGCGTCCCGCGGGTGCTGGACGGAGGCGAGGGACACGAGATCCCGGCCTGTCAGGGCGGCGGTGAGCCAGACGGCCAGAACGCGGATCTTGCGTTCCCAGCTGGGCACCGCGAGCACGTGGTAGCCCCGGTGCATCAGCCACGCCGGGAACCCCTTGATGACGATGCCCTTGTACTGGAAGATCCCCCGCCCCAGCCCCAGCGTCGCCACCACACCCAGGCTGCCGTGGCGGTAGTTCCGCACGCGCCGCCCGCGCAGGTCGGCCACCAGGTTCTTGGCGAGACGTCTGCCCTGCCGCACGGCGTGCTGGGCGTTCGGCACCGTGCGCGCGCCCGGCACCGGCGAGGCCAGGTCGGGGACGGACGCGTCGTCGCCGGCGGCCCACACGTCCGGTACGGGTTCGGCGTCGGTGCCCACGCGCAGATCGGCGCGGGCCAGCAGCAGACCGCGCTCGTCGAGCGGCAGGTCCGTGTGGTTGTGCACGACGGGGTTCGCGGCGTTGCCGGCCGCCCAGACGATCAGCTCGGAGTCGTACTCCGTTCCGTCGGAGAGGACGACGTGACCGTCCTCGGCGGACAGCAGTTGCGTGTTCAGATGGACGTGTCCGCCGCGGCGTTCCAGGTGGCGCACCACCCAGGCACCCGGCCTGTCGCTCACCTCTGGCAGGATGCGGCCCCGGGCCTCGACCAGGTGGAAGGACAGGTCGCCGACGGTCAGTTCCGGATACGACCTGAGCATCGCGGCCGCCAGCGACAGCAGTTCACCGAAGCCCTCGACGCCTGAGAACCCGCCTCCCACGAACGTGACGGTGAGCAGCTTTCGCCGCTCGGGGCCGACCGGCAGCGACGCGGCCTGGTCGAACGCGGTCAACAGCCGGTCACGGATGGCCACGGCCTCTTCCACGTGCTTGAGGCCGATGGCCTGTTGCGCGAGTCCGGGAATGGGGAAGGTGCGGGTCACCGCGCCCGCCGTGACGACGAGGACGTCGTAGTGGAGCGCGTAGGCGTCGCCGTGTACCGGGCGGACGGTCACCGTACGGTCCGCGTTGCTGATCCCGGTCACGGTGCCCGAGATCAGCCGGGTGCCACGCAGGTGCCGCCGCAGCGACACGACGGCGTGACGTGCCTCCACCGAACCGGCCGCCACCTCGGGAAGGAAGGGCTGGTAGGTCATGTACGGGCGCGGGTCGACGACCGTGACCCGAGCCTCGCCCGGACGCAGCTTCTTCTGCAGGCCCCAGGCGGTGTAGAAGCCCGCGTAGCCGCCGCCGACGATCAGAATCTCTCGCATGACTGCCTCTGCTTGTTGTCCGTCACCATGTAGACCGCGCAGGCCGGGCCGATGTGACATGCATCGGTGACTCAGGCCGGAGCGGTGGGCATCTGCTCGGCGTTCGCGCCGGTGTCCGTCCCGCTTGCGGCCGCGGCGTTCACCGCTTTGTGGATCTCGACGGTGAGCGTGTGGACGAGTTCCGTGAGGTGCGTGTTGTGACGCAGTTCGAGCTCCTGCGCCTCGTAGTCGTGGTCGGCCTTCTTACGGGTGAACTCGGCCTGCCGGTTCTGGCCGATCATCACGAACGTGGACAGGAAGATGGCTTCGAGCGAGACGATCAGCGTGAGCGTCGGCCACGGGCTCTTCTCCGTCCCCACCATCCATGCCGCGAACACGACCACGTGGATGTAGACGAACCACATCGATCCGGCGAACCGCGTGATCCAGTCGGCGATCCGCAACTGGACGTCCTCGGCGCGCTCCTTCTGTACCTCGAGATAGGCGGGGTGCCTGTGCGCCGAGGGCGGGGTCCGCGACGTCGTACGGCACCGGCCCATCCGGACCGGACGGCCCCTATCGGAGCGACTCACCGGGACCGCCCAGGAGTTGGTGGACAGCTCCGTCCATGTCCAGGTGGCACTCCTCGGTACCAGGGGGCACCAACGCGAAGGTTCGGCGCAGGAAGCTCCCCAGTGCTCGCGCCGGGGCGGTCACGACGACGGCCCTCTCCTCCGGACACGGGCACAGCGCGATGTGCACCCTGTCCGACCGCGGGTCCCGGCAGGGCCAGATCTGGACGTCGCCGACGCCGGTGAGCTTCTCCAGCCCGTCCAGGAGGAGTTCACGGCCGACCACCCAACGCACGGTCGTGTCGGTGTACATGTGGAACGTCAGGGACACCGCGTAGGGATCTGCTCGGTCGTAGGACAGGTCAAGCATCACGGGCCGGTCCACTCCCTCGGCGACGATCAGGCGGACCAGCATCCGGCACACCACCGGAGTGCAACTGTCGGTTTCTCTCATCACATCACCGCTCGTAAATCGCTGGGATCAAGGGGGATCGAAGAACACACGGTGTGCTGCGCCTCGCGTCCACTCGTGTGATTCAGTGACATCACGATTCTGCGCGGCCCCCGTGGGTCGGCACCATCAGTCAAATGACCCGGGAGTCGCCGCGCAGTCACGTGACTGATGTTTGGCCTCTCCGGCCGGTGCACGGTGAGCTCAAGCCCCCCGCCGTGAGGTGGGAAGGACGAGCGCAAACGTACGGAGTACCCATGTCACTCGGCTCGCGCGTCGAACGGTCGCCCCGGACTCCTTCCGCAGACACCGGTCAGCCCCTTGAGGTGGTGGGGCGTGTGCGGCAACTCCGGGAGATCACGGCGCTGTTCGGGCAGGGCTCGGCCGCGGGCCGTGCCCTGCTGCTGTCCGGAGAGCCGGGTGTGGGCAAGAGCGTGCTGCTCGGTGAGGTCGCCAGGGTCATGTCCGAGGAGGGTGCCCGGGTTCTCCGGGCCGCCGGTGTCCGGTCCGAGGCCGAACTCGCCTACGCCGGTCTTCACCAGTTGCTGTTGCCGCTGAACGATCGGATCGAGCGCCTGGCGGACCCACACAGGAGGGTGCTGCGCAGTGCGCTCGGCTACGGGGGCGATCCGGTGTCCGACGGGCATCACGTCGCCGACTCGGTGATCTTTCTGCTGCACCGGACGGCAACCGAACGGCCCGTGTTCATCGCCGTGGACGACCTCGCCGGTTTCGACCGGGCCAGTTCGGTGGTGCTGGGCTTCGTCGCCCGTCGGTCGGCGGGCAGCCGTATCGGATTCCTCGCCGCCTGCAGATCGGGAACCGAGACCTCCTTCGACCGAGCCGGGCTCACCGAGTACGAGGTGCCACCGCTGGATCGCGATGCGGCGGCAGAACTGCTCAGGGGCCGTTTTCCGGGGCTGGCCGAACCGGTGCGGGAGCGTGTCCTGGAACAGGCGCAGGGCAACCCGCTGGCGCTCGTTGAGTTGCCCGCCGCGATGAGCGGCCCCCAACGCGACGCGCTCACCGATCTGCACGACGTATTGCCCCTCTCCCCGCGTCCTCGGAGCCGCCATGCGTCGCGCGTGGCCCTTCTGCCGGCCGAATCGCGCCGGCTCCTGTTGCTCCTCGCCCTCGACGGCACCGGAGACCCGGGCGTCCTCCATGCCGGACCGGACGGCCCGAAGGTGCTCGCGGCGCTGTCAGCGGTGGAATCGGACCGTCTGATCGCCTATGACGGGACGAACCGCCGGATCGTCTTCCGGCATCCGCTGACGAGGGCCGCGGTCGTCGAGACCAGCACCCTGAGCGAGCGCTGCCAGGCCCATCGCGTGCTCGCCGATATCCGCGCGGCGGTTCCCGAGCGTCGGGCCTGGCATCTGGGCCGGGCAACCCTGGTCCCCGAGGAGCGTGTCGCCGCCCTGCTGGAGGAGGCCGGGCACCGCGCCGCCCGGCGAGGCGACGCCACGGCAGCGGTCGGCACCTTCACCAGGGCCGCCGAACTGAGCCCGCGTCCCGCGGACCGCGCACGCCGACTGACCCGGGCCGCCCATCTGTGCGCCGACGCGACCGGTGAGCTGCGTGCGGCCTCGGAGCTTGTCGACCGCGCGCGGTGCGCGGATCCGGACGTCACCCGGTCGCCGCTGACCGCCGCGACGGCGGCACTCCTCCTGCTCAACGGCGGTGACGGCGACCTCGACATGGTTCACCGCCTCCTGGTGGAGGCCGTCGAGACCGGCAGCCACGGACATGGCGCCCAGGACGACGCCCTCATCGAGGCGCTGCACATGCTGCGGCTGGTGTGCTGGGCCGGTGGCCGGGATGCCTTGTGGAAGCCTTTCCACGCGGTCCTCGGCCGGTTGAAGCCGGCGGCACCGCCGCAGATGGCCACCGTTCACCCCGACCGGCTCACGGAACCCCGGGAGGCATCCTGGGACATGGTCCGCCGAGGACGCCGGGGCGGCCACGTACGCCGGCACATCGACGCGCTCATGCAGCTGTGCCTACAGGACTTCCCAGCAGGCCGGTGGGAGGAGGCCGGAATGCTGGCCGCCGAGGGTCTGCATATATGTGAGGAGCGCCAATACCCCTTCTTCTCCTGGTGTTTCACGTACCACCAGGCCCTGCTCGACGCCGTCCGCGGGCACTTCGAAGAGAGCCGGAGCGCGGCCGACCGGATCACGCAGTGGGCCGTGCCTCGGGGCGTTCTGGCGGCGGCGGCCTACGCCGACCATGCAAGGGTCCTCGTCGAGCTCGGTGCTGGCGACTACGAACGCGCATACCGCCACGCCGTGGCGATCAGCCCCGCGGGCCGACTCGAGTCCCACGCCCCATGCGCACTGTGGGTCTGCATGGACCTGGTGGAAGCGGCGGTGCACACCCGGCGCACCGCAGAGGCGAGGGCACACGTGCGTGCGTTGCGGGAGGCCGGGGTCGCTGCCCTCTCTCCGCGGCTTGCGCTGCTGGTGGCCGGCTCGGCCGCGCTGGTCGCACCCGATGACAGCGTGGTCGGGTGTTTCGAGCAGGCGCTGGCGGTCCCCGGAGCGCAGGACTGGCCCTTCGATCTGGCGCGGATCCGGCTGGCCTACGGGGAGCGCCTGAGGCGCATGCGCTTCGTGACGGAGGCCCGAGCCCAACTGGACGCGGCGGCCGAGGTGTTCGAGCACCTGGGCGCCCGGCCGTGGGCCGACCGGGCCACGGGAGAACTCCGTGCCACCTACCGGTCCCGGAGCGGAGCGAAGAACGGTTCCGTGACCCTCACTCCACAAGAGCAGGAGATCGCCGCGCTCGCGGCCGCCGGACTGACCAACAAGCAGATCGGAGAACGTCTCCACCTTTCGCCCCGAACCGTCGGTTCGCACCTCTACCAGCTGTTCCCGAAGCTCGGCATCGCCTCACGCGCGGCGCTCAGGGACGCGCTCGCGTCTCTTCCCGGGGGGTGAGGGCCTGTGCGGTGAGGGCCTCGCCGAGGGTCACCCGCGAGGTGATGCCGAGCTTCGGGAAGATCCGGTGCAGGTGGGCCGCCACGGTTCGGTGGGAGAGGAACAGGCGTTCCCCGATCTGCTTGTTGGTCAGTCCGGCGGCCGCGAGCGAGGCGATCTGGAGTTCCTGCTCCGTGAGAGGGCTCGTCACCGGATTCCGGTGGACCCCCCGAGTGGCGGTACGACCGGTGGCCCGCAGCTCTTCGGCCGCCCGTGCGACCCAGGGAGTGGCCCCCAGACGGCGGAAGGTCTGCAAGGCGGCGGCGAGATGCGTTCCGGCTTCCTTCGCGGCCCGCGCGCGACGCAGGTGCTGCCCGTAGGCCAGCCGGACTCGCGCCAGGTCGAATGGCCAGCGCTCGGCACCGGGAACGGCGAGCGCTTCCTCGAAGGCTTCGGCGGCCCGGTCCTCGGGGGCCGCCATCGCGGCCGAACCCGCGGTGACCAGTGCCAGCCGGCCGGAGATGGCGGGCAGGCCCGTCTGGCGCATCACGGCGACATGGGCGAGTGCCTCGGCTCGGCGTCCGCTGCGGACAGCGGCTTCCACGAGGTCCATGGGAACCCACAAGGCCAGCGGGGCATGCGCGGCCAGCTCTCCCGAAGGGCTGATCGCTGTCGCTTCGAGGTAGGCCTCCTCGTGGTCACCGCGTCCCAGGGCGGCCAGGGCCGTCATGTGACGCGCGAAGTGCTCGACGGTCCGGGCTCCGCGGGGCACCGCCCACTCCGTGATCTCCTGTGCCAGGCCCCGTACCGTGCCGTCGTCGTCGCCGCGCGCCGCGGCCAGCAGGCCCAGGGCCCGATGGAACTGCTGGGCCGGCATCTGGTAGCCGTGGGCCTCGCACAGCGCCAGCCCCTCCTCGGCGAGACGGCCGCACTCGTCCCACCGTCCCGTCATGAAGTCGTCCAGGCACAGCACCACCAGCGCCATGAGAGCGGAGGCGACCGCGCCGCCTTCGCGACCGTTCTCGACGACGTGCCAGAGCGCCGCACGGCACCCCGTCGCCCGGTCCACGAACAGTGCCGCCATCGCGACCCGTTCGATCCGGCTCGGGTCCGTCTCCCGATGCAGGTCGTGGATCACCGCGTCGAGCAGGCCGAGGGCGGACGCGGAGGAGCGTGCCGGATCGGAGTAGACATCACCGAGCAGTTCCTGCAGGGGAGGCATCGGCACGGACAGGTGTGACATGGCGGCGTGATACGCGTTCCAGAGCTCGGGTCTGCCCGCGCACAAACAGACCCTGCGCAGGGTGCACAGCGCCTCGAAGAGCGCCTCGTCGTCGCCGTCGGACCGGGATTCGCGGGTGGTGATCGCACCGACGAGCAGCCGGTGCGCGGTGTTGACGTCACCGTCGCGGTTGAGCAGCACCTGGGAGGCGGCCGCCGCCGCGCGCAACGACCCCCGCAACTCGGGGTCGGCGCGTCGGGCCTCCACGAGCAGTTCGGCCGCAGTGCGCAGTTCGCCGGCGACGTCCGCGCCCACGAAGGCGGCTTCGGCCAGCCGTCTGCCGCGGTCCGCGGGACCGGGCGTGAGGTCCGCGGCCCGTACCAGCGCGTTGAACGCGCCGACGGCGTCGCCGCGCCTGCGGACCTGGTGGGCGGTGTGCTCCAGAAGCGCTGCGACCTGCTCGTCCGGATCGGGCGTGGCCTCGGCGAGGTGCCAGGCTCGGCGATCGGGTTGTCCGGTCAGCGCCTCGGCCAGAGCGCGGTGGGCGTCCAGCCGCTGACCGCTGGTCGAGCCCGACACGACGGTCGCGCGGATCAGCGGATGGTGGAAGGACAGCCGCCCGGGTCCTCGGTGCTCGATCCGCAGCAGCTGAGCCCGCTCCGCGGGGGCGAGAAGGGACAGCACGTCCTGGCCGGCGGCGGCCCGCAGCACCGACAGATCGCCGCCGCCCTCCAGCGCGGCCAGAAGCAGCAGTCGGCGGGTGGGGGCAGGCATCTCCGCGACCCTGGAGGCATACAGGTCCTGCAGCCGACGGCTGAGCGGGAGCACCTCGGACAGCACCACTCCCGAGGTGCCTCGCGCGTCGCCGAGCGCGGCCGGCAGTTCCAGCAGTGCCAGCGGATTGCCCCGGGCTTGCGCGAGGACCCGCCGCAGCTCCCGCCCGGCTAGCAGCGGGAAGCGGGTGCCGACCAGGCCAGCGGCCGCTCTTTCGTCCAGCGGGGGCACGATGAGCTCGGGAAGTCCGGCGCGTTCGAAGAAACTCTCGAACCCTGGACGGCAGGCGGCGAGAAGGCCCACTCGACTCCCGACCAGCCGCCGCGCCACGAACGCCAGCGCGGCGGCGCTGGCCCGGTCGACCCACTGCAGGTCGTCGATGACCAACAGGACCGGACGGCTGCTCGCCGCCCGCTGGAGCAGCGCCAGGACGGCCCCGTAGAGGACCAGCCGATCCACCGGGGCACCGTCACCTCCGCCCAGCGCCACTGACAGTGCCTCGCGGTGCACCGGGTCGAGACCGCCGTACCCGTGCAGCAGGGGTTCGAGTACGTGGTTCAGCCCGGCGAAGCTCAGATCCGCGAGGAACTCGACCCCGTCGGAGCGCAGGACCAGCGCACCGGCCGCAGTCGCCGCCGTCGCTGCGGCATCCAGCAGCACGGACTTGCCGACGCCCGGCTCCCCGGTCAGCACCAGCACCCCACCGCGCCCGAGCACCTGGTCGACGTACGACCGAAGCAGCTCCAGTTCCCGGTCGCGTCCTACCAGCACCTCGGTCGTGCATGGCATCGACCCGTTTTCGGCCACGGTGGCCCCCTTCGAGAACTGGTGCGGCGGACTCCTCGTCTCCGGGCGGTGGTTCAGTCGGCCGAGGGCCGGGGAGCGCGCAGGTGGGACCGCTTCTCCAGCTCCTCCTCGTCGACCAGCGTGAGCATCGGCCGGCCGGGCGCGCACAGCATGATGACCACGTACTTGGCCGGTGTGTCCGACAGGGCGTTGCCGTTCTGGTAATGGATCACGTCACCGCCGGGCTCCCAGAACGTCTCACCGGCCTTGATCACCCGCTCGGGCTCGCCTTCGAGTTCCCACCGGACGGCGCCTTCGGTGACGTAGCCGAAACACGGCCCCGAGTGCCGGTGCGGTGGCGTGCCGGGGTGTCCCGGAGGCCACTCGACCACCACGGTCATCGCCGAGGCTCCCTCCGGTACGAAGGGCGGCTTGATGTCCGCCAGCATCCTGGGCCCGGTCCCGTCCTGGCCCCCGTGCTCGTCGACCCCGCTCATTGCTTCGTTGTCCAACACCGTGTCACGCCTCCATCCGATCGGACTTGCTTCCCTAGCAAGACAAGGCGAGGGGCGCGTGTGTGACACAACGAGCGGCAACAGCCGATCGCAGTCGAATGACTCATGCGACTCGCCACCGGATTGCGGAAGCTGAGCCAGTAGCCGGACCGACGGCGAAACCATCGCCTTCACACGGCATCGCAACGTGAGGAAACACACCATGTCTCTCGCTTTCGTCAGCCTGCAACGGTCAAGCGGACACACATGCCGGCACGCGCACCGTCGGTTCGACGGCATGGGCGGTGCCGCATGAACGAACAGAACGGCGGTCTGACCATCGGCGTCGATCTCGGCGGCACGAAGATCGCCGCGGGGACGGTCGACCCCGCAGGGGAGGTCGTCTCCCGTGTGCGCATCCCCACCCCGCGTGACCCGGACCGGATCGCCGGTGCGATCGCCGAGGCGGTCCAGCAGGTCCGCAAGGGCCTGGACGACGTCCGGGCAGTCGGCGTCGGAGCCGCCGGATACGTGGATGCGGACCGCTCGACGGTGCGATTCGCGCCCAACCTCGGTTGGCACGACAAGGAGATCCGGGACATCGTCCAGGAGGCCACCGGGCTTCCGGTCGTCGTCGAGAACGACGCGAACGCCGCCGCATGGGGCGAGTTCATCCACGGAGCGGGCGCCGGACACGACGACATGCTGATGGTCACGGCGGGCACCGGCCTGGGGGGAGGCATCATCAGCAGGGGCCGGCTCTTCCGCGGCCGCTTCGGCATGGCCGGCGAGATCGGCCACTACCGGGCGGTTCCCGAGGGCCTCCGCTGCCCCTGCGGCCAGTACGGCTGCATGGAGCAGTACGCCAGCGGAGCGGCTCACACGCGCCGCGCCCGCGAGATGGCGGCCGCCGATCCGGCCCGCGCGGCGGCGGTGCTCGCGCTGGGCGACGGCACCACCGCCGGCCTCGACGGACGCCATCTGACCGAGGCCGCCCTCGGCGAAGACCCCTTTTCCCTCGACGTGTTCGCCCGGTCGGGCCGCTGGCTGGGCCAGGCCCTCGCCGACCTCGCCTCCATCCTCGACCCGTCCGTACTCGTCATCGGCGGCGGCCTCGGCGACACCGGCGAACTGATCAGGCGTCCGGCGGAGGTCTCCTACCGACGGGCCCTCGGCGGCGGCGAGCACCGCGTCTACGCAGAGGTCCGCACCGCCACCGTCGGAGCGGACGCCGGCCTCGTCGGCGCGGCGAACCTCGCCCGTCTCCACGAACTGATCGCCGCCCCGGCGGTCGGCGTCTGAGCGACGGCCCGCTCGCCGACCGGGACGAGGAGCCGTGCCCGGCCATCAGCGCAGTCGTCATCCCGATCCACGTCCTCTACGACCGGTGCACCCGCCCGCGCGGTCGGGCACCCGTCCCGTGAAGGAGTCCTTGTCCATGACCGCGAACGCCTCTTCCGCGGGGCGGGCCCACTCAAGGGTTGCGCTCCGCCCGACCAACCTCCGGCGTGTCACCTACATCTCGGCGGCCGCGTCCATCGGCGGCTTCCTGTTCGGCTACGACAGTGCCGTCATCAACGGCGCCGTCACCGGAATCCAGCATCGATTCGACGTCACCTCCAGTCAGACCGGCACCATCGTCGCCTCCGCCCTGCTCGGTTCCGCCCTCGGAGCCGCCGGCGCCGGACATCTCGCCGACCGCGTCGGCCGTCGGCGCGTGATGCACCTCGCCGCGGTCCTCTTCGCGATCAGCGCGCTCGGCTCGTCCATGCCCTTCTCCGTCTGGGACCTGGGCGCCTGGCGCATCGTGGGTGGTGCGGCGATCGGCCTCGCCTCGCTGATCGGGCCCACCTACATCGCCGAGGTCGCCCCGCCCGACCATCGCGGCCGGCTGGCCTCGTTCCAGCAGGCGGCCATCGTGCTCGGTATCACCGCCTCCCAGCTCGTCAACTGGGGCATCGCCCAGGGAGCCGACGGCAGGAGCGAGAACCCGCTGGGCGCCCTGCACGCCTGGCAGTGGATGCTCATGGCCGCTGTCGTACCGGCGCTCTGCTACCTGTTCCTCACCCTGCGCATCCCGGAGTCACCGCACTTCCTCGTCGCGAAGGGTCGTGAGGTCGAGGCCCTCGCCGTAGTGCGCGATCTGCAGGGCACGTACACGGGCGCCGAGGAGCGCATCGCCGAGATCCAGCACGCTCTCAAAACCGACCACAAGCCGCGGGTACGCGATCTGCTCGACGGCCGCTTCGGGCTGCTGCCGATCGTGTGGGTCGGCATCGGACTGGCCGTCTTCCAGCAGCTCGTCGGCATCAACGTCATCTTCTACTACTCGTCGCTGCTCTGGCAGTCGGTGGGCATCGACCAGGCCAGCTCGCTATTGATCAGCCTCTCCACGTCGATCGTCAACATCGTCGGAACCGTCGTGGCGATGCTGCTGATCGACCGGGTCGGCCGCAGGCCGCTCGCCCTGACCGGTTCGGCCGGCATGGCCGTGTCGCTGGCCGTCGCGTCCTGGGCGTTCTCGTACAAGACGGGAAGCGGCGGCGGCCTGTCCATTCCGGACACCCAGGGCACCGTGGCGCTGGTCGCCGCCCACGCCTTCGTGTTCTTCTTCGCGGTCTCCTGGGGTGTGGTGCTCTGGGTGATGGTCGGCGAGATGTTCCCGCTGAGGATCCGCGCCGCCGCGATGTCGGTGGCGACCGCCGCGAACTGGATCGCCAACTGGGCCGTCACCGAGAGCTTCCCCCGCATGGCGGACTGGAACCTGTCGTCCACCTACGCCGTCTACGCGGGCTTCGCCGTGCTCTCGTTCGTCTTCGTCGCCGTCCGCGTGCGCGAGACCAACGGCAGGAAGCTGGAGGAGATGACATGACAGCGCCCGACACACCGTCAGCCCCCGCCGCGGTGAACCGGTCCGGGGCGGCCAACTGCCGAGACTCCGACATCAGGACCTTCTTCCCGTCCCCGGACGACCGGAACGCCGTCCAGCGGGCGCTCGCCCTCTGCGACAGGTGCCCAGTACGGAATCCGTGTCGCCGGTACGCGCTGGACCACCGGGAGCGGTACGGGATCTGGGGCGGTCTGACAGAGGAGACCCGCGAGACGCTCCTCCGCATAGGTCCGCCGTCCGCCGCATCGGGAACCCCGCGAATCGGTCCTCCTGACGCCGGACGATTCCCGCGCCACCGAAGTCGACAGAACCGGCCGAAGCCACCGGGGCGGCCGGTTCCGCCGTGCGACACCTGCGCATCAGGGCTGTGCTGCTGCGTCATGGACGAAACTCCAGTCGTTCTACCGATGGTGTGATCACGCCCAGGGTGTAATGGGCCGCGGCTAGGATGCGGTGCGACGTGACTCCCTGCACGGAGGAATCCGCACATGCTCAGCCCAGCAGCCGGAAACCTCCTGAGGCCGAACCGGGTACCCGCGCGGTGATCGGCCGGGACGAGGAATTGCGGGTCCTGCGTGGACTGCTGGCGGACGCGGCGGCCGGACGCGGCGGTGCCCTGTTGATCCACGGCACGGCCGGCGTCGGCAAGTCGGCCCTCTTGCGCTCGATCGGCGCCGAGGGCACCGAGCGCGCTTTCAAGGTGCTGAGCGCGGCCGGTGTGGAGACCGAGTTGTGGCTGCCGTTCGCGGCTCTGCAACTGCTGCTGCAACCGGCTGCCGACGGCATCGGGAAGCTGCCGTCCCCGCACCGGGCCGCGCTGGTCGACGCGTTCAGCGCCACGCAGGCCGAGCCGCATGTCTTCCGGGTCGCGCTCGCCGTACTCGAGTTGCTCGCCGACGCGGCCGAGGGACAACCGCTCCTGCTGCTCGTCGACGATCTGCAGTGGGTCGATTCGCCGAGCCGGGACGTCCTCGGATTCGTCTCCCGGCGCACCCGCGATCTTCCCGTACTGATCGTGGCGGCGTCCCGGCTCCCCGCTCCCGACTCCTACGCCCCGAGCGCCCAGCCGGAGCTCCATCTGCGGCCACTCGGCCGGTCGGCCGCCGCCGAACTGCTCGACGCGGGTGCACCGGGTCTGTCGGCGCCGCTCCGGGCCCTCGTCCTGGAGCGTGCCGCGGGCAACCCGCTGGCTCTCGTCGAACTGCCCAAGACGGTCCAGGACATGGGCACGCAGCTGGACGACCTGCCCCTCACCCAGCGGCTGGAGGACGCGTTCGCCGCGCGTACGGACTCGGCGAGCCCCGGGTGCCGTGCGCTCCTGCTGGCCCTGGCCGCCGAGCCCAGCGCACCGCTGAACCGGCTCCTGGACGTGGCGAGCAGCCTGAGGGACGCGGTGGTGTCACTGGACGCGGTGCAGGAGGCGGTCGACGCGGGCCTGGTCGGTCTGGTCGGCCGTACCCTCGTGTTCCAGCATCCGCTGATGCGCTCGGCGATCTACACCCGCGCCACTGTCGCGGACCGGCTGGCAACCCACCGCGCCATCGCCGCTGCCATGGCCGACACCCCCGAGCGCCAGCTTCTCCACCTGGCCACCGCCACGCTCGGCCCGGACGAGGAACTGGCCGCGCGGCTGGAACGTTTCGCCGACACGGCGCTGGCCCGCGGCAAGGTGGCTTCGGCCGTACCGGCCCTGCGTCAGGCGGCCGAGCTCGTCCAGGACCCGCGCCGCAGGACCGGCATCCTGGTCCGGGCGGTCGAGTCGGCCAGCGAGATCAACGACCGCGTGCACACCCAACTGCTGCTGGACCAGGCCGACATGAGCGAACTCGGCCCGCTGGAGCGGGCCCGCCTCATGGTCGTGTCCGACAAGGCGGCGTTCGAACCCGACGAGCCGCACCGCCGGATCGAGGACATGGTGACCACAGCGGCCGGCGCGTTCGACACAGGAGACGTGCGGGTCGCCGAGAACGTGCTGTGGCGGGCCGCCGCCCGGTGCTTCTTCCAGGACGGCGACGCACGGGTGCGCTCGCTGGCCGCGGCCGAGCTGGACCGATGGAACCCGGATCCGGACTCTCCCGTCGTCCTGACGGTACGGGCGTACACCGAGCCGTACCGGTACGGCGCCGAGGTGATCGCACGGCTCGGCAGCCTCAGGGCGGATCGCCTGGACGGCCGGATCATGCACTTCCTCGGCAGCGGCGCGATGGTCCTGGGCGACGCCACTCTCGCCACCCGGTACCTGTCACTGGCGGCCACGGTGTGGCGGTCGCAGGGCAGACTCGGGCTGCTCGCCCGGTCACTCGCGGGCAGTTGGCCGCGGGTGTACCTCGGTCAGCTCGACCGGGCCCGCGAGGAGTCCGGCGAGGGGCTCGCCCTGGCCGAGGAGACCGGGGAGTGGATCGTCTGGCTGGGGGTGAAGGCGACGGGGAGCCTGGTGGCGGCGCTGCGCGGGGAGGCCGAGGCCGCAGCACGGATGCTCGGCGAGCTGCGCGCCCACCGGCTGTTCCCCGGCATGCCGTTCGCCGCCGTGATGGCGCAGCAGGTCGAGGGCCTGCTCGCACTCTTCGACGGCCGCTCGGCCGAGGCCTACGACCATTTCGCGCGCGCCTTCGAACCGGCCGACCCGCACCACCACTCGGTCAGCCGCTGGCTGCTCGCACCGGACCTGGCGGACGCCGCAGTGGCCGCGGGCACCGTGCAGCAGGCCCGGTACCTGCTCGACGGACTCCCCGGGTTGGCGGCCCGACTGCCCTCGGAGATGATGGTGGTGGCTCACGCCTACACCGAGGCGGTGCTGGCGCCGGACGACACGGCGGAGGAGCACTACATTGCGGCCCTGGCCGCGTTGCCCGCCGACTGGACCCTGGCGCGGGCCCGGCTGCATCTGCATCAAGGCCGCCGGCTGCGTCGGCAACGGCGCTACGTCGACGCCCGCAACCCGCTGCGCAGTGCCCGCGACGAGTTCGACCGGATCGGCGCGCGGCCGTGGGCCGAGATGGCGCGCGAGCAGTTGCGTGCCGCCGGAGAGTCGAGCGGCCGGCGGCACGCGAACACCAGCGACCGGCTGTCGGCCCAGGAGATGCAGATCGCGGTGCTCGCGTCGCAGGGGCTGAGCAACCGGGAGATCGGCCAGCGCCTGTTCATCTCGCACCGCACCGTCGGAGCCCATCTGTACCGCATCTATCCCCGCCTGGGCGTCACCAGCCGGGGCAGGCTCGCCGCCGCGCTGGCCGCACTCCAGGACGGAGGCTCTGTGAGCGACTCGGGAGGCGTCGACGCCGGGTGAGGGCTCGTGTGTGCCTGCCTGCTCGGCTCTCGGGCCGGGGACGGCCGACCGCGTCCTCGAAAGCCGTAGGTGACTGCGTGGTCGTCCTCCGGTGATCCGTGACCACGTCTCCGGAACGCGCTGACCGACACCGTCACACAGGGCGGGCGAGCCCACTCAGTCGTTCTGCGGGCCCGCAGGCGGGCCGACTCAGCACGGTCGATCATGGGCGTGGCGATCAGCGAACGGATTACCATACCGAGCGAAGAGTCCTGACAAGGGAGCTGCCATGGCGAGGCGCGGTTCACGGGCCGGGCTTCTCGGCAGGGAGAACGAATGCGAGGCCCTCGACGATCTCGTGGCAGGTGCCAGAGCCGGGCGCAGCGGTGTCCTGGTCCTGCGCGGTGAGCCCGGAATCGGCAAGACCGAGCTGCTGAGACACCTCCTCGCTCGTGCCACCGGATGCCGCACCATCAGAGCGGCCGGCGTCCAGTCCGAGATGGAACTCTCCTACGCCGGCCTGCACCAGCTCTGCGCTCCGCTGCTCGCCGGTCTCGACCAGCTGCCCGAGCCTCAGCGCGATGCGCTCGGCACGGCCTTCGGGTCTGCGCGCCGGAGCCGCGCCCGACCGGTTCCTCGTGGGTCTGGCCACGCTGAGTCTCATCGCGGACGCCGGAGGTGACCAGCCGCTGATCTGTCTCGTCGACGACGCGCAGTGGCTGGACAAGGCGTCCGCGCTGACCTTGGAATTCGTGGCCCGCCGACTGCTTGCAGAATCGGTGGTGCTCGTCTTCGCCGTCCGTGAACCCAGTGCCGGCCACACTCTCGGCAGCCTTCCCGAGCTGTCCGTCACGGGACTGACCGAGCGCGACTCCCGGACGCTGCTCGACTCGGTCGTCACCGGCCCGCTCGACGAACGGGTGCGCGACCGGATAGTCGCCGAGTCACGTGGCAATCCGCTGGCCCTGCTCGAGCTGCCGCGCGGGCTGACCGCGGCGGAGATGGCCGGAGGCTTCGAGCGCCCGGACGCGCGGCCGTTGTCGAGCCAGATCGAACAGGGGTTCCTCCGCCGCGTCCAGGCCCTTCCGGCCGAGACCCGACGCCTGCTGGTCATCGCCGCCGCCGAACCCCTGGGCGACGTGACACTGCTGAGACGCGCGGCCGGGCTCCTAGGGATCGACGCCGACACCGCCGTGTCCCACGAAGGTGCGACGGACCTGATCACACTCGGCAACCGGGTGCGGTTCCGGCACCCGCTGGTGCGCTCGGCCGCCTATCGAGCAGCGGACTCGAGCGAACGCCGAGAGGTGCACAAGGCGCTGGCCGACGCCACCGATACCCAACTGGACCCAGACCGCCGTGCCTGGCACCTTGCCGACGCCGCCTCGGGGCCCGACGAGAGCGTGGCCGCGGAACTGGAGCACTCCGCGAGCCGAGCCCAGGCACGCGGCGGCATCGCCGCGGCCGCCGCGTTCCTCCAACGTGCGACCGCGCTGACAGAGGATCCCGCGCGACGCGCCCAGCGCGCGGTGGACGCAGCACAGGCGAAACTCCAGGCCGGAGCGTTCGAGCCGGCTGCCACCCTCGTCCTCACGGCGGCGGCCGGACCTCTCGACGAACTGGACCGCGCGAGGATCGAGGTACTGCGCGCCGGAATCGCGTTCGCCCAGAACCGCGGCGGAGAGGCCCCGCAGCTGCTGCTCACCGCCGCTCGCCGGTTCGGCCGGCTCGACGAGGTCGCACTCGCTCGTGGGACCTACCTCGATGCCGTCGCGGCGGCGATATTCACCGGCCGCCTGGCGCGCGGCCCAGGACTGCTGGAGGTGGGCGAGGCCGCCCGTGCGGCACCGCCGGCACGGCAGCCGCAGGTGTCCGACATGGTGCTGGACGCCCTCGCCGTGCGATTCACCGAGGGTTACCCGGCCTCGGTGCCGATGATGGAGCGGGCACTCGAAGCACTCTGCGACGAGCGGCTCCCCGTACCGGAGCAGCTGCGTCGGCTCTGGTTCGGGTCCTTCATCGCCTCGGATCTGTGGGACGACGAGAGCTGGCACACGGCAGCGGCGCGCCATGTGACGGTCACTCGCGAGGCCGGAGCACTCAGCGCTCTCCCCGACGCACTCGACTCCCGCGCATTCGTGCACCTCATTGCCGGGGAACTGGCGGCGGCCGAGTCGCTGATCGAGGAGAGCGTGGCGGTGTGCGCGGCAACCGGCAACAGCAGCCCGGGAGGTTACGGCCCCCTCGGCCTGGCCGTCTGGCGTGGGCGCGAGGGCGAGGCCCGTACGTTGATCGACGCGGTCCTTGCCGATGCGCTGCCGCGGAGCCAGGGTGCCACGGTCAGCCTCACCCACTGGTACGAGGCGGTGCTCTGCAACGGGCTCGGCCAGTATGCGCGGGCGCTGGCTGCGGCCCGGGAGGCAGCGACCGAGCAGAGGGAGATCGCCACGCCGCGATGGGGTCTGGTCGAGCTGATCGAGGCTGCCGTACGGATCGGCTCATCCGAGTCGGCCGCCGACGCGCTGGAGCAGCTCTCGGAGGCGACGCGAGCCAGCGGCACTGACTGGGCGCTGGGCGTGGAAGCGCGCTCACGGGCGCTGCTCAGCGAGGGCGACTCCGCCGAGCGGCTCTACCGCGAGGCGATCGAGCGACTCGGCCGGACCCGGGTCCGCATGGAACTGGCCCGCGCCCATCTCCTCTACGGGGAGTGGTTGCGCCGCGAGAACCGACGCGTCGACGCCCGTGCCCAACTGGACCTCGCACACGAGATGTTCAGCCGCTTCGGCGCGGAGGCATTCGCCGAACGCGCACGAGGCGAGTTGCACGCCACGGGGGCCAAGGTCCGCAGCCACGCGGTCGCGACCCCCACGGCTCTCACCTCGCAGGAGGCGCAGATCGCCCGGCTCGCCGGGAAGGGACTCACCAACCCCGAGATCGGCGCCCAGTTGTTCATCAGCCGCCACACGGTCGAATGGCACCTCCGCAAGGTGTTCTCGAAGCTCGGGA
Organism: Streptomyces sp. NPDC005374; assembly: GCF_042872225.1. NCBI lineage: Bacteria > Bacillati > Actinomycetota > Actinomycetes > Kitasatosporales > Streptomycetaceae > Streptomyces > Streptomyces sp. NPDC005374. The sequence goes on along the minus strand of NZ_JBIAKA010000006.1, from coordinate 191,110 downwards.
TCTCCTCCCGCCGGGAGATCCGTGCCATCCAGTTCGAAGGCGAGGCCACATCGGCCTGATCCGCGACCGGAGCGACCCCCGAAATCCCGCACGGACCTTGCCGGAACCCGGGTGTCCCTCTCGAGTCGCCGCGCAAGTGGGTCGGCGACGACCACGAGAGCCATTGGCAAAGCCGTCAGCTGTTTCGCGCTGAGACGGCTCGGTGCCGAGCCGTCGGCCAACTCTTGCCGACTCGGGTCGCGGTTGCCAATGGTGTGACACTGTCACAGAACTCTCGGGTGCCCGGTCATCACTTCCAAACGGGTATGTGAGCCGCGGAATGTCCAGGCGGTCTCCGTTACCGCGTTCCGGGTGGACCTGTGGAGGTGCAGCACAGTGTCGGAAAAGGACTCAGCGGGCGGGACCGGTGGTCAGCCACGATCGGAAATGCACATGTGTGCCCCCAACCCCACGAACTGCCATGGAGACAACAGTGTTCGAGCACCGGACAGAGGCCGAGATGAGGCTGTACTCCGAGAAGAGGGCCAGGGAACTCGCCTTGCAGAGGCGGCAGAAGGAGAGCGACGGCAACAACGACTCCACCGATAAGACGGACGTGGTGGACGGCGGCCTCCTGGAGAACAGCGACAACACCGAAAACGATGATGCCGTCGATCCGCCTTCCAGGGTCGGCGAGGCACACATGACCACGGGAACGTCGATCGCCACGGACCCGGAGCGAGCCGACTGACCTTCGGTGTGGGCTACAGGGGCGTCATCGACGTGCCTTTGCTTGCCGTGTCCGGTTGCCTGGAGCACAACACTGCTTCCAGGCAACCCACTCGACAAGCCGGGGCTACTTGCTGCGGCTGCTGAAAAGCCCGGCGGCAGCGTCGCCGAGATCGACCCGACGTACATCGACGACCCGAAATCACTGGTTTTGACCTGGGTGTCGGGCTGGACTGGGCCGGTGAACGGCTGCGAACCCGGGTCTACGAGCTCGACGGCGAGGACGGCGCCGCCGAGCGGTAGCGCGGCGATGCCAGGCGGTACCAGCGTTCTGAGCGGATACTTGACGCCGTAAGGTCCTTGTGTCCAGTCGGCCGCGGTCCCTGAAGTACTGCTGCGCAGCCGGGGATTGGAAGCTCGGTGCGGTGTTCTGCACGTCGCTTGTGTCGCCGGGCACTATCCGAAACCTCGATGGCCGTTGCGCGCTTCCGCTAGCGGAACCAGGCGGGTCTGCCGCCTGGATAGACTGCACGTCGGGAGGAGCTTTTTCTCTGCCCGTGCCGGGACGGTCGGCGGGCGGCTTGATGTGAAGGAGTCCGAGCGTGGATGCCCGACATGCGGTGGGCGGGTCCGCCCCGGCGAAGGCAGGGAGGGCGGCGTTGGAGGTGAGCCCGTTGCCCGGTCGTTCCGGGATTCGAGCCCGCGGTGAGATCAACGTCCTCACTCGCCTGTCCTGGGAGCAGGCCCTGTCCGAACTGGCCCGGCGGCACGCGGGCGTGTCGTATGTGGAGCTGTCGGATGTGGCGTTCGTCGACGTGGCCGGGGTGACCGCGCTGGCGATCACCGCCATGAACCTGCCCGACGGGAGGGTTGTGGTCGAGAAGCCCCCGCCGCAACTGCCGCGGGTATTGGAGATGTTCTGGCCGGGCCTGGACCGGATCGAGGTGGCTCTGTGATGAGCACGGTGACCACCCACGAGGCGTTCGTGCACCCTGCCCTTTTCTACCGCACCGAGCAGGAGTACACGCAGCAGACGGTGGCCTTCCTGCGCGGGGGTCTGACCAACGGCGAGCCGATGGCCGTGGCGGTGCCCGGCCCCAACCTGGAGCTGATCAAGGCAGGTCTGGGCGGGGATGCCGAGGGCATCCTGTTCCTGGACATGACCGAGGCCGGCCGCAACCCGGGGCGGATCATCCCCAAGGTGCTGCGCGGGTTCGCCGACGCCCACCCGAACGGACGTGTGCGGATCATCGGCGAGCCGATCTGGGCCGAGCGCAGCGCGGTGGAGTACCCGGCGTGCGCGCAGCACGAGGCGCTGATCAACGCCGCGTTCGAGGGCAGGGCGGTGACGATCCTGTGCCCCTATGACGAGGCGCGGCTGGATCCGCAGGTGATCGCCGATGCGCGGGTCACCCACCCGACCCTCATCAACGGGGATGGCCGTGAGTCGGTCAGCGGCGTCTACGACTGGCAGGCGGTCGTCGATCGGTACAACCAGGCGCTTGTGCCCGCACCGGACGCCGCGGCCTTCTCCTACGGTGATGAGGACCTTCCGGCGGTCCGCCAGTTCGCTCTCGCTCAGGCGATGCGGCTGGGCATGGACGGGGTGCGGCTGATGGATGTGGAGCTGGCGGTCGCTGAGCTGACGACCAACAGCGTGGTCCACGGCGGAGGCGGCGGGACACTCGCGGTCTGGGCCGACCAGGGGCAGCTGGTGTGTGAGGTCCGCGACGCGGGCCGACTGGCCGATCCGCTGGCCGGCCGACGCCCGCCGGAGCACGGACAGTTGGGCGGCCGGGGCCTGATGTTGGTCCACTACGTGGCCGACCTGGTACGCGTGCACACCAGCGACGACGGCACGACCGTGCGCTTCTACCTCAGCTTGTGACAACGCGCGGGCTGCCACCTCCTGTCCGGGTGGCAGCCCACCTCGCTCGTCTCGAGGAAAACTGGTGAAGCGGCAGTATTCGGTGAGTGCGCTATTGCGCTGTCGGACGGCAAAGCGGTGGTGGCGCAGCTGGGTGCCGCCTCAGAACAAGTAGCCGAACCTGCATCATCGAAGGAGTTCGCGGGCGCTTCTCCGGAGACGGGACTGTCCGCCGTCTCTCGAAGCGCCGAGGTGCGAGGGAAGCGGCGGGCAGGCTGAGACGCGGCTCTGCTCTACACCGACGGCCATCCAACGCCGTAGGGAACTCCTGGACACACGCATGGAACGGCTCGCTGCCAGAGCCCGTCATGGCGTCGGCCTGAACGTGCACGACCTGTGCGAGCGGTTCCTCAACCACCAGCCCGGCGCGAGCTCCTGACGACCGCGCCCCGCTCCTCATCCGCCGCGCCCCTGCCCCGCCTGCCCCGCAGACGTCGGCGGCGGCTCGGGCGGACCTGCCGCCGGCCCGCTGGGGCCGGTGCGCCCGCCTGTCAACAGGACGAGGGCCAGAGCGGTGGCGAGGACCTGGCAGACGGCGGTTCCCAGCATCAGGGGTGCGGCTCCCAGTCCGCTGAGGGCGCCCGCTGCACCCGCCCCGGCGGCTGCAAAGGTGCTCTTGAGCCCGGCGCCGAGGGTGAAGATCTGGGTGCGGACGGCCGCCGGCGCGTACCGGTCACGGCCGGCCAGCAGAGCGCTGAACAGAGGACCGGTGCAGAAGCCTGCCAAAGCGAACAGCCCCGCCGCGGGAACTGCGTGGCCAACCCAGGGCACCAACGCCAGAGGGATCCCGGTGGCCAGCAGACCCCAGAGCACCACACGCTCCGGGGTTCGTCGGCCCACAGGGTGCCAGGCATAGCTCAGGGAACCCGCCAGGGCACCGGCGGCGAACGCGGTCATCAGCCCGCCGGTGGCCCATGAGGCGTGGTAGTCGGCTGCCAGCAGTACGCTCACCACGGGCAGCGCCCCCACGCCCAGCTGTCCCACGCTGCTACCCCAGGTGACCGACCTCAGCGGAGCGTTGCGGGTCGGTTCGGCCACTCCCTGCACCAGGTCAGCGGGCCTGAGCCGTCCCGATCCGGTCGGTCTCCGGGCCCGGGGGCGCAGCCGCAGCGAGAACAGCAGGAGCCCACCCGCCATCGCTCCGACTCCCAGTACCGCGAGGGCTGTCCCCGCGTTCACCGCTGTGCCCAGGGCTGCCGCGACCGCAGGCCCGCAGATGCCCGCCAGGTTGTACGACACGGCGTCAGCGCTGAACGCCCTGGTCAGACGTTCTTTGCTGAGAAGCTCCCCCAGAAGACTGGTGAGACCTCCGGTGACCAAGGGGGCGACGCACCCGGCGGCCACGGCCAGAACCAGCACCACGCCGTCGTCGGCGCGGCCCACCAACAGGGCCAGGGCGCCGAGCGCCGCACCGTAGAGTGTCACGGCGCTGCCGTGGAAGAGGCGGCGCCGCCGTACCGAGTCGGCCAGTACGCCGGCCACGGGTGCCGCTGCCACGTGGGGAATCATCAGCGCGGCCACCAGGGCTCCGCCGAGGGCCGGGCTGCCGACATGCTGGGTGGCCAGCATGACGAGTGCGACGCGGGCTCCCTCGTCCGCCGTCCGAGCCAGAACGGCGGAGGTCAGGTACACCGGGAGAGGCGAGCGGCCTCTGGTGCGGGGCGTGGTGCCGGTCATGTTCGTTACGGACGCAGGATGTGCTGCCGGTGCCGGTACAGCACGGTGGGCTCGGTGTCTTCGGTGCGGAAGCAGACGATGGTGCCGGCCACGTCCGTGTGGTCGAGGAGGGGTACCGCTTCGCCGACTTCGCAGACCGCGGAGGGAGTTGAGCTGCTCAGCACGGGCGCTCCGTGGGTTCCGTGGGTGAGGGACCAGGGGTGTGCCCAGGAAACGTTCCCACGGAGCGGCGGCTGAAAAGCGTTGCGTCAAATGGCGCAGGGCGGCAGTTCCGCGCACAGGGCGCACACGAGGTCGTCCCGCCGAGCGGCTCTTGTGACCGCCGCCATGATCACGGTGTCTTCTTCTCCTGGGTCCTCCACCGTGACCTCGACGGCGTCCTGTACGCCGGGGTGTCGGCGCGTGCGCGCACTCTCCATCTCGCCTCGGTAGCCGCCCAAGTCATGTCGATCGGATCCACGGCGGCCAAGCAGGCGGTAATCGGCAAGCGAACCGTCGGGCAACCCTGGCCGAAGTCCGGCCGCTGATCGACAACTGTTGGGACCAAGGGACGCGGCCGTATCGGGCTCGCAGGTTGATCAACTTTCCATCCCGCGTGCTGCCTGAAGGGAAGAGCGGGTAGAGGGTTGGGCGGGGACGGGGCCGGGATGTGTTGATCGATCGGTTGAGGACGGGTGGATGGACTGGAGCGGGTTCGCGCAGCAGATGGCGTCGATGGCGCGGGATCTGCTGGCGCAGGAGACGGTGGATGCCACGCTGGAGCGGATCACCGCTTCGGCCACGGAGCTGGTGGAGGGCTGTGACGCGGCGGGCATCCTCGTTCTGCACGGCAGGAAGGTGCAGACTCTGGCTCCCAGTCATCAACTGGTCGCCGACAGTGACCGGTTGCAGGAAGCCCTGGAGGAGGGGCCGTGTTTCGATGCTGCCCGCAGGTCCCAGGGCGAGAGGGTCTTCCGCATCTCCGATTTCACCGAACAGCAGGCGCGCTGGCCCGCCTATGCCTCGCAGGCCCACCGCCTCGGTGTGGGCAGCATGATGGGTTTCCTCCTCTTCACCGAGGAGGAGGACCTGGGCGCGATGAACTTGTACTCCCGGCGGCCGGGTGCGTTCACCGAGGCCAGTGAGCTGGCCGGCTGGCTGCTGGCCTCGCACGCCGCGGTCGCGTTCTCCAGCGCCCGCACCCACGCCCAGATGGAACAGGCCGTCACCACTCGGCATGTGATCGGTGAGGCCATGGGGATTCTCATGGGCAGCCGCCACCTCACCGAGGAGCAGGCGTTCGAGGTGTTGCGCCGCTACTCGCAGGAGAACAACGTCAAACTCCGTGAGGTGGCCCGCCGGGTCTGTGAACGGGGCGCTGTGTCCTGACGGTGGGCGCGGCTCCTCCGGCTCACAGTCAGAACCAGAGGAACCTGGCCGGGCCAGCCCCCAGGGGAACGCAGCTGACGTCGGCCTGGCTCCCAAGTTCCCAACACAGCCCTCCTCACGCACCGCCCGGCGGCTCATGGCATCCCGCCGCTTTCAGCGATCAGGGGCCCGTCCGGCAGCGTCCATGTCCCAGCCCTGTGCGCGGTCCCTCCACAGACCGACGGGTCCGTGCGTACCCGCCACGGGGACCGTCCGCGGCCTGGGCACCGCAGATCAGTACCTGATAGTCGTAGCCGGCGAAGACGGCGGTCTGATCGTGGACGGGGGCAGGGAAGCCGTCTCGTCCGTTGCGGGCGGTGCAAAGACGCAGGGAAAGTACGCCTTTCAAATGTGGATGGCGCGGGAAGCTGCCTGCAAGAGTGGGGGAGGGCCGCCGCCCTGGTCGGTGATGGACGACGGCCGCCGTGCGCGAGGAGCCGCGGACTCCCTGGACGCGACGCCTCGCGCGGAATCGTCTGTGCGGTACTCGGGACGCGCGGGAGTTCGCCCCGAGTCGAATGGCCGCACTGACGAGGCCGGGGTCCGCAGCGTGGCCCCTCCGCGAAGCGGGCTCCGGCCAGCCGTGATGCAGTGGTGCATCGTGACGACCGCTCGGTTCAGGTGTCGAGGTCCTGGCGCAGGGTGGCGTGGCAGGCGATGACGGTTTCGAGGCCGACGATCTGGATGGTGCGCAACACGGCTTCGGTCGGTGCGGCCAGGCGCAGTCGGCCGCCGGCTTCGGTGAGGTCGCGGTGGGCGGCGAGGAGGATGTTGACGCCGGTGGTGTCCAAGGCCTGGCCGCATCAAATGTGTGCTGTTTCCTCCACCCGGTACTGAATGCGACTGTTCTTGAGTTCGCTCAGGACCAGGTGACGAGATCCTGTCCGATCGGGCGATCGGGCGATCGGGCGGGATCGGCTGGGGCGGCGATGGTGACGCCAAGAGACTCTGCACACCCCGCCGACGTGGCCCGATGTGACCAGAATGCCAGGTACGCCGTGTCCTCGTCGCCCAGGTTCTGGGCCCGATCGACTTGCACGATGACCTGAGCGAAAGGCTCCCGGACATCAAGCCGCCCCCTGATTGTCAGTGCCTCCTGCGAGACTCGCTCCATGATTCCGAAGCTGCCCTTGGACAGCCCTCGTTGGTGTGATTTCGACGGTGTGAAGTTCGAGGAGTTGCAGGTGCTCCTGGAGCAATTGGCCTCCGCGGCTGCCACCGGGGGCGGCGATGCTTGGCGGCGGACCTGGACGGACCTGTCCGGCGGCCTGTTGGATGACGGAGTCGTTGCCGACGGGGCTTATGCGGTCCTGCCGCATCTCGTCGAGGCGGCAGCGGTGCTGCCTCCGGAACAGACCGTGGACTTCTGGGTGGACCTGGGGTTCATCGTGACCGCCGATTACCTGCCCCCCGTCCCGGCCGATCTCGAGGTGGGATTCGGCGCCGCACTGGGTCTGGCCGAGCGGGCGGCCACTCGAAGCCTTCTCACCGTCGGTGCTCCAGCGCAGGTCTGTGCCCAACTTGTGTTCTCCTGCGTGGCCTTGGCCCGCCACCCCATGGGCGAGGCGCTGTGGCAGTTTCTGGATCACCGGGAGAGTGGCCTCCTGTTGTCGTGTCCCGATTGCGGGAGCGAAACCGAGATCCCGAACTTCTTCGTGGATCCGGCGCGTCTGCCCGTCGAGGCTCCAGGGCTGCCCGACCCCGCCCGCGCCCGGCAGGAAGGGCATCCCTGGGGCGAGGCCGCCGCGGCATTGCAGGAAGAGGCACTGGGGGAGCGCTGGGAGCCCTTCCTGCGGGTGGCGCGCGAAGTCGCGGTGACCGGGGTGTCTCCCGGCACACCGGCACAGGCTGTCCTGTGCCTGGTCGCCGGCATGGTCGCGGTCAGGGGCACCCCACAAGAGGACGCAAGGGACCTGGCCCGCCGGCTGATGACGCTCACCGGATACTTCTGCTGCTGGGGCTGCGAGCAGACGTGGACGATCGCCGACGGCCTGGTGGCGAGCCCGGACGGTGCGCGTCCCCAGCAGCGTCCGGCGGAGGCCGGACGAACAGGCGGAGCAGCAACCCGGTTCCGGCAGGAGGAGAACGCGCTGCTCGCAGCCGATGGCACACTCTGGAGCCGTATATCGGTGTTCTCCGCTTCCGCACCCGGTTCATCCGGAGGTGTCGAGGCACTGGCGGTGGTGTCCCGCCCCGGTGGGCCGGCCCTGGTGGCCGGGGCCGGGGACGAGGGTGTGGTGTGCCTGTGGGACGTGACCGACGGCCGACTCGTCCACGACCCGCTGCTGGGACATCCTGACCGTGTCCGCTCCATGACGGCCCTGCCCCTGCCCGAGGGCCGCGTCCTTCTGGCGAGCGGAGGCGACAGCGGGACGATCGCCCTGTGGAACCCTGTCACCGGGCAGCCGGTTCGTGACCCTGCCGGCGACTGGCTCGGCGGGGTGACCGCGATGTGCGCCGCTGTCGTCCCCGACGGCCGCACCCTGCTCGTCACCGCCACCCCCCGAGGCGCCGTCCGGATGTGGGAACCGGACAGCGGTGAGTGCGTGGGGCGTCTCAATCCCTACGGCAGTCCGATCCGGTCGGTCGCCGCTGTGCCGATTTCCGTGGGCCACACGCTGATCGCGGCCGCGGACACCGCGGGCCGCGTGCACGTGTGGGATCCGGCCGTCGACGACCCCTGGGACCGGGGCGCCGCCGTGCAGCCGAGTGCACGCGCGCTCGCCGATGCCGACCACCGGGCGGCGGCCGTGGCGGCTGTGCCCACACCCGACCGAACCGTTCTGGCCACGGCAGACGACCGTGGCGTGGTCATGCTGTGGGATCCCGTCACCGCTGCCCCGATCGGGGACGGTCTGCCCAGCTCCACAGGCACCTTCGGCGTGCCGATCATCGCCGCCGCCTTGCAGGGCGGGCGCACGGTCCTGGTCCACGGAACCCGTCACGGTCACCGGCTTCGGGTGTGGGAACCGGAGACCGGCGCGCTACGGCACATCGACCTGGACGTGACGCTCACTTGCCTGGCCATCGAAGGCCCGGACCTGATCGTCGGACACGACCGCGGAGTCCTCAGCTTCCCGCTCACCCGGCAGTGAAGGCGTTCGGCCGCACTCCCGTCCCACCCGTCGCGCGGAGCTTCTCCGCATGGCCGGCCTCATCGGGAGACACGAGCCCTCACGCCAGTTCTTTGCGGAGGTTCGCCCCTCCGAGAGCGCTCACCGGCAGCTGACGACGGGCGAAGGTGGGTACCGTGAGCCGGCTGCACACGAGCTGGACGTTGCTCGCACCGCCGCATCCACGTCAACTGTTCAAGAGGTGGGTCAGGCCCCCCGTCCTGGCACAGGTCACCGACGTTCCAGAGCGTCCTGCGGTACTGACGGTGCTTCACCGAACCCAGTTCGTCTCTTCCGCCCTTGAAACCGACGACGAAGTCCTCGTGCCGCTCGCAGACGACGTACTCGATGTCCTGGTGAGTGAGCACGGACAGACAGGCTTGCGCAGCGATTTCAGCCTGGAACCGGTACAGCCCGAGGGTGCCGGAACCACTGTTCTCGCCCGGCGCCGTCCCCAAGGTGCCTGCCCCCTCCGGGGAGGGAATCCGGCTGATCCCGCGAAGAGCAAGCCCGGGAGTGGCACTCTGGCCCCACTCCGGAAGCCGACTTGCACCGACGAATTCGAGGTCGAATGGCAGCCCCTTACGAGGTAGGCCGGTTTGTGAACTGGTCAGACCGAGCAGTCCAACGGGTTGCCGAGGAGAAAGGCGTCGACTGGGAGGAACGCCGAAGCGGACCTTCGTCCTCTCACCCACCGGCCTCGAAGGCGGCTTCGGACCGAAGCAGCGCACGACTGGAAACCGGCTTGAGGAAGCGCGCCGTGTTCTACGGCACATCGGTAGCGCGGCGACGGAGGGCCTGGAGACAGAACGCGAAGCCGTGTACGTCAGAGGCGTCGGCAAGGTCGAGTTCACAAAGTTCGCCGCATTCATACACGTTCAGGTTCGAAACGTGCACGGTCGGAGGATCGACTGCTGCCTCTTGGGAAGTATGGACCACCTACGCGGCTTCGGCCGGAGCGACGACTTTGCCGACGGCTGGACGGCCTCAGCGGCACCAGCAGGTGCCGGGCACTGCGAGTTCTTCGCCGAGATCTGTACTGACGTCGTACTCGACCCTGCAGGGTGGAACCTCGAGGCGAGTCAGCCGGCGCCGAACGCATCAAGGGGCCGTGAGCAGAGCCCTTGGGCTCCAGTTGTCATGGTGGTTCAGGAATCATTGAATTGCGTGGACGATCGGACCCTTTCGCAGGTAGCTTGAGCGCGCGCTACGCCGCTGACCACGACGTATTGCTGGTGTCAGTAATATTTTCGATTCAGGGATATGGGATATGGGGGAACGATTGAAGGTCGAGGTGGCTTCGTTCGCACTGTTGGGATCCGTTGTTCTTGGGGTGACTCCCGATTGCTTCGATGCTCCCGACGTCGCCGGCCGGACTTCAACGTCTGCAGGAACCAATGCGGCTGGCAGTGACGCACCGGTCAGTCCGGGGGATGGGCAACTTCTCCTTGCGACTGATGAGCAGTACGTCCAGACTTTCGGAGCTGACAAGGCCGCTCAGCAAGGACTCACGTACGAAGCTGTCACGGAGGTAGTCGCACAGGCAGATTCGGCCGTAGCGGACAACACGGACAAGGTCATCGCGGCGGACTCTGCTGCCGTGGCGGGTGATTCGGGGGCTGCAGCAGCTGAGGCCGTGAGCAGCCACTGGAGCGTGGTGAGGTTCGCCGGCCATGACGCGGACGGCCGTTACATCCCCACCCGGCAGGGCAACAGAACGTTCGGATGGGTCCACTTTTCCGGACCGCACAACATCCACACCAGCAAGGTCATCAAGGTAGCGGTCAGCGAGCACCCCGAGAGGGGGAGTACAGCGACCCGGAAGCTGTACGGCGCTGTGTTGTACGACCGCCTCGGCATCATTCTCGCTCGCGTGAAGGTCGTTGCGCAGTACCACTGGGAGACCGCTGACCACAGGTACAAGCTCGCTGACCATGACGACAAGATCGGCGTGATCACGGCTTACTGCCAGGGTGTCAACAGGTGCCCTGACGCGTTGAATCGAGTGTGACGGACCAACTGATGATGTGGGACGAGACGGGCCTGTCCAGTCTGCAGGCGCAACTGGCACACGAAATGCTGAGCAGCGTCACGGCGGTCGCAACCGGGCAGGGAGTCCGGCTGGTGCGTGGTGTCGTGAGTGCCCCGGAGCGACGCGGCGTCGTCCGGGTTGTTCTGTGGGACGGAGAGCAACTGGACACGTCGGTTGCCTTCGACATGCCACTCACGGACTTGCACGAAGGGAACATTCCCTCAGGAGACCTAAAGGCCGCCTTGCGTAGCGAAGTGGCCGCTTGCGCTGAAGGTGAGGTCGAGAGGGCACCGCGCGACGCCTTCGGAATTCCCGTGATCGACGCCTGCGCCGCTGTTCACCGTTTCGTCGACCAGCCGCGGTTCGAGCTGTCCGATGCCCTGCGGGCTGCGGCGGCAGCCTTCTCCGTCTCCGAGGTGCCGGATGAGTCGGCGGAGCTTCGCCTCCGTGGCTTCCTGCTTCTCGATCAGGCGACATGTCGGCTCTACTTGGACACCCCCGCATCACAGGACGTTCCGCCGTTCGGTGTCGACCTTCCCCTTCGCGACGAAGACGGCTCTGTTGTTGCTGGTGTCACAGGAGCACATGCTGTGCTTCCGGTACTCCTGGAAACGGGGGAGTTGGAGCGAATGCGAAGGGACGTCCACGATCCCTACTGCCGTGCGGTCTATGACTTGGTGGACTGGCTTACGGGTCGTTGACCGAGGGCTTCGAGGCTGTGGGCCAAACCCGATCCCCGACCACATCAAGCGCGGCCGGTACGATTTCAGCGGCATCGTCAAGGTCAAGACAGGCGGCGACGAATGCGAGCGCGACACTTGACGGGCCGCACCCCTGCGCATCGACGCCCCCCGCGGGTACTGGGACGACATCGAGGACCTGTGGGCGGTCGGCGAGTTCACCGACGACGAGTTCGAGGACTACTTCATCGACTACATCGTCGTCTCCGACATCAGCGAAGGGACCGGTGGCTGAGACTTCCCGGCGGCCTCGTAGGCCATCGAACTCCGGTAGCGGCCCACACGCAGCCGAACTGCCTTTTGCAGCGAGGGAATCCATCTCATAGGAGCTCGTAACACGATCATGCCCCCCGTCCCAGTAGTCCTGTCGTGGCGGAACGTGGGAGCGCGGCCCTGGACCGCGGGCGACGGCTTGTGTGAAGGGGGCTGGATGAGCGTGATGTGGGCGGCGATGTCGCCGGAATCTGGGTTGTTCCACCCGGTTGAGAGACGTTCAGAGGTGAAGGACCTGTCAGACCGCTTCAACGACCTGCGGTCCTGCGGCCAGGGGTACGTGGAGGTTCGGTCGCCGGACGAGGAGTTCCCGGTGCTGATCCTGGCCTTTCGGGGTGATCACGCGGTCGACCATCTGATGAGCGACGCCGAGCGGATGTCTCTGCTCGCAGGAGACGGCATCCGCTCGCGGTGCTGCGCTGCCGGGTGCTGTAACGAGCGCGGTGGGTTGCGCTGCGCTACTCCGTCCTTTCGAACCCCGGCAACCGGCGGCGCGTCAGGATGTCCAATGAGCTGCGCCAGTTGCGCAACGCGGAGAGCGACATCAACGACGGGCTTGCCCTGCCGGTGGTCCACCGATGCCTCTCACGATCCTGACGGCAAGGTCGTGAAGGACGTCAACGGCAGGTCACCTCAATGGTTCAGCCGTGGTCGGGGGCCGGGCGCATCCTCGTGGACGACCTGCTGCACCTCTCACGCCGACAAAGGGCCGCCAGCGCAGGGGCACTCGACCCCCGAAGCCCTCGGGCGGGCCGTCGTCGACTGCTGACCCTGGCGCCATTCGGGCAAGCCACAGGCCCCTGGAGTTCGCCAGACCTCCCCGTGGAGCCCGGCGTATGGAGTCGTGCTGTTCATCGACGGCGCGCCTGATGGCGATGACGCCCCTGTGTGCGGGGCGCCAGGTCGCATCCAGGTCATCCACGCCGGACCCGCCACCATCGGCGGCCGGTGAGAACAGACACCGTTCCGCTCGACATCGTCATGCTGCGCGCGCTGGTGTTACGCCTGGAATGGGTCAGGAAGGCCTGACCGCTGATACGGCGGTGACGGTCACGGTGTCGTCGCACTCGGCGAACTGCCCGTCGTCCAGGGCCACCTGGTGCGCCCCGGACCCCGGCAGCCGGACGACCATCGTGGGATACACCACGGGCGCCGAACCGGACACGCAGTACCCGTCGGCCTCCCCCTGTACCTGCACGAACGTCAGCTTCACCCACGCCTTGCCGCCGGGGGCCACCGTCGCTGGCGTTGCGGCTCCGGTCGGCTTCACGGTGAGTGGCACGTTCATCTCGGGAGAGCCGTTCCCGGCGCCGGCCACCGTGGGGTGCCCCGTGAGGACGCACGTACGTCCGGACACGTTGGTGAACTCGACGACGGCCGCCCCCGTGCCCGTACCGGCCGGCCGCACGGCGGCCTGACGGGCGGTCGCCTTCAGACTGCCCGCGGCACAGGCCGCCGCCGAACCGCCCGAAGCGGGTGCGGACGACCGAGGTGCGGAGTCGGCGGGCGCGGGCCGGGAGGCGGAGGGCGTGTAGGAACCGGAGACGGAGCTGCCGGGCTTCGGGGAGCCGGGGGTGGAGGAGGAGGCCGCTGAGCTGACGGCCCCGGACCGGGTGGCACCGCCGTCCCCGGTATCTGTACCGCCCCCACCGGGCTGACATCCCGCCACCGCCAGCGCCGCCGAAGCCACGACGACCACCATCGCCGAACCAGGCATCACCTTCACGTACCGCATGCTGTCCCCCGACTCCCAGTTGCCCGGAGCACGGCTACTCGCCGCCCCCGTCACACCAGACGGAACCGTGGAGTCGACAGTTCTCCCACACTCCGAGCTGTAACCCACCGGTGACGAAATCCGGCCACTACCACCGTCGAACACCCCGGACAGGCCGGCAGCCGCCCCCGAGGCCCCGGCAGGTCACGATCCGATCCTTGAGCGCACGAGACCCCGGGGCATCTGCGGCCCGGGGTCTCTCCGTGCTCCGGGATGCCCGACCGGTTCAACGACCAGTTGGCGGAGGAGCGTCGCACCCACTTCTCTGCACAGAGCGCTCAACCGGGCCTGGGCAAGGTGCTTGCGGTGGGAGGCTGGAGTGCTCTGCGAGCAGGTCGAAATGACGTGGCGTCGTTGGGGCTCTGTTGCTTGGATGCCCGGTGTGACTTCTGCCGATTTTGACGATCACCCTGAGGGGACGTTGCTGGACCGGATCGAGGAGTACTACGACGCGGTCCCACGCCACGGTGCCCGTGTCGAAGACCACGGGCCGCTCACCTTGTTCGTGCGGGAAGGCCCGGGCTGGCCGTTCTACGCACGTCCCGCACGCGGGTGGTCAGGGCCGCTGGAGGCCACCGACGTGCACAAGGTCCGTGCCCGCCAGCGGGAGCTGGGGATCCTGGAGAGTTTGGAATGGGTCGCCGAGACCACGCCAACGCTGCGGTCGGCAGTTGAGAAGTCCGGACTCGTGGTCCACGAACATCCACTGATGGGGCTCGATCCCGGCACTCCCGCAGCACCACTGCAAGTGCTGCCCGGAACATATCGGTGCGGATCATCGGCGCGGATGATCCGATCCTGCCCAGCGCCCTGGCCGTTCCTCACCTTGCCTTCGCCGAGCCTGGAACCCACGTCGGTCACGCGGGAACACCGCAATTGACAGAAGCGGTCGACGCCCGTGCCGCCGACGGATCGGTGGAACGGGCGATCGCGCGTATCCGGGCAGGTCTGACGGCGGTCGCCGCAGCTGTCGAGCAGGGATCGGTACTGTCGGCGGGCCAGCACCAACCGCTCGCAGGAATCACCGAGATCGTCGGCGTCGGAACGCTCCCCACGGCTCGGCGTCGCGGTCTCGCACTCGCGGTCACCGCGGCACTGGTGGCCGATGCCCGAGCGCGGGGCGCGGCAACCGTCTTCCTATCGGCAGGTGACAACGACGTCGCACAGATCTACGCGCGACTTGGCTTCCGCAAGATCGGTACGGCACTGATCGCCGAACCCGCCGAATAGGTTCGCTGCGTCCACTCCGCAGCGGTGTTACTTCTCAACAACGTTTCCAGGATCTGTGGTCGACAAGTGGTGTCCAAACTGGGATACAGGCGGCGTCCGTACTCGCCTACGAAGCCGGACTGAGCCCCCGACAACTTGATGACGCAGGTCAATGGGTTGGTGTGACGGGCTTTCGGAGCGCTCACGGGGTGCAGGGCGGGTCTGTGGAGAAGGTCGTCTGCGGGGCGGTCGGCTTTTGCTGAACCGGCAACGGGAGTCGCGCTGGGTGAGCTGCCCACTGAATGATTATTGCCGGTGCCCTTGGCCGGAGCGTGAGAGTAGTGGCGCGGGTCCGGTCGCCGGCGCCGGCCATCCGTGTTGTGCCCAGGAGGATCCATGCCACAGACCGCCGTTGGCGTCACCCACCGTCTGGTGCCCTCACCTGCCGGTCGGATCCACCTGGTGGAGCAGGGCAGCGGTCCGCTGGTTCTCCTTGTGCACGGGTTCCCGGAGTCCTGGTACTCGTGGCGCCATCAGCTGTCGGCACTGGCCGCGGCGGGCTATCGCGCGGTGGCTGTGGATGTCCGCGGTTATGGTCGCTCCTCCCGGCCCGGGGCGGTGGACGCGTACCGGATGCTCAACTTGGTGGAGGACGGCGTTGCGGTGGTGCACGCGCTGGGGGAGCAGTCCGCGGTGATCGTCGGGCACGACTGGGGAGCGACCATAGCCGCGAACTCCGCGTTGATTCGGCCCGATGTCTTCCGCGCGGTCGGGCTGCTCAGCGTGCCCTACGCTCCGCCTGGCGGACCGAGGCCCAGTGAGGCTTTCGCGCAGATGGGCGGGGCGGAGGAGTTCTACGTCTCCTATTTCCAGCATCCGGGCCGCGCCGAGGCGGAGATCGAGCCCGATGTGCGCGGCTGGCTCGCGGGCTTTTACGCTGCCCTGTCCGCCGACACCATGCCCGCACCGGGCACGCCGGATCCTCATTTCGTCAGCCACGGCGGCAGGCTGGGTGACCGGTTCCCGGCCGGCCGGTTGCCGTCCTGGCTGGGCGAGCACGACCTGGATGTCTACGCCGCGGAGTTCGAACGGACCGGTATGGCAGGGGCACTGGCTCGCTATCGGAACATGGACCGGGACTGGGAGGATCTGGCAGATTACAACGGCGCCCCCATCACCCAGCCGTCGCTGTTCGTGGGAGACGCCCTGGACGCCTCGACGGCCTGGATGGCCGACGCGATCAAGGCGTACCCCACTACTCTGCCCGGCCTGGTCTCTTCGCACATTCTTGATGGCTGCGGTCACTGGATTCAGCAGGAACGCCCCGAGGAGATCAACCGGTTCCTGACCGACTGGCTTGCCGCCTTGCCCGCATGACACATGCCCGCCTGACACATAAGCGCATGACGAGCGCGACTCCCGATGATCAAGGTGACGTTCCTGCGGCCATACCCCGCGATGCGTACGCGCGCGTGCGGGGGCGGTGACGCACGACGTCGGGTGGAGCCCATCGAGTGGCTCCGCCCTTGGTGCGCGCCGGATGACGGTGGACGCCCCTTTGGCGCGCATCGCGATGTCCCGCGCCGCACGCAGTGCGCACCCTCGATGATGCCCGGCCCTCCGCGCACACCACGACGCGCCGCACTCGATCTTCCCTACCGCACCGAGCCTCCGCCAACTTGAAGTCACAGGTCAAAGGGCTGGTGTGCTGGCCTTCCGGGGTGCTCACGCTGGTCGTGGGCAGCAGTCTGCGGGGTAGATCGTCCGTCAGCGGCTCTACCGCCATCGTTGTCCTCAGCGGGGTGTCCCTCGGGCTACAGTTGCTCGGCCTCGGCGACTGACCCGCAGGTCTTCTCCAGGAGGGTGAACGACTTGGGTGCACCGCCCGGCTGCGGCTTTCCTGCCTTGTGGCCGACGGCCCGGTAACCGGCGTCCAGGTAGTAGGCGTTCAGACGCGCGTTGCCAGAGAGGCAGTCCAGACGCACGAGCGCCCGCCCCGTCGCGGCAATGCGACGCTCCGCGGCACGCAGCAGCAACCGTCCCACCCCCGGCTGGGCGTTGCTGCGGTCCACCATCAGCCGATGCACGTAGCCTGCCACCGGCGGCTGTGGTCCCCAGGCGTCCTCGTCCTCCCACCACAGCTCCCAAGCCCCGGCCACGCGGCCATCAGCCTCGGCGAGCCAGACCTCACCACTCGCCATGACCCTGCGGAAGTGGTCCTCGTCGAGCTGACCGGGCTGCCACTGGCCGGTGATGCCTTGGGCGAGCATCCAGCGGGCAGCGTCGTCACGCAGACGGACGAGAGTGGCAATCTCGGTCTTCTCAGCAAGGCGGAAGTGCAGATCGTTCACCTCGCGATCCTCGCACAGGCTCGCACGGGCGCTCGATAGCACTGGCCAGGTTGCTGCGGAGGTCGTCGGCCGCAACACCGATGGCACCTGCCTTCCAGAGCTGGACGGACACCGAGCTCTTTCAGCGTTGCCCCTCTGGCTTTGTACACGAGAACGGAAGTCATCCGTCGACGGCTTCGGGAGTCACCGCGTGGGCCGGTTCCTTGATCAATGTCGATGAGTTTGGGAATCACTCACGGACCGGCGGGTGGTTTGTGCGACATCCCGTGAGTAGCTGAGGTACAGGAAGTCCTGGTGCGATTGATCTTGGGCGGAACGCCTGGTCGAGGAAACGCGGCCGGGCGTTCCGGGTGAGCGGCTACGACTCCACGGTCAGAGTTCGCCGCGGCGTGCGAGTTGATTCAGCGCGTTCTCGCGGATGGTCTTGTTCTCGTCGTCGCGCAAGCCCTCGAGGGCGTCCCGGGCGTCCGGGCCGGGAATGGCGCCGAGAGCCCAGATCGCCTTCACCGCAAGCGCCCGGTTCTCGTCCCAGTCCAGGTGCTCGGGAACCCAGTGGGTCGCCAGGGCCAGCGTCGGCACCGTACGGGGCGAGCGGAGGCTGCCCAGCATCCCGACGATGTCCTCGTGGTCCCTGTGCCAGTCGGCGGGGAACAACTCGGTCAAGGCCTCCAGGAACTCCTCGACCGAGGCGCCGGCGGCGGCATGGAGGATTAGCGCCATCTCGACGTCATCGGCGTCCTGGCGCTCCATGGCGTCCCGGAGCAGCCGGAGCGCCAGGGCCTCGCCGTCGGACTCGCGGAAGTGGGCGAGCACCTCGTCGAGCGTGCGCGTCGGACCATCACCCAGTCCGACCGCCAGGCCCATGATCAGTTCCTGCTCCTCGGGGGTCATCGCTTGACCACCTCCCACGCGTTGAACACCCTTTGGCTGGACTCTAACAAGATCATTCTCGGCGGGTGCCTCCCGAACTCGTGAACATTGGTCCGGCCGTCAGCAGGGCGCCTTCTGAACTCATCTTCGGCGTCGGCGTCTTTGACGGGGCGACGACCAGATCACCGGCCCTGACCGGATCCAAGCCCGCCCACAAGACGTGCCAGCACCCACAGGTCGGAACGGTCACCCTCACCTCGCAGTCACTACATGTCGAAGGCACCCCCGGGCAGCGCATCGGCGTCCATACCGCCGAACCCTGCAGTCCCGACTATGACGCCCTGCTTCTGCTCGACACGACCGCGCCTGCCTTGCCCGGCGTCAGCCCCACGCTCTCCAGGCGGTCGGCAACCAGCTGAGGAAGTGGGCAACGGACAGCCGCAGACTTTGGCCACGGCCTGGACCGGGTTCGCTACGTGCGACATACGGCCATTCCGGCAGGGGAGAGATCTCCGTCCCGGCACCGACACCCTGCGCGCAGCCGGTGAAAGCCGCTGCCGCCCGGGGAAGACAGCTGCGAGACTACGGAGATGACCACGCCGCGGCTGCCGTTCCCGGTCCCGGACGAACGCGCCCGCCTCTTCGTCGACAGCTACGCCGACATGCACGACCTTGTTGAGGACCTGGTCGTGCCCGCGGGTGTTCCGGAGGCCGCGGCGACCGTACTCCATACGGCTCGCGAACTGCTGCGCCAGTCGTACTACTGCTACGAGTTCTCCACCGTGGCGGTCATGCACTCCCTGATCGCGGTGGAGATCGTGCTGCGCGACCGCGTTCCGGACGCGGGCAAGAAGCCGCTTTACCAGCTCATCAAGAAGGGTGCCGAAGATGGGGTCCTGACGGCCCGGCAGGCCGAATACCTCGACTACGGCCGGCAGATCCGCAACGGCATGGCGCACGGCCAGACCACGCACACGGTGATGCCTCCGGCGATGGCGGTGCCTATGGTGACCACCTCCTTCACGATCGTCACCGAGCTCTGTGCCGCGCCTACCTGATGATCACGGCCGGTAACGGCGTCCGGTGAGTTGGTGGGGAGCGTCATTTGAACCGTGCCGCATTTCCGGCCGGCGAGTGCGCGAGCGGCCTGCACGGGGTCTCGTACTGGCGACTTCGCGAATTCGGCTGTCGCGTATTCCTCTGCGCGTGAGGTTCCGTGACGACCGTCTGTGGTCGTGCCGACGAGCAGGCGGATAGAGGGAAACACTGTCATCGGGGCTGTCCGGGCCCCGGGCAGGCATGGGGCAAGGCAGCATTTCTCAGTCCGAGTCCGGGATGCCGCGGCTGTACGATCCAGCTACCTGACGCCGAGGTCATGCGGCAGGCGGAGGGGCGACAACTGGTGGGTTGACGCGGGCGAAGCCTTCCTGGCGCTGGTAAGGGAAGTACGGGTAGGGCGCTGTTCTGTCGCTCACCGCATCGAGTTTCGCCATCTGGTCGGGTTCGAGCGCCCAACCGATGGCACCGAGATTCTGGCGAAGCTGGCCCTCGTTGCGGGCGCCGATGATGACGGAGGAGACGGTCGGTCGCTGCAGCAGCCAGTTGATGGCGATCTGCGGAATGCTTTTGCCGGTCTCCTGCGCGATCTCGTCGAGGGCGTCGACCACGCGGTACAGGTGTTCGTCCTCGACCGGCGGCCCGTAGTCCGCGGTGTGGTGGAGTCGGCTGTTGGCCGGTAGCGGCCGGCCGCGGCGGACTTTGCCGGTGAGTCGTCCCCAGCCGAGCGGGCTCCAGACGAGGGCTCCGAGACCCTGATCGAGCCCGAGGGGCATCAGCTCCCATTCGTAGTCCCGGCCGACGAGGGAGTAGTAGACCTGATGGGCGACATAGCGCGGGTGACCGTATCTCTCCGCGATCGAGAGGGACTTCATCGCCTGCCAGCCGGAGAAGTTGGAGATGCCGAGGTAGCGGATCTTCCCTGCTCGTACGAGATCGTCGAGTGTGGACAGGACTTCCTCGATCGGCGTGCCGGCGTCGAAGGCGTGCAGCTGGAACAGATCGATGTGGTCGGTGCCGAGTCGGCGCAGGGCGTCCTCGCATGCGGTGATCAGGCGCGAACGGGAGGAGCCCGCATCGCCTGGGCCGTCGCCCATCGGCAGGCCGGTCTTGGTGGACACGATCACTTGGTCCCTTCGGCCTTTGATCGCTTCGCCCAGAACCCGCTCGGAGGCCCCGCCGGAATAGACGTCGGCGGTGTCGAACATCGTGATCCCGGCGTCGAGGCAGATGTCCACGAGGCGGCGTGCTTCTTGTGCGTCGGTGTTGCCCCAGGCACCGAACAGCGGTCCTTGGCCGCCGAAGGTGCCGGCGCCGAAGCTCAGTGCGGGGACCTTGAGGCCGGATGTGCCCAGCCGCCTGTATTCCATGGCTGTTCCTCTCGCCGCCCGATCTGACTAATGGGCTTGAAGTTCCGTTAGCGTGGAGCCTCAATGTAGCAGGCGCGAGCGAGTAACGAAACTGGAGTTCCGTTATGGGGTTTGAGGGTGCGGATCCGGGGACGGTCCGTCCTGGCGGGCAAGACCACCGTCTACCGTCGCTGGGGAACGGTGACCGGCCTGGTGGCCGATTTGCTGGTGGACATGGCCGAGCAGTCACTGCCCCGTACCGAGACCGGCTCACTGCTCGGTGACCTCAAGGCCAACGCCCGGCTCGTGGAGCGCACCTTGGCCGACCCGCGGCAAGGAGCGCTGTTCAAGGCAGTGATCGCCGCCGCCACCTGCGAGGCGAAGACAGCCGAGGCCCTGCACCGCTTCTACGACATCCGCGTCAAGGAGTGGGCACCCTGCGTCCAGCAAGCCATCGACCGGGGCGAGGTGCCTGAGGGCACCGACGTCCACGAGGTCATCCGTGCTGTCTCCGCCCCCTCTATTACCGCTTGCTGACCAGCAACGACCGCCTCGAACATGTGACGGAGCCGGGGTGCCCTTGCTTCCGGGGTCACGGGTTGTCCAGCCTGGCGGGCGGGGAAGACCCATCGGGCATCGGGGTGGGTCGCGGTCTTGGTGTTCGGCAGCGCCCGTCCGGAGGCCGGGCGCGAGAGTCGGTGCTTCGCCGAGTAAGGCGCGATCGGCGCCCACTGTGCGTAAGTCAACGGCACACCCGGATCAACGATCAGGCGATCGGAAGGAGCGGCTGTGCGCCGTCCACGTCCTCAGCTGGACCGACCGACGCCCAAAGTCGACCACGCGGACGGCCATTGCGTCTGGCCGCAGGCCCAGGGGGTCGAGGTCGAAGTGCTCTTCCAGCTCCTGCCGCAGGAACTCGCCGATCTCGGTCCGGCGGGCGCCAGAACGGAGCCGGTGGAGCAGAGGAGCGAGCATGCAGTCGTACTCGTGCTGCACATCGTGAGTGACGCCGAGCGGGTCCCACTCATTGAGCAGACGCCGCAGTTCCGCCTCTGTGGACGTCTTCAGGGGTCTCATCGCCCAAGACTGTCAGCCCCGAACGAGGGCCATCATCCCGACCCCTGACTCAGACGAAAGCCCCTGGTCTGCGGCGTCGGCCATCTCCGGATTTCGTGGTGACAGCCGGCCGAGGGGCGCAATGTGCTGCGGCTGATGGGCGTTGGTGGTGAACTATCCGGGCACATCTGCTGATTTGACGGGCACCATGGGTACAGAAGGCGACATTGGTGCACGCCGGGGGGACGCTGTGTCGGATACGGGGCTTTCGTGGAGCGAGAGGCTGGCTGGCATATGGGTGCGTGCGGAGTCGACCGTCACGAAGATCGTTTTCGCTGCTGTCGTCGCCCTGGGCTTGGTAGCCCAGTTGGTGAAGCCTCTCGGTGACGCTTTGCAGGACAAGGTGTACTTGGGCGGCGCACTACTCACCGCGGTGGGTTACGTGCTCTACAGCGAGGTCCAGCGTCTGAACGCTGCGCACGCGACACAGCAGGAGACAGAGGAGTCCCTGACCGCCACGGTGCGCCGCCTTGAGGACGAACTGCAGCGGCTGAACCAGGTGTTGCGCCCTCGGGCCACGCAAGGGGCGCTGCAAGCAGAGATCCGGCAGGCGCTCGAAGCCGGGGGAGAAGCGCAGCTGACGGCGATGGGCTTGACCGGCGAGACGTTCGCCACCATGGTGAAGAGCCTTCTGTATCACTTGAACCCGGACCCCGCGCGTCGAGTGCATCTACGCGTCCTGGTACCGGACTTCACCGAGGAGATCGACGTCCCGGGCCAGGTGGGAGCCGCAGGCAAGGTCTGTGACGCTCCCCGATTCCGTGAACATTTGAGGCACATGGTCATGGAGCACGAGCGAAGCCTGAAGGCCCACATAGGGCGGATGGCCGAGCGCGGACAAGGGACACTCACGGTCGAGTTTCGCGTGCTGCACATGTCACCCTTGCGCAAGCTCTACTTCATCAACAGCGGCGTGATGTACGAGGGGCTCTACAAGCTGGATCTGCGCCCTGACCCGGAGGCTGCTGCAGTTCCCAGGCCGGACACCGCCGAGGGCGATCTCCTGGACATCATCGGTGGCTCCCGGCTGGACCGCTGGTCCCTGGACGGCGGCGAACAAGACCGAGAGAACCTCGCCCACTGCCGGGAGTTCTTCGAGACGCTGTGGCGGGGAGCCCGCGACTTGGAGCCGGCAACGCTGCTTCCAAGTCGGCCGGATGCCCCCTAAGAACTACTAATGGAATGCACCTTCAAGGCCCATTGAGGCTTGGGTAGTAGGTAGCGGCCGGGTGCGCCGAACCTCTCGATGGACGACACCACCTCTTTGCACACCTGTGGCCCCGCTCCAACGTTTCCAGGACCGTCCGGCCGTCTCCGGCATATCGCCAACCCTTCGTCAACGGTCAGGAGGCGGTAGCACGGACAGCCGGTGACCTCCACTCGGACAGACAACTGACAATCCGCAAACACCGTCAGAGCCATCCTTGCGAAAACCATTGGTGCCCGGCTTGCTCCGCTGATGGACTGACGTCCTACCGTGAGTCTGCCGCGTGACGGGGGGAGTGGTTGTGACAGGTTATGGCGTGCTTGCCGAGGTGTACGAATGGCTCATCTCGGATGCAAAGTTGCCTCCAGCCGAGTTCGCTGCGTCGTTCGACGACGTCCTCGAACTCCTGCCGCCGAACGCTCACGTCCTCGACTGTTCGTGTGGAACCGGACAGTTGGCGGTTGGCCTCGCCGGTCGGGGCATGCAGGTTGTCGCAACTGACGCCAGCGAGGCGATGGTTCGTCGGACTGCAGAGTTGTCTGAGGAGTTCGGGGCATCCGTCCGGGCCGTACGGGCGAACTGGGAAGAATTGCCCGACCATTTCCAGGACAACACGTTCGACATGGTGTTCTGCGTTGGCAATTCGCTTCACCATGCCGCGGGCGCGACAGGCAGGGGTGCTGCTCTGGAGTCGATGTCACGGCTTCTGCGCCCCGGCGGGCGCTTGGTACTCACATCCCGCACTTGGGAACTCGTGAGGGCCAGAGGTTCCCGGCTGGAGTTCAGTGACCGACTCGTCCGCCGGAACGGTCGCGATGCCGTCGTGGTCTACCGCTGGGAGATTGCGCCGCATTGGGATGAGGAGCACCACATCGAGATTGCGATCGCGCAAGTTGATGCGACCGGGTTGGTTCTTGTCCGCTCGGAACTGCTGTCCTGCTGGCCCTACCGGTACGAGGAACTCGAAGTCGAGCTGCACCGGGTCGGACTCCAGACGGAAGTGAGCACGTTCGATCTTGAGGCCGAGAACTACATGGTGGTCGCGAGCAAGGTATAGACACCGGACTCTCAGTCCCTGGCGGGACCGCGCGGTTGCTCGCAGGCCGCTTGCGCCCTCTCATCGGTACGGGTTCAAGTGGTCAACGCAACGCAACGCAACGCAACGCCTCGGACGAGGAGTGCTCGTCGATCAGCGGCGTGACCGGATCCAGCTTCGACGGCCCGCGCCGAAGCGGTTGTCGTGCGTGGCTGCGGCCAAGCCGAGGTCAGGGCCTTGTTGACCGTGTTCCAGGTGACGCCGTGCTTGCAGTGCAACACCTGGTTCGACCTGCCATCGCGGGAGTCGCGCCGCAGCGCGGCGTACAACTCGGCCTTCGACCGGCCAAATTGACGTCACCAACTACCGCCAGAACGAGTCAGCCTGCCATGACGTCGCACAGTTCCCGTACGACGCCAGTTACAGGTCCCGGGCGCGGTGGCGGACCAGGCCGGTGCGGTAGTCCGCCGGCAGTGCTGTGAGGGCGGTGACTGTACGACGGCACGCCTGCTCGGTGTCGTCGTCCAGTCCAAGGGCGTGCACGGCTCGCCGCTGGACGTCTGCGTCCTCAAGGAAGCCGAGCGCGGTCCTGGTCGGCGTGTGGCCGGCTTTCGGCCGCACGGCGGTCGGTTCGGACACGGTCCCTGGAGGGCCGGAGCCCGCGCATCTGGGGCCACCCGAGTCGAGCGGCACGCCGTACGAGGTGGGGAACCACCCCCGGCTCCTTCCGGCCTGCGGCAGGGTGATGCGGTCCACCAGCCCCTCAACGTGCGGTCGGGCCGGCCGCCGTTGGGTCTGCTCGATGCGTACAGAGGGGGCGATCACTCTGTGCATCTGCTAGGTGGTGGCCATCCGGTACTGCGCCGGCACTTCCAGTGGCGCTTTTCAGCCAAGCCCCTGCGACGTCCCTGCGCGGAAAGGTACTTCCGAACAGGGGCATGCACCTGACATCTTGCATCCACCACTCGTTTCGTACGGCCCGGCCGGTGCACTCAGCACGGCCGGGCCGTCTCCGGAGGACGCATTGATACCCGACATATCCAGCCGACCCAGACGCACGCTGGTGCTAGCGGCCACGCTCGGCGCCGTCCTCGCGTTGGGCGCCCCGGGCGCCCTCGCGGGCACGCTCCCCGTCGTCCCCTCCACCGCGCCGGCCGCCAAGGCCCCCGCTCCGGCCGCAGTGGCGGCTTCCCAGAGTGCGACATGGGTGGCCGGCACGCGTGCCTATCTCGTGATCACCGCTCCTGGTGACAGTTCGGCGGTCCGCTCCGGGATCGAGGCCAACGGCGGCACCGTCTTCTCGAACTTCGACGCCATCGGGGTGATCGTCGCGCACTCGGCGTCCAGCGGTTTCGCCGCCACCATGCGCGGCGTCGCCGGCGTGCAGCAGGTCGGCGCCACGCGCACCTCGGACGTCCCGGCCGACGCCTACAACCCGGCGCTCCCGGCCAATCCGGCCCAGGCCTCGACCCCGGCCGGAGAACCAGTCCGTGCCGACATGAGCCAGATCAAGGCGGACCAGGCCTGGGCCGTGAACCCGGGCTCCGCGTCCGTCACGGTCGGCATCCTGGACACCGGTGTGGACGACCAGCACCAGGACCTGGCGCCCAACTTCGACGCGGCCGACTCGGTCTCCTGCGCCTACGGCAAGCCCGACACCCGTGCCGGCGCCTGGCGGGACGTCGACACGCACGGCACCCACGTGGCGGGCACCGTCGCCGCGGCGAAGAACGGCAAGGGCGTCGTCGGCGTGGCCCCCGGGGTGAAGATCGCCGCGGTCCGGGTCGCCGAGCCGGGCAACGCCTTCTTCTTCGCCGAGAACACCATCTGCGGTTTCGTCTGGGCCGGTGACCACGGCTTCAAGGTCACCAACAACAGCTATTACACGGACCCGTGGCAGTTCAACTGCCCGGACAACATCGACCAGGCCGCCATCATCGAGGGCGTCAAGCGCGCCCAGGAGTACGCCGAGGGCAAGGGCTCCCTCCAGATCGCCGCCGCGGGCAACGAGAACTACGACCTCGCCCACAAGACGACCGACTCCGCGAGCCCGAACGACTCGACGCCGGTCACCCGCACCATCACCAACGCCTGCCTCGACATCCCGACCGAGCTGCCGGGCGTGGTCACGGTCGCGGCCAACGGCACGGGCGTCACCAAGGCCTCGTTCTCCAACTACGGGCAGAGTGTCATCGACGTCGCGGCGCCGGGCAGCAGCGTGTACTCCACCGTCCCCGGCGGCGGCTACGGCAGCAAGAGCGGCACCTCGATGGCCACCCCGCACGTGGTCGGCGTGGCGGCACTCATCGCCAGCGCCAACCCGGGCATCACCCCGGCGCAGATCCGCGCCAAGCTGGCCGCCCAGGCCAACGACATCGCCTGCCCCTCGGACAGCCGCTGCACGGGTACGACGGCCAACAACGCCTTCTTCGGCGAGGGACAGGTCGACGCCCTCAAGGCCGTCGGGACCACCCCGCCGCCCGGCACGTACTTCGAGAACCTCGCCGACTTCGCCGTCAACGACAACGCGACCGTGGAGAGCCCGATCGCCGTCACCGGCGTGACCGGCAATGCCCCGGCCACCCTCAAGGTGGGTGTTGACATCAAACACACCTACATCGGTGACCTGCAGGTCGACCTGGTGGCGCCGGACGGCACCGTCTACACGCTGCACAACCATTCCGGCGGCAGCGCCGACAACATCGCCCAGACCTATACCGTGAACGCCTCCTCGGAGGTAGCGAACGGCACCTGGAAGCTGCGCGTCAACGACAACGCCGCCTCCGACACAGGCAAGATCGACGCCTGGAACCTGACCTTCTAGCGCAGGGCCCGGCAACGCCCGCATACAGCACATACTGCTCCGGCGGCAGTTCCCCGCCCGCGCCCGCGGCCAAGGCGGGCTGCGGTCTGTTCGGCCAGGGCTGCGAACTGCTGGGCGGCAGAGGACATACGGGCCTCGGTGGCGGTGCCGGCCTGACCGGCCGAACCCGCCGCCGGGGACCCTGAGAAGCTCCGCTTGCGCCTGTTCTCCGCCGCCGCCCAGCTCGTGAGCGCCGGCCGCCGCCACTGGCTCCGCTTCACCACCCGATGGCCCCTGACCGACGGGTCGGTGTTGATTCGAAGCCCTTCCCAACAGGCATACGAACGGCCGTCGTTGGGCCCTGAGCCATTCGCGTACAGAGCGTCGATCGGACGAGGGACTGGCGGGCACCGGCGAACGAGGGAGGAGCGTCAGGCGTCGTACGTGTGGAACCTGCGGCCGCTCTTGCGTCCGAGGTGACCCGCGGCGACCATCCGGCGCAGCAGGGCCGGCGGCGCGTACAGCGGCTCCTTCTACTCTTCGTACATCGACTCGGCCACGGCCTGGGCGGTGTCGAGGCCGATGAGGTCGAGCAGGCGCAGCGGTCCAATGGGGTGCACACACCCGAGTTCCATGCCCCGGTCGATGTCGTCCGGTTGCGCGGAGCCCGACTCCACCATCCGTACCGCGCTGAGCAGGTAGGGCACGAGGAGGGCGTTGACGACGAAGCCGGAACGGTCGGGTGCCTGGATGGCCTGTTTGCCCAGTTGCTCGGCGAGGTCGCGGGTGCGCCGCAGCGTGTCGGCGTCGGTGACGAGGGCGGGAATGACCTCGACCAACCGCTGCACGGGGACGGGGTTGAAGAAGTGCAGGCCGATGACCCGTTCGGGCCGCTCGGTGACGACGGCGAGGTCGACGACGGGGATCGAGGAGGTGTTGGTGGCCAGCACCGCGTCCGGGTCTTCGACCGCCTTGTCCAGAAGGCGCAGGACACCGGATTTGATGTCGTGGTTCTCGGCGACGGCCTCGATGACGAACTGACGGTCGGCCATGTCACCGAGATCAGCGGTGAAGGACAGCCCCGCGAGTGCCTGGTCGCGCTGCTCGGCGCTGATGAAGTTGAGCGGAAGGTGATCGGCGTCAGAGGTCGAGGACGAGTCGAGGTCCGCGCGAGCGGGAGACACAGATGAGCATGGTGTCGCCGGCGGCCCGTTCGTCCTCGGTCAACAGCGAGTCACGGTGGTCGGGTGTGCCGTCCAGTACGTCGGTTTCGCAGGTGCCACATGTGCCTTCCCGGCACGAGAAGTCGACGTCGACGCCGGCCTCCTCTGTCAGCCGCCCGCACCGGGGCGAACCGTTCGACGCCGAGTGTGCCGGACGGCCAGCCCGCGCGCTGCTCCTGCACCGCCCGCAGCAGGGGTTCGGGACCGCAGGCGTGCACCAGCGTGCCCTTCTTGGCCGGTTCCGAGGGATCCTGACGGGTCGTTATCCGCGATCGTAGTTTCTTTATCATTGGCTATAGTCCGGCAGGCGAAATGGCCGCCGTCCGTCTCGTTCGGTGGTGGCGAGCCGGGCAGCGAACCCCCCCAGCCCCCCGCGCCACCCCCCCGGGGGGCACCACCCCGCGACGGCCAGTTGTACCGACCA
>NZ_JBIAKA010000006.1:60759-162805 GCF_042872225.1 Streptomyces sp. NPDC005374 | reverse complement strand
GTGCCCGGGGGGGGGGGGGGGGGGGGGGGGCGGGGGCGGCGCCCCCCCGCGGGGGGGGGCGCCGGCCCCCCCCCCGCCCCCCCCGCCCCCCCCCCCGGCGCCCCGCCCCCCCCCCCCCCCCCCCCCCCCCCCCCCCCCCCCACCACCGTGGGGCGAACCACGCGTCGACGTCCTGTTGTACCTACGACCCGGCGCGCCGGGTGAGTTCGTCCCGGACGGCTTCGTCGCCCTCGCGGGGTTCAGTCCGCTCCGGCGAGCCCAGCTCGCGCAGCGACCGGAGCTCATCGGCCCGGGCGGCGGCCGCGGTTTCGGCGGCGACCTCCTCCTGGACGACGACGTCGATTCCCGTGTCGTAGAGGGGGCAGATCGGGTTCGCCCATGGCCTCGCTCTGACGGCTGTGCGACGATCTCGCGATGTTGCGCAGCCTGGAGATCAACGCTGTTCTGTCTGACGTCGAGAAGGTTCATCGTGATCGGTTGTTCTGGAAACCCAGGATCGAGCTGAGTTTGGATTGCTTCATCTGCGAGCGGGTTGGTCGGACCAACGTGCTGGAGTTGGGGGCCGAACGGGGCCTCTGCGTGAGTGGTAGGAACGAGCAGCACCCCTCCGCGGCTCGGATCTCTGCGTTCGACGTGACGAGCCAGGACGACCGGCTGATGTTGAGAACAGTGGTGGACTTCTGGTGGGCGCCGTTCAAGGACGCCAAGCGGGGCGGTGAAGCCACGCCACTGAGCAGTTGGGTCCGGCTGTACCACGGCTGCTACTGCGTTGAGCCGAAGGCGTCCAGCGAAGGCTCGGTCCAGACGAACGTACGGCGTCCCCGGGTCGTCCATTGCGGTGCATGCAAGACACAGATCGCGGTGGACGCGGAGGTTCCCTCGATACGGCTGCTGGTGTGAGCCGGGGGCTTCCTCACGCTTGCCTCTGAGAAGGGTGAGCGTGAGGTCGACGCCCTCGATCTCAGTGTCTTCGGGACCCGAATCAAGGGGGCGGCCCCGGCGGATCAGGTCGGTTCCGGCAGGGTGTGCGCTGTCCCTTCGGCGCGTGGGTACCCCACCGGCGACGGGTCATGGGCAGCGCGGGGGACCAGTCCGATCAGCGCCGCACCGATGACGCCGGGTACCGCGAGGGCGTAGAAGTTCCACTGGTAGGCCAGGCCCGCCCCGATGATGAGTCCGAGCAGGGGCGGGGCGAGCATCGAGCCGATGCGGCCGAAGCCCAGCGCCCACCCCATCGCTGTGGCGCCCACGCGCGCCGGGTAGTACTTGGATATGTAGGCGAGGAGGAACGTCTGCGTTCCCATCGCGCCGACACCCCCCAGTGCGACGGCCCCGTACAGCACCGCCGTGGGCAGTCGCAGGCTGAGAAGGACCACGGCCGCCGCGGCCAGGAGGCACGTCGTGACGATGATCGGCTTCGAGCCGATGCGGTCGGCGGCCAGGGAGATGAGGAGCTGGCCGACGACGGCTCCGAAGTTGAACATGAGCAGGAAGCCGAGTGCCGACCCGGAGGAGTAGCCGGCCCGGCGCATGATCTCCGGGAGCCAGGTGTTGTATCCGTAGATCATGAACAGACACAGGCACGACATGGCCAGGAAGCAGAGCGTCGCCACGATGTGATGGCCCGAGAGCAGGGTCTTCACCGGTGACATGCCGTCCGGGCCGTTCGCGGCCTGCGACCGGGCCGACGGCGTCCTTTCGTTCGGTGTGCCTTCGAGAGTGATGTTCCAGTGCCGAGCAGTCTGCTCCGCCTCGGCGTGCCGGCCCTTGGCCTGGAGGAAGACCATCGACTCGGGCAGAAACTTCAGGGCCACGGGCACGAGCAGGACGACCGGCAGCAGCCCGAGGAGGAACATCCCCTGCCAGCCGAACCGGGGTATCACCGACATGCCTGCCAGAGCGGCGACGATACCGCCCACCGGGAAGCCGCTGAAGATGATCGCGAACACCAGGTTGCGTGCTCTGGGGTGCGAGTACTCACCGCTGAGAGCACTGGCGGTCGGCAGTACGCCACCGAGGCCAAGGCCTGAGAGGAACCGGAGGAGCCCGAACATCTCCGGCGAGGTCGCGGTCGCGCACAGGCCGGTCATCACCGAGAACCAGGTCAGACACACGACCAGCATCTTGCGGCGGCCCCATGTGTCGGTGAGCGTCCCCACCGTCGTGGCTCCGATGAGCATGCCGACCAGAGCGACCGAACCGATCAGACCGGCACCGGCGGGCGTCAGACCCCACCCGGATTCGTGGAGCAGGGACGGGATCACGGCGCCGTAGATCACGACGTCGTACCCGTCGGCGACGATCGCCAGCCCGCAGATGGCGAGGACCAGCAAGGTCACCGGGGGCCAGGTGGCATGGCCGCGGCTTGCTCCGCGACTGTATTCGAGCATGACAATTCCTCTCACAACGCTTGTGGGTACGGGGCTCCGCCGCCCATGGAAGCGGCGCGCTGTCCTGGCGTGCGGGCGGAGACCGGCGGCACGTCGGCTCGATCGGCGAGAGTCGGGGGTGACGGCCTGAGCGCCGCGATTGCAGCTCGTCTCGCATGGCTAAGTGTGCACACTATGTCGGGACTGTAAATAGTGTCGGGTACGAAAATGAAGCGGGAGGGGTGATTCATCCCTATTTACGACGTCATTGCGAGGTTATGTGTATGCACAACAAGGGTCGGAGTCATCTGTAATAGCCCATGGACCCGGACCCAAGGCCCCGGGAGATGCCCCGGCCGGCCAGCACCCAGCTCCCACAGGCGCAGGCCGACGACGTAGGCGCTGGTGGGCAGGCGCTCCGGCGCTCCCCACAACGTCAGTTCGCCGACCAGGCGGTGGGCGGTGGCGTGGCGTAGCCCGGTGAGGCGGATCGAGGACCTGCGCGCCGACTTCGCCGGGTGGTCCGACGATCTGCGGGCGCTCCTCGCGGCCGCGCGGAGGACGGGACGGTGGGCGCTGCTCGACCGTGACCCGCTGCCCCGTTGGACGAAGGGGCCCGTCGCACTCCTCGGCGACGCGGCACACCCGATATTCCCCTTCTTCGCCCAGGGAGCGGCTCAGGCGATGGAGGACGCCGCCGTCCTGGTGGGGTGCCTCGCCGCCCGTCCGGAAGACCCCTCTGCCGCACTGAGGCGGTATGAGGACATCCGGCGCCCGCGCGCCACCAGGGTGCAGCAGATGAGCCGGGGCAGGGCGGAGAGCAACCACCTGCCCGACGGCCCTGCCCAGCGGGCCAGGGACGCCTCCGTCTCCGAAGCGGACCCCTTCGCCCACAACGACTGGATCTACGGGCACGACGCCGAACTGGCCGTCCGGGAGGCATTGGCGGCCGCCTGAGCCCGGCCCATGTCGTCGCGGCCCGGGTCGACCCTCGAGTGGAGCGCGTATCCGGTCCGTCGGGGAGTGAGACGTCGACGATGTCGATGTCGTGCAACTCGTGCCCCGTTGCTGGACACCGCTTCCCTGTGGGTTGTCGCCATCTCGGCCATCTGCAGACCGCGGTCGGCTTCACGGTCAAGACCGGCCTGCCGGGCCTGACGGGTGAGTCGTGCGATGCCTCTACGGAGAGGGCGCCAAGAGGCTGGCCGGCTCTGCCACTTCTGGCGAGCCGCACTGGGCGTTCACTGCTGTGCGCAGGGCGCCTGCCGGGCGTAAGTCCGGTTCAGGCGCCCTGCGTTGTGTGGCTGAGCCGGCCGGCGCCGTGCGCTGTTACGCGTCCCAGTCCTCCGGACCCACGGTGAGTGCCACGCGCCCGAGGCTGTTGTCGTCCTCCATGTAACGGTGGGCGTCGGCGGCGCGGGCGATGGGGAACGTGCGGTCGACCACGGCCCGGAAGCCGTTCTCCACCTGTGTCCACAGCTCCGCCACCGCTGCCGGGTTGCCCGTGCGTACCCCGATGATGCGGTGGCAGTCGGAGTACACACGCCGCAGGTCGATTCCCACCTTGCCGCCGAGGAAGGCACCTGAGGTGACCACCGCGCCGCCACGGGACAGGGAGTCGATGGTCGCGTCCCAGACGGCCGGGTCGCCGAGGTTGTCGACGGCGATGTCCACACCGCGGCCGCCGGTCGCCTCGTGCACCCGCTTCACGAAGTCCGGCGCGTTGGTGTCGAGCACGAGGTCGGCTCCCATCGCGGCCAGGGCCGCGCGCTTGTCCGCCGAACGGGAGGTCGAGATGATCTTCGCGCCCAGATGCCGGGCATAGGCGGCCGTGGTGGAACCGAGTGCGGAGGACGCGCCCTGGACGAGTACCCAGTGTCCGGGGCGGAGTCCGGCCTGCGCCATCTGGTTGGCGGCGACCGGGCCGAGGAGTGCGAGCGAGGCGGCCATCGCGGCCGGGATGCCGTCCGGGATCTTGTGGACGTTGGCCGCCGGCACCACGCAGTACTGCGCGTAGGCGCCGGGGCGATGAGTGCCTATCACGGTCAGGCTGTCGCAGACCTCTTCGCGGCCGTCGGCGCAGTAGGCACAGACGCCGCAGGCAACACTGGGCAGAGCGGCCACGCGGTCGCCGACCCGGACGGAGTCCACACCCTCGCCCAGCGCGGCGCTCGTGCCGGCATGGTCCGCGCCCAGGATGTGGGGCGGTTCGATGGTGGCGTAGGGGTGGTCGCCCGCGCGTGCCGTGAGGTCGAGCAGACGGCCGATGCCGACCGCGGCGACCTGGACGAGGACCTCTCCGGGGCCGGGCCGCGGTGTGTCCACCGTGGCCTGCTCCAGGACGTCGGGCGGTCCGAACCGGCGGAACAGCATGGCTCGCATGGTCGCGGTGACGGGCAGCGTTTCCGACCAGCCCAGCTCGTTAACGGTCGACGTGTCGCTCATGACGCCACCACCTTGTTCTCCAGGCGGCCGATCCGCTCGATCTCGATGACTATGTCATCCCCGGCGGCCAGGAACTCCCCGCGCGGTACACCGCAGCCGGCCGGTGTGCCGGTGAGGACGACGTCCCCCGGCTCCAGCCGGGTGATGCGGCTGGCCGCCGCTATCACCTCGGGGATCCTCACCATCATCTGGGCGGTGGAGGAGTCCTGCTTCAGTACGCCGTTCACGCTGAGGCGGATGCGCAGGTTCTGCGGGTCGGCGATCTGCCAGGCGGGCACCAGTCCGGGGCCGAGCGGGCAGAAGCCGTCCTGCCCCTTGTGGGCGACCCAGTCGAAGGTGAACGGCTCGGCGACCGGCTTGTCGGACTTGATCCGGTCACGCGCGGATACGTCGTTCGCGGCGAGGTAGCCGGCCACGTGCTCCATGGCCTGCTCGGGAGCGAGGTGGCGGCCACCACGGCCGATGACGACGGCCAGTTCCGCCTCCCAGTCGACGCGTGCACCCGGGTAGGCGGGCAGCGGTACCGGGTCGCCGGGCCCCGTCACGGTCGTCGTCGGCGGCTTGAGGAAGAAGAACGGGTCTCCCAGCTCGTCGGGGCGTTCGCAGCCCATCTCGGCGATGTGGTCCCAGTAGTTGGCGCCCGCGCAGAGCACCTTGCCCGGATAGGTGAGCGGCGGAGCGAGCCGGGCGCCCGTCACGACGTCGGATGCCGCCGGGATCCAGTCGCGGAACAGCGGGGAGAGCGACTCCCATCGGCCCAGCACTTCCATCAGCGTGAGGCCCGCGGTCCCGGGAGGACCCTGGACCACGACTCCGTCGGTGTACGCACCGACGGCGACCTTCTCCGAGTCGTCGACCCGGTACTGCACCAGTGACCAGTCAAGCGGTGTCATGTTTCCTCCGGCATGCGGCTCTGAAGTAGCAGAACCATAGTGCATACACATTGGAAGAGGAAGGGTCGGCTTGACGGAAAAGATTCCACTAGATATCTGGACGTCAAGCCTCTTAGGTGTACACACTTATCTCGGTACCCGTGCGGGATGCGGGTTCACCAGAACCATGAGGAGTGCACATGTTGCGTGTCAGAGGTCTCCTGCATTACGGACTCCAGGTGCCGTCGCTCGACACGGGCGCGGACTTCTACAGCGCGTTCGGACTGGAGACGGCGGAGCGTGGCAACGCGGTGGTGATCCGCTGTGACGGCCGTGAGCAGGACCAGACGGTGCTGATGGAGGGGCCGGCCAAGCGGCTGCACCACGTGGCGTTCGCGGTGGACCCGGACTCGCTGCCCGAGTGGCAGCGCCATCTGGAGGGCGCGGGCCTGAAGCTGCTGGACGCACCTGGCGAGGTGCCTGGCGGGCTGTGGTTCCGCGATCACGAGGGAAACCTGGTCAACCTCCGTGACGAGGGGATCGCCCGCTGGCGCGAGTTCGGAACCACGGACGCCGAGGACGCCAACGTCGGTGACCGGGTCCGCCGGATCGACCAGGCCCGCTGGCTGAACGCGAGCGAGAAGGCCCGTCCCCAGCGTCTCGGCCACATGTTGATCTTCAGCTCCGATGTGAGCGCGTCCGAGGCGTTCTACACCCGCACGCTCGGGCTGCGCCTGTCGGACCGCATCATCGACGGGCCCGTCTTCATGAACTCGGGTCCCGGCGACCACCACGTCTTCGGCTTCGTCCCCGCGGAGCACCCCGGCCTGCACCACTCCAGCTGGATGGTGTCGGACATCGACCAGATCGCCAGGGGCGCCCAGGGCATGGCCGACGTGGGCTACGCGAAGGGCTGGGGCCTGGGCCGCCACACTCTCGGCTCGAATCTCTTCCACTACATCCAGGACCCCTGGGGCAGCTGGATCGAGTACTCCAGCGACATGGACCGCATCACCGAGAACTGGCAGCCGAACGACTGGGACTGCCCGGCCGCCGTCTGGAGCCCCGAGGTACCGGCCGACTTCATCACCAACCAGGAGGACAAGCCTGCCTGACCGTCATCGCGTGACCGCCGGAACGCCCCTGTGACCGTCCCGGGTGCGTGTCCCCCGTCACCAGTACCGAAGGAACCATTCCATGCAACGTTCGGAGAACTCCTCATGCCTCCCGCGCTGAGCGCACCGCAGCCGCCCGGTGAGCCCTCCCACCAGCTCACCGTGGGTGTCTTCCCGGGCGCCGGGGGCGTGCATCTGCACCACGCCATCGACTCCGGGTACTTCCAGCAGGCCGGGCTGGAGGTGAACCTCGTGCAGGTGGCCTCCTCCGACCAGCAACTGGCGGGCTGGAACGACGGCGACTTCGACCTCATGCACACCTCCCCGGACCATCTGCTGCGCGGCCTGCTGAAGCGGGACCCGGTGGCCGTCCGGGCCGAGGGCATCGGCGAACTCGTCGTTCACCGGCGTGGCGGCGCCCCGCTGCCGACGGACCGGTGGGCGGTCGACAACGCGCAGAGCGCCTTCGCGTTCGTGCTGCGAGCCGTACTCGCCGACGTCTCCGCCTCGCCCGTGACCGACGGCCAACTCGTCCCCGTGGGCGGTACGTTGCAGAGGTTCCAGGCCCTGCTGGCGGACGCCGTGGACGGGACCACACTCCACCCGCCGTTCGACGTCCTCGCCGCTGAGCAGGGCTCCGTGCGTGTGGGGGGCCACCTCCAGGTCGCTCCCGAGCTCATCACCAACGTGGCGGTATGCCCGCGTGAGACCGCGACGACCTGGTACACCCGTGCCTACGTCGAAGTCTGCCGCGCGAGCACCGAGGAACTGCTGGCCTCCGGCGCACCGGGCATCGAGGCGGCTCTGCTGCGGCACGGCATGCCCGAGGCCGCCGTCCGGGCCGCGGTCCCCGGCCTCCTCGGGCCCGCCGGCCTGTCCACGTCACCCGAGGTGACCCTGCGCGGCATGGAGGCGGTGGCCGGCCTGCGCCGTCGCTACACGCCGGACTGGAAACCCGTCTGCCCGCTCAC
This sequence comes from Streptomyces sp. NPDC005374, assembly GCF_042872225.1. NCBI lineage: Bacteria > Bacillati > Actinomycetota > Actinomycetes > Kitasatosporales > Streptomycetaceae > Streptomyces > Streptomyces sp. NPDC005374. The sequence goes on along the minus strand of NZ_JBIAKA010000006.1, from coordinate 155,033 downwards.
GTCCCTGATCGGAACCGGGCAAGGTCACTGAGGCGAGCCGTCGCCCGTTCTCCCGGACCCGGACGAGTCCCGTCTCGACCTCCAGAGCCCCGCCCTGGAGCACACGGCAGACCACGCCGGCCTTGTGGACGCGGCGGCCGGAGGCCGGAACGAGCGAGACTTCGACCCCGCTCGCCACGAGAACGGCGACCGTCTGGACCGGGACAGGCACAGCCCGGTAACCCCTTGGCGGTGCCATCGGCCTCGCCCATCCGCTCGGCGACGGTGTGGCGAACCTGTGCACCGGCGGGGGACAGGGCTTGCCCTCATCTCGAACGACAGGTCGCCGGGCCACAGTCCGGCCGCTGATCGCGTGCAGGTGGATACAGTCTTGAGTGTCCTCACCCTGGGCCGGAACGGACGTGACGGCTCTCGCTGTGCAGTTGAACCGGAGCTCTGTATTAGCTGCATACACCCTGGGTAGGATTTCGCCGTGAGCAGGAACAGAAGCGAGACCCCCGAGGAACAGCGGCCGGTCGGCAACAAGGGCGGGACGCAGCCCAAGTCCGTGCCGCCGAGCGAGAGCCCCACGGCAGCCGCGGGCGGGCGCCGACTGGCTCTCGACGTCCACGGGCGCCTGCGCGCCATGATTCTCAACGGCGAGCTGCCCCCGGGGTCGGTGCTGCTCCAGGCCGAGATGGCCCGGAAACTGGGCGTCAGCCGCACCCCGATGCGTGAGGCGTTCCGGCTGCTCCAGGAAGAGGGGCTCATCGACGCGCGGCCCGACCAGCGGGCGCGGGTGCGTTCGGTGGACCCCGAGGACCTCGACGCGGTCTACGGGGCCCGCATCATGCTCGAGACGCTCGCCGTCAGCATGACGGCCAAGTCGTTCACGGCCGATGACATCGAGCGCATGAGCGATGCCCTGAAGCGGATGCAGGGGCTGTCGGTCGACGACCAGCCGGACGAGTGGCACGCGGCGCACCATGAGTTCCACAGCACCGCCACCCGGGCGGTCGGGCCACACCTCCAGCGCATGCTCGCGTCGCTCGGCGAACACAGCGAGCGCTACATCCGCCTGGCTCAGTTGGGCGCCCCCGCATCGTGGGGCAAGGCATACGCGGAGCACGAAGCGCTCCTGGACGCGATGCGCCTGAGCGACCCGGCCGAGGCCGCACGTGTGGTCGCCCGTCATCTGGCGCGCACCGCCCTGAGCGTCCTGGCGGACATCGCCCCCGAGTACGAACCCGCGGCCACCCGGACCGCCCTGGGGATCGCGGGCAACGGTCAGGCCTGACGCGCCCGGCTGGTCCGACATCTCGCGAGGGAAGTGCGCCGTTCACAGCTCCCGGCTGATGTCCTGCGCCATCAGCAGCAGAGGCCGGGCCAGTTCGGCCAGCCGGCCCTTGGTGCAGCGGATGGACGGCGCCGCCACGGCGACGGCGGCCACGGCCGTACCCGTACGGTCGCGCACGCACGCACCGACCGCGGCCACGCCAGGCTCGCTCTCCTGGAGGTTGGAGGCCCAGCCGGTGCGGCGGATCGTAGCCAGCAGGGCCATGAGGCGTTCGACGTCGTCGGGCGCCTTGGTCCCCGCCCCGGGCAGCCCGTTGGGATAGAGCGCCCGGAGCCGCTCCGCCGGCAGCTCGGCGAGCAGGGCCTTGCCGCCCGACGTCATGTGAGCGGGCAGGAGTGAGCCCACGCGGTGGCCCACGCGCAGCGTCTGCGGGCCTTCCACTCCGTCCAGGAACCGGGTGCCGTTGCCCTCCAGCACCATCAGATGCGTGGTCTCGCGGACGGTGTCCGCCAGGTGCTGCAAGCGGGGACGGGCGAGTGTGATCAGGTCGGGCGGCGGGGCGGCCCGGCTGCCTCTGATCGCCCGCAGAGCGGGCCCTGGCCGGTAGGCCTTGTGACGGTCCTGCTCCGCGAACCCCTCGAACACGAGCATCGCCAGGATCCGGTGGGCTGTCGAACGGGCGACGCCGAGTTGGTCGGCGACGTCCATGACGCGCAGTTCACCGTGCTCATGCAGGAGCCGAACCGCGCGCAGGGCATTGCCTGCGGCGCTCACCGGATACGAAGGATTCTGCACACAGGAATCCTATCCGTAGGGGATTCCTGTTGGCGATACATCGGCGTAGCTTCGACTCCGTCAAACTGTACACACTTTGACCGGGCTGCCTTCGTGCATGCCCTGGAGGTTGCAGTGACCGACACAGTCAGCGAACTGACGCAGCGCAAGCAGCTCGACGAGCTGTATGCAGATTTCGAAGATGCGGGCCTGATACCCCTGTGGAACCAGCGGGACGATCTCATGCCGACGTCGCCGCAGCCCGCCGCCGTACCGCACCTGTGGCCGTGGGCACGGCTGCTGCCGATCGCGGAGCGCTCCGGGCAACTGGTGCCCGTGGGGCGGGGTGGTGAGCGCCGGGCGATGGCGCTGTCCAACCCGGGGCTGCCCGGGCTGCCGTACGCGACCCCGACCCTGTGGGCCGCGATCCAGTACCTGGGACCGCGCGAGGTCGCCCCCTCGCACCGGCACAGTCAGGGGGCCTTCCGGTTCGTCGTGGACGGCGAGGGGGTGTGGACGAACGTCGACGGGGACGCGGTGGCGATGCGTCGCGGCGACCTGCTGCTGACGCCGAGCTGGGCCTTCCACGAGCACCAGAACGTCACTGACCGGCCGATGGCCTGGATCGACGGCCTCGACATCCCACTGGTCTCCCAACTGGACGCCGGCTTCTTCGAGTTCGGCCCCGAAGAGCTGTCCACCCGGGCCACGCCCGAGCGTTCGCGCGGTGAGCGGCTGTGGGCCCACCCGGGCCTGCGTCCGATCAGCCAACCCGACCGGCCCAACTCCCCGTTGGCCGCCTACCGCTGGGAACACACCGACGCCGCGCTCACCGCGCAGCTGGAGCTCGAGTCCGAAGGAGCCGTCGGCGTGATCGAGCCGGGGCACGCCGGTGTCCGCTTCTCCAACCCCACCACCGGCAGGGACGCCCTGGTCACGATCCGTACCGAGATGCGCCGACTTCGGGCGGGGACGCGGACCACTGCGGTGCGCACGGTCGGCTCGGCGGTCTGGCAGGTCTTCCACGGCGAGGCCACCGCCCACGTCGGCGACCGGATCTTCGAGGTCGCCAAGGGTGATCTGTTCGCCGTCCCGTCCTGGTGCGAGGTCGCTCTCACCGCGCACACCCAGGTGGATCTGTTCCGCTTCAGCGACGAGCCCGTCTACGAGGCCCTGGGCCTCGCCCGCACCTACCGAGGAGAACAGAAGTGAAGCTGGCCACCATCCGGATCGACGGCACCACCCGCGCCGTCCGCATCGACGCCGACACCGCGGTGGACCTGGGCGAAGGCGACCTGGTCGACTTCCTGCGCCGCCCCGACTGGTCCACGGCAGCCGCGAACGCCGACGGCCACCGCTACGAAGGCCCCCTGGACTACGCCCCGGTGGTCATGACGCCGGAGAAGGTCGTCTGCGTCGGCCTCAACTACCGCAACCACATCCTGGAGATGGGCCGGGAACTGCCCCTGCACCCCACACTGTTCTCCAAGTATGCACGTGCACTGGTCGGCGCCTACGACGAGGTGATCCTGCCCGCCAAGGCCACGCAGATGGACTGGGAAGCCGAACTCGCCGTCGTGATAGGGACCGAGGTCCGGCACGCGGACCCGGACCAGGCGCGCGCCGCGATCGCCGGATACACAGTGCTCAACGACGTCACCGCCCGGGACTGGCAGTTCCGCACCCCCCAGTGGCACCAGGGCAAGACCTTCGAGGCCACGACACCCGTCGGGCCATGGCTGGTCACCGCCGACGATCCCGCCGTGGCCGCCCGGGGACTGGGCCTGGCCTGCGAGGTCGACGGCGACACGGTCCAGAAGGCCGACACGGGCGACCTCGTCTTCGACCCCGCCACCCTGGTCGCGTACGTGTCCGAGATCGTCACCCTCGCCCCCGGCGACGTGATCGCGACGGGAACTCCAGGCGGTGTCGGACATGCCCGCAAGCCGGCCCGCTACCTGCAGGACGGTTCCGTGCTCGTCACCCGGATCGACGGGATCGGCGAGTGCCGCAACACCTGTCGCAGGGAGGTGCGGTGAGCGGCCGACCGGACGCGATGCTGGAGTGGGTCGCCGAGGGAACGGCCGCCTTCGAGGCCGAGGTGGACGGGGCGACCGACAGGATCCTCAGCCGGCCTTCGGGCCTGCCCGGCTGGAGCCGGGCCCATCTCCTGGCCCACCTGGCCCGCAACGCGGACGCGCTGCTCAATCTGCTGAACTGGGCCCGCACGGGTGTCGAGACTCCGATGTACACGAGTCCCGACCAGCGTGCCCGCGAGATCGAGGAAGGGGCCCGTCGGCCGGCCGGCGAACTGCGCGCGGACCTGTTCCGGGCCAACGCCCGGCTCGCCGGAGAACTCGCCGCACTGCCCGATGCATGCTGGGAGGCGCCCGTCAGGACCGCAAGGGGACGCGAGGTGCCGGTCTGGGAGGTTCCCTGGATGCGGCTGCGGGAGGTGTGGGTCCACGCCGTCGACCTGGACACCGGCACGAACTTCGACGACGTCCCCCGCGAGGTGTGCGCGGCACTCGTGGACGACGTCGCAACAGGCTTCCGGGCCCGCACGGACATCCCTCCCGTCGGGCTACGGGCCGAGGACGGCGGCCGAACCTGGCTCCTGGGCGTGCCCGGCGCAGCGAAGACACTCCTGGTGACCGGTGACCTCCCGAGTCTGGCCGCCTACGCGACCGGGCGTCCCATACCGGGCCCCCTCCACACCACCGGCCGCGGATCCGTACCGAAACTGCCCGCGTGGCTGTGAACCCGAAAAACGCCGCGTGTTCGGCGACCCGGAGCTGTATCTGCTCAAGTGCTGGAAAGAGGGAAAGGTCCTCAAGCAGGAGTCGGGCGCGGATCTTTCTCCATCACCGTCCTACGGTCGCCGCTGCGCGGGCAGGCGGTGACCGGATTGCGCACGCGAAGCTCAGCAACATCCTGTCGTACGCGTGCTCGTGGCAGCCGTCGTCGTCATCGTGGGGGTGGCGGCCTCCTGGTCCCGGGCGATGCGGCCGCGCAGCATGGTGACCACGATCTTCATCAAGCGCTGTGTTGCCGGGGTGCCCACGACGAACGGGTTCTCGCGACCGTCAGGCGCGCTGCGCAGGTACTCCATGCGCACGAGGCTGTAGTCGCCGAAGCCGGACGTACCGCTGACCTCGTTCAGGCTCCACCGACTGTGCGAAGGCGGTCTCCCCCGTTGTCCGGAGGCGTCCGCCACAGCGCGAATGCCTGCCTAGGGTCAACGTCGCCGCCCTGGGCGGGGTCCGGGTCGGTTTGTGAGAGGCGGACCATGGCGCGGTAGAGGGCGGTGGGCGCTGGTGCTTCGGGCAGTGGGCGGAGTGGTGCGCCGGGTGTCGGGGGCGGAGTCGCCGGTGGCGGTGACGACTCCGGCGTTGGCGATGAGCAGGATGACGACGTCCTGGTGGGTGAAGTCGTCGCGCAGGTGCCCGGTGTTCTTGGCGCGGGTGATGAGTTCGAGCAGCCGGTCGTACGCCTGGGCGCGGCGGGCCTCCAGGGCCTTGGCGGCGGGGAAGGTCATGGTCAGGACGTCGGCGAAGCCGCGGTCGGCGGCCTGCATGGCGCAGACGGCGTGGAGGTAGCCGGTGAAGCCGTGCCAGGGGTTGGCTGAGGTTCCGCCATGGAACATGTCCGGCGGCGGTCGAACCGATTGACCGTCTACACCGACCGCCCTGGCGAAGGTACGCGGGGGCCCACCGATGGTGAGCGAGGCCAAAGACGCGGGTGCTGATCGCGAGTCTGATGCTGCGTCAAGTATCGAAGCCCCTGGGGTACTTGAGCGGATGGCAGTCCAACGCCATGACCGCCACGTCCCCGTCGCCCGCCTGTGAGCCACCGGGCAGACCTGGCACGACCAAGGGTGCCGACCGACGCCGAACGCACCCTCCCCCAGCTACGGCATGGTTCCCGAGGCCAGTTGCTCTTGCCCGGTGTCGGCGTGCCAGTGCTCTGCCGACTCGGAGCATGGCCCTGTAGAGGGATTCATGAGGTGGGCAGGGTGCCGCGTGCCGGAGATTCGATGGAGTGGATGAGCAGGGCGATGCACAAGGCAATTCGGTCCCCGCTTCCCTTCATTTCGCGATCGTGCCAAGGCCGTCAGCCATCGACAACCACGTTCCCAAGGCTCCTTCGTGTTCACCGTGTCGTCGCACACGAAGCGGCACCAACCTGCCCGTCACGATCACCAATCAGGTAGGGACGGGCGGCTGTCGGCGGCAGTGGGTCACGGCATTGACGCGAATGCCTCCCGATGGTCGCGTGCCCACTGCCTGAACGTGCCCGCCGGTCGGCCGAGTACCTGCTGCACGTGGTCGGTGACGTAGGCCGCACCGCCGGCGCGCGCCCAGCCGATGCCCGTGCTCATCCCTGCCGGCAACTGGTCGAGCGCATGCGTATCGGTGATCTTGACTGGCCGTTCCAGCACATCCTCCAGGATCTCCGCCTGGTCTGCGAACGTCAGCAACTCGGGCCCGGTCGGGTCGTACCGCTGCCCGTCGTGCGCATCGCTGGTCATGGCGGCGACGGCGACCGCGACCACGTCCCTAGGGTCGACGATGGCCTGCCGGGAGTCGCCGACCAGGTTCGGGATCGGCTCTCCGGCCTCGATGAGCGTCCGGTACCACAAGAAATTCGAGGCGAAGCTCGGCGGGCGAAGCATCGTCCACGCAAGCCCGCTGGCCTGGATCGCCTCCTCCGCGGCGAGGTGCCACGCGCCGACGGTCGCCCCGTCGAACCGTTCGCCGCTGCCGATGGCGGACAGCTTGACGATCTTACGGACGCCCGCTGCCCGCGCGGCCGTGACCAGGGCGATGTCGTGGTCCGAGGTGGGCACGGGGGGCACGGTCACCAGGAAGACCGTGTCGATGTCGGCCACCGCGCGCGCCAGCGACGCCGGATCGTCGAAGTCGGCCCGCACTCCGCCGGCCTGCTCGCGGCGGGACATCGCCCGGAACGGCAGGCCCCGCTCGGTGAGCAGTCGGACGACGTGACTGCCGATGGTGCCGGTGGCACCGGTAACAAGGATCATGTCCTGACGATGACAGCGCTCTCACACCTCGTGATAGGAAGTTTCGGCACTATCGTGGGTCGCGTGACTTCTCTCGTCGTGCCGCCTGCTCTTCTGCGGTGGGTGACCGGGATCGATGTCGCTACGGCGGCCGGTTCAGCGGCCGTTGACGTGCCCGATCACGCCACCACTCTCATCCTGCGCACCGACAAGCGCGAGTTGATCGTCATGGGCCCTCGCACCAGGGCCGCGTATCACGTCGCCACACCCGGACACTCGTGTGTGCGGGTTCGTATGCGGCCGGGTCGTGCCCATGCCCTGCTCGGACGTTCGCTGAATGGTCTCGCCGACGGTGCCTTGCCACTTGACGAACTACCGGGTCTGGACATCGACCAGCTTGCCGCCGACCCGGTCACCGCTCTCGACAGAGCATTGGCCGACCGCCCAGAGCCGTCGGACCGGCTCGAAGAGGCGGCTCGTCTGCTGGTCGGCGCCACTGTCACCGCGACCGCGGCCCGGTTGTCCATCAGTGAGCGCCGCTTGCGCACCCTGTTCACCGACGCCACCGGTTTGTCTCCCAAGCACTTCGCACGCATCAACCGCGTTCGCACCGTGCTCGCGGCCGATGCCGACCGATGGGCGGACATCGCCTCGACGGCCGGCTACTACGACCAATCCCACATGACGGCCGAGTTCCGCCACTTCATGGGTGTCCCACCGGCCGCGTTCACCGCGGGTCGGCGTCCCGCCGCGACCTCGTGCACTGCCTGAGTTCCAGGACACGGCACAAGGCGCAGGCCTCCCTGTGATCACAGAGCGTCCGCAACCCCATGAGCACCAAAGCCTGTGCCTCTTTACCTACCGAGTTGCCCCATCACGCCTATGTGTGCGGCCTCTTGTCCCGCTCCCGCCGGGCGGGAGCGCCAGCGGCGAGTGCGCGGTCGAATCCTGTGCACCATAGGACACCGCCCTCTGCCCAGAACACCCGTCACCAGCCAGAACCCAGGAGTCAGAGCAACCTGACGGAGCCCCACAAGAGGGGGCCGGGGTGAACAACGGGAAGGACCCGGTGGAAACGAAGCTGCACGCCGTGGTGTGCGCAGGCCCGATCACGCTCGCGGCCGCGCAGCAGGCCATCGTCACCGACTGGGCCACCGTCCTTCACCTCGGCTGAAGAGGCCGCTGGAAGGCAGTGCGTGTCGTGCGCCGAAGTGTCCCTGACACGTTTGTGCCGGTCGCCGGTATGAGGATCCGACGTGGCCGCTCCCCTCGCGTCGCCTGCGCCGACGGACAGCCTATGGGCACAGCTGGAGGCGAACGCGGCGCGTCCATCTGGTCATTGGAGCCAACGGGCTGCTCCGCGATTGATTTGGGGGTGTGCCGGCCTGGGGGTTCGGGGTGTTCACGAGTAGGACTGACCAGTGTCTTCGGAGCTCGCTGGAGATCGTTCCCCGAGCGCGCAGTGATCGTTCCCTGTCCTCTCAAGGGTGCCGGTAGTAAGCCTTGTTCGCGATGCGCCAGTTGCCGTCGACGTGGACCATCAGGAAGATGTCGGTGAACGTGTCCAGACCGTGCGAGAGCGTCATGGTCACGGTCGCAACGGTTCCATGGACGTCGAGGGCGTCGATGCGCCGGGAGCGTGTCGGTTCGTCCGGAGCTGGCTGGCCTTGGAAGAGGGCGCAGTACTCGTCCAAGGGCCACGAGACGAATGCGCCGTCGCGGATTCCCTCGATGTGGGCGGTAGGAAGGAGCGCGTCGCGGAAGTGGGTGGGGTCGCCGGTGGAGTGTCCGCGGATGTAGGCGCGGAGCGGTTCGAGTACGGCGTCTTCTACGGCGGGGACCGTGGCGGCGACCGCGATGTCGGCCTCAGGGGCGGCAGGGGTGTCGGCCAGGCTGGCTGCGCTGCGCAAGGGGGTGTTGGACGCGGCGGCCAGCAGAGCCATGTCCTTGGCCAGCGCGCCGATGGTGAATTCGGCCGTGCCAACGTCCGGTTGGTCGGCGAGGAAGGATCGTTTGCGGGCCACGAGCCCGCCGAGTTGGCCGAGTTCGAGAACGTCCAGCACCTGGGCACGTGGCAGGTGCAGGGCGTCGGCTTGCCGTAGTGAGTCACGCAGCGCGAGGACGGCGCCCGCGAGGCTGTGGTTGGCGATCAGCTTGAACGCGGCGGCGGTGAAGACGTCATCGACGTGCCGGACGGTGCCCAGTGCTTGCAGAACCGGTCGGACTCGATCAAGCGCGTCTTGGCCGGCTGCGGCGAGAATCTGCAGAGCGCCGACGGCGACAGCCGGTACCGAACCGAGTACGGGCGCGTGGACGTAGGCCGGGCCAAGCTGCCGGGCCAGCGCCGCGGCTTCGGAGGGGGCGATGGTGCTGGTGTTCAGCACGATCGCGTCGGTTCGCAGCGAGTCGCGGATGTCGTCGAGGACCTGCTGGCAGGCCGGGCCGTCGAACAGCGCCAGGAGCACGAGGTCGGCCTTCGTCACGGCGTCGTTCGGATCGCTGGTCGTCTTGACGGCGCCTGATGTGCGCCCGGAGCGTGTCCAGCCGACGATGTCCCAGCCCTGGGTGGCCAGTCGTGTCGCGATCGCCTCGCCCATGCGCCCCAGGCCGAGGACGGCGATCGTGTGCGGTGTGGTCATATGCGCCAGAGTGGTGCACCACACGGGCTGCGACAAGCGCAGATTGTGCAGGCCAGCCCTGCGGATCCCGCATATCAGCTGGGCATACTGGAGGCATGGAACTGACGGTTTGGCGGACCTTCGTGACCGTGTGCCGACTCGGGTCGCTGTCGGCGGCGGCCGCCGAGCTCCATCACACGCAGTCGGCCGTCTCCCGGCAGATCGCCGGGCTGGAGCGGCAGCTCGGCGTGCCCCTGATGGAGCGGCACGCGCGCGGTGTGCGTCCGACTGCTGCTGGCGAGGTGTTCCGCCACCACGCTCTGGCCACGCTCAACGAGGCCGACCGTGCCGTACGCGCGGCACGAGTGACAGGCGACGGGGCGTTCAGCCGGCCGCTGACCGTCGGCGCGACACCCTCTCTCGCCGCAGGGATCGTTCCCGAGGCCGTCCGGGCCCTGCTGCAACAGGCCGGTGCCATCCGATGGACCCTGCTTCCCGGACTGAGCGCACAACTGCACCACCGTGTGACCACCGGCGATCTCGACATCGCCGTCGTCACCGACGCGCCGCCGGGCCTGCCCCATGACCCGCGGGTCGAACGCCGGTTCCTCGGGCTGGACGACATGGTTGTCGCACTGCCCGTCGACCATCCGTTGGCCGAGCGCGGCCCGGTGCGCATGCGGACACTGGCCGACCAGACCTGGGTCGAGGACAACGACGGTTCGGCGGCGCTCCTGCACCAGCACGCCGCCCGCGCCGGAGTCAGCGCCCGCATCGACCTCACCGCGGCCGATCTGCCCGGCAAGTTGGCCCTGGTCGCAACCGGCCACGCCATCGCGCTGATACCCGGGGTCCTGACGCGCGCGCTGCGAACCGATGTCACCACCGTGAGTCTCGTCGATCCCCCGGCCCGCGGCATCTACACGATCACACCACGTCGCGACCCCCACCCCTGTGCAGCGCCCCTGCTCGACCTGCTCGCCACAGCCTTCGCCTCGATTCATCCCGTCCACGCCGCTCACCGGCTGAGCGACACGGATGCCCACCCTGCTGGGCCGGCACTTCACGACGGCATGGCGGACGCGTAAGCCGGGTCTCCGGGATCGGGATGCCGCGGGCTTTCCCAACCGCCAGACGTGGTTTGGCGGTTGGGTGTCTGGGACGTCTGGCGTTGCCCACGATGTCTGGCGTCGCGCCTGTGGCGTTGTCGGGTTGGGGAGGGCGGATGGACTTCGCCGGTACGGATGAGACCGCTGCGGCGTCAGGCGGTCCTGCGACGCCGTCGGGCTGGCTGGCCGCGACGATCGCCGACTCAGCTGCCCAACTCGGCGCATGTACACCGCTGTTGCTCTCAGTTGTGCGGGGCTGAGTCCTCGCACGAGGCGAATCACGAGGCGCTGACGGTCTCGCCAGGCCCCCTCGCTGACATCGCCGAGTGGCGCCGGACCCTGAGGCGCTGGGAAGAACCGTCGTACTGCTGGAGAAACTTCCCCGCAGTGCGGGTTCCCCAGAATCTCGACGACCAACTTCACTCACTGCCCTCGGAGTTGACGCCCCATCTGGGCGTGGTGGCCACCTGCCTGATCACCGTCCACCAGAGGTCACACATGGACGCACTCGCCGCATCCAGTGGGCCCTCCAGCGCCCACAGTGCACCGTCAGGGCGCACCGACATCTCCGGTCACGCCTTGCTGTTCTGCGGTCGGATAGGGGTGAGTTGCGGCCTGGCCTGTCAGGTTCGGCATGCCCACCGGCAGGTTGCGGTCAGCTTGTGCGATCAAGGTCATGCGCTCTCTACCGTCCAGGCATCGCTGTTCCGTGTTCCGGGAGGGTGGCGTGGCCGACGTTCAAGAGCGCTTCCGCCGTGAAGTCGCGGCTGTCGCGGCGGATGTGGAGAAGTGGCATCAGGACGCCCTTGAGGCCAAAGACAGGATCGCTGACGGCGCTGAGCGGTTGCGTCGCCTCAGCGAGGCTTGGGAAATCTTCGAATCGCTGCCCCCGACCCTGACGACGAGCCTGCGTTCGGCCAGGTCGGCGGCGAGGACTCTCCGGAGCCGCGAAATCACCATGCCCTTCCGCGTCTTGAGCGGTTCGGGGTGAATTTCGGGGCGTCATGGTTTCATCTACTTTCGGACCTGGTCTCTTCGTAGCGGCTTCTGCTGTGCCCGCGCACCCCCACCGCGCTCATCCACGCCACTGCCGACGCAGACGACGACACCATCCGCACACCCGACGACGAACTGCAGGCGATGATCGATGCCCGCGGGCCGTACTACGTCAAGCTCAAAGAGGGCCCCGACGCTCGCGGCGCGATCCGCGTCATGTGCCCCGCCGGCGGCTCTTGCCCCTCGGACAATTGCGCCGGCCACGACCGGCTGCACCCTCCAGCCCGCACCACAATGCCCGCCCGGGTGATCGACCTCGACACCCCGCGAACCCGCACCGCCCACGCGGCAGCCCGGCCCACCATCCACATCTCCGACGCCGAACGCCTCACGCCACCGTCACCAGAAGCCCTGCCGCTGGTGTGCGTGGCGGGCTCGATCACCGTTCCCGCCGACACCGAGGCCGCCGACTGGCGCCTGGCCAAGTACCGCCAGGACGTCCACTACCTCGACACGTCCTGGCTGAACACCTACAAGCCCATCCGCAGCCAGAACGAAGGGGCCAACGGCCGCTTCAAGGGCGACAAGCTCGACATCGGCAACCCCAAGCACCGGCCCGCCCCCGGCCAGGTCGCCCAGGCCCTGCTCCTCGCCGCGATGCTCACCGTCGCGAACCTGAGAATCCTGGAGACCTGGCTCCTCGAACGCGCCGGGCCCGACGAACTCACCGACGTGGACTTCAACGCCGCTGGCCTCCTGCCCCCACTCACCACCCCGGCGATCGCGCCTCCGGCAGCCACAGCCAACGGACGACATCCGCCTCCATAACTCCGCTGACGCCAGAGCAGTACGACAACACCAGAGCGTCCACGCACGCCGATCGCCCCGCAGACCGGCGTGCACACCCATGCCCGCACCCGGGCCAGCAGCCGTACGGTGTCCGCCGAACCATCTTGATGTGCGCACCCAGACCTCCCGACGAGCCCGGAAACGACGAAATCCCGTCCGATCGAAGTGATCGGACGGGATTTCGAAACCGCTTACGAGCTACAGTAACTCACGAACGGCCTGGATTCGGCTGGTGGGTTATTCAGCAGGCCGTCGTGCGGACGTGCACGAGTTCGGCGCTGGACTAAGGCGTGTCTCTTCGATCATGCCGCTCGTTGTTCTGGTCATGATGAGTCGGGGGATCTGACCGACGCCGAGTGGGCTGTGCTGGAACCGCTGCTGCCAGTGAGCAACAACCGGTGCGGCCGGTGGCGCGATCACCGACAGGTGATCAACGGGATCATTCACCGGTTGAGCCCCGGAGTGCAGTGGCGAGAGCTGCCCGAACGCTTCGGGCCGTGGAAGACCGCTCACAAACGGCACTTGCTGTGGTCGGCTGACGGCACCTGGGAGAGGCTCCTCCAGCACGTCCAGTCCGTCGCCGATGCCGATGGCGGCATCGACTGGAACATCAACGTCGACTCCACCGTTGCGCGTGCTCACCAGCACGCCGCGGGGGCGCCCAAGGGCCCACCGCCCGCACCGCCGGGCTCCTCAAAAGGGGCTCTGCAAAGATCGGTTCAACGACTGCCGGCGGTGGTGAGCCTGCGCGACCTGCTGGAGGAGGCGGTGCAGCAGGCGAAGCCCTCGGCCGGTCCCGCGGCGGGCTGACCACCAAAATCCACATCGCTGCAGAGGGCCGCTGCCGCCCGCTGTCCCTGCTCATCACGTCGGGACAGCGGGCGGACTGCACCCAGTTCGAGCCGGTCATGGACAAGATCCGAGTTCCCCGCACGGGGCTCGGGCGTCCTCGCCGCACGCCGGACAGCGTCGGAGCCGACAGGGCGTACAGCAACCGTATGATCCGCGCCTACCTCCGCAAGCGCGGGATCCGGCATGTGATCCCGGAGAAGAAGGACCACAAGGCCGCCCGCCTACGCCGGGGTTCACGAGGAGGACGGCCCCTGGGCTTCGACAAGGAGCGGTACAAAGATCGCAACACGGTGGAGCGGGCCATCGGAAAGCTGAAGCAGTTCAGAGCCGTGGCCACCCGGTATGACAAGCGCGGATACGTCTACCTCGGCACCGTCACCGCCGCAGAACTCCTCATCTGGCTCCGCTCGTGATCGGCTGGAGCTTTTGGGGCCGACAATGGGCTATTCGAAACCGGGCGCACAGCAGTGTTCGCCCGCCGTTCTGTGTCAGGAGGACCTATGCAACGGGGCGAAGTCTGGTGGGCGGATTTCGGCGAGCGGCGCCTGGTCGTGCTGCTCTCGGGGGAAGCAGAATCCGAGGTCCGGGCGATGCAGGTCGTCGATCCTGCGGGCACCGAGCTCAGCGGCGTTGCCGCTGAGCTGGCAGTAGGCGCCTCCGAAGGACTACCTCTTGAAGGTGTCCTGCGAGTCGCACTCCCGCGTCCAGGCCTCATCCCCTGCACTTGGCTGGTCAGCCTCACCCGGGAAGACCTGATCGAGCGGGCGGGAGCCCTGTCGACCGCGAAGCTCGGTGAGCTCCAAGATCTCCTCCACCTCGGTGGACTTGAGTAGCCACCCGTGGGTCGCGATCACCCGCTACCACCGCGCGGCCACGTCCAGCCCGGCGGCACCGTGACAGCCTCCGCACTCCTCAACTGGCTCCGATCGTGATCGAAGAGACAGGCCCTAGCGGCGGTGGGTGGTCCTGCGGGCGGCGCGGTCGGAGAGGAGGGAGGCGACGGCGCGGTCGATTTCGCCGTAAGTTTCGCGACGCCCGGTGTACCGCTGGAGTGGATGGGCATGGAGGGCGCGTGCGGTGCGCGGGGCCGGGCGTTCGACCAGGTCGCCGCGCCGGAAGACCGCGCCCACGTTCGCCATGCCGCCGACCACAGAGCTTCGCCCTCAGCCGTCACGTCGATCACGCTACGTCAGGCCGGTCGCGTGGGGGACGGGCTCGAAATGTACTTCGTCTGCCGCCTGGTCATGTTCCAGGGGGGAAGCGTGCGCGACAGTGTCCCGCATCCGGGAGGACTCCTCTCGACCCTCGGCAGGACAGGAGAGACTCGGCGTTCGCCGGAACGGCGGCGCAGGCGGAGTTGGCGGCGCAGCCCGGGCCGGGGTTGCGGGGAGGCGGCAGGGGGAGCCCCACCCCGTACGGCATCTCCAGACCACGGGCCCAGCCGGGCCTGGCGTCCCACGGCTCACTTGGACCCGGCGGCCACCAGCCTCGCGGTGATGGGTTCGAGTTGGGCGATCAGCTCGTCGAGCTCGGCGGGGGACAGGGCTTGGTACGGCGGGGCGGCGAGCTCGTCGGTGAGGTCCTCGATGCGTTGCTTGGTCTCGCGGCCCACATCCGTGAACCGGCCCTCGCTGTCGACGAGTCCGCGCTCGCGCAGGCCCTCCATGACCGAGGCCAGCCGCTCCTTCGGCAGGTGATGGACCCGCCCGAACGACTCCGGCGGGTGGATGCCCAGCTCCAGCGCGGTGAGGATGTGCGCCTCGGTGCCTCCGATGCGCGCGCCGACGAGAGCGGCGATGTGTCCGTCGCCGCGATGCTCGCGCAGCACGGTCGCGGAGTGCCACAGGCGGGCGACCGGATCGCTCGGTACGGCAAGGGTGCGCATGCCGGCGTACATCACCCGGCCTTCCGTGGGCGCGTTCGCCGCCGCCTTGGTGGTCAGGTCGGCGGCGCGTACCAGGCCGGGGGAGTGGGCCAGTTCGTCGCCGAGGATCCGCCGGAGGGAGGCCGCGCTGCCCCGCTCCCGCGCCGCGACGGACGCCTCGGGCGGGATCGTCTCCCACGCGCTCGGGATGTGCCGTGCGGCCTCTCCGTCCGCGAAGCTGTAGAAGGCCGCGTGCACGACCTCTGCCGGCACTCGCCCGAGCGGCGCGGCGCGGCTGGCGAAGTAGCCGTCCCAGTAGGTGCGGTGGCCTAGCGCGGCCAGTTCCTCGTTGCACTCGTCGGCGAAGAAGGTGACGAGGCAGATCGGTTCGAGGAGCTCGAACATACGGCGGGCGGTGTACGGCATGGCCTCCATCATGCCCGCGGTCACGTCCCCGCGAGGGTTGATCGCTGAGGCGCCGGGGGCCGGATCGAGCCGTAAGCAAATGCCACGTGTACCGGTTTGCGTGGCGCGGCATGGTCAAATCCAGCCGTTGTCTTGACGATCGCATGACAAAAGATCGTGCGCGATGTCACCCTTCTCCAGTCATTCACAGTTCCTTGACAGCTTCCTCACGTGACAGGCGCGCGTTCCCTCACCCCCACCTCCTTCCACCCGCATGCCGTGCAGCGTTCCGGACCGGCCCACCCCGCCGGCCCGACTCGTCCGCGGCCCCCACCCAGTCCGGGCCGTCGTACCGAAGGAGACGTCGTTGTCCCTGCAACACCGCGCTCAGATCCGGCGCAGACGCGCCACCGCCCTCGCCCTCACAGCGGTCGGGTCCCTGCTCGCCCTGGCCGCTCCGGACCTGGCCACCGCGGCCCCGGCGGACCAGGGCCCCGCGCGGATCACCGCCACCCCCCGGGCCGGCGCGGCCCAGACCTCCCTGACCCCCGCCCGCCGCACCGCCCTGATCAAAAGCGCCCAGTCCGCGGCACCCGCGACCGCTCAGCGCATAGGCGTCGGCGCGAAGGAAAAGCTCGTCGTCAAGGACGTCGTCATCGACGCCGACGGCACCACGCACACCCGCTACGAGCGCACCTACTCCGGACTGCCGGTCCTGGGCGGCGACCTGGTCGTCCACCATGAGGACAGCGGTCGTACGACCGTCACGAAGGCGAGCGCGGCACGCCTCTCGGTGCCCACACTCAGCCCGAAGATCACGGCCGCCGGCGCCACCGGCAAGGCCCTTGCCGCCTCCAAGAAGGATCACGTCAAGGGCGCCGACGTGGAGAACGACTCCCGTCTGGTGATCTGGGCCGGTACCACCAAGCCCGTGCTCGCCTGGGAGACCGTCGTCGAGGGCGTCCAGCAGGACGGCACGCCCAGCGAACTCCAGGTCGTCACCGACGCCGCCACCGGCAAGGAACTCCTGGCCGCCGAGAAGGTGCACACCGGCGAGGGCACCGGCCAGTACGTCGGCACGGTTCCGCTCGGCACCACCCTGTCCGGCTCGACGTACCAGCTCACCGACGCCGACCGTGCCGGGCACAAGACGTACGACCTGAACCAGGGCACCTCGGGAACCGGCACCCTCTTCACGGACGACAACGATGTCTGGGGCAACGGCCTGCCGTCCAACCGCCAGACGGCCGGCGTCGACGTGGCCTTCGGAGCCGCGGCCACCTGGGACTTCTACAAGGAGGCGTACGGCCGCAACGGCATCCGCAACGACGGCGTCGCCGCCTACAGCCGCGCCCATTACGGCAGCAACTACGTCAACGCCTTCTGGCAGGACTCCTGTTTCTGCATGACGTACGGCGACGGCTCGGGCAACACCCACCCGTTGACCGCGCTCGACGTGGCCGCCCACGAGATGAGCCACGGTGTCACCGCCGCCACCGCGGGCCTGGTCTACTCGGGCGAGTCCGGCGGCCTGAACGAGGCGACGTCCGACATCTTCGCCGCCGCCGTCGAGTTCCACGAGAACCTCACGGCCGACCCCGGCGACTACCTGGTCGGCGAGAAGATCGACATCAACGGCAACGGCACGCCGCTGCGGTACATGGACAAGCCTTCCAAGGACGGTGCGTCCAGGGACAGTTGGAGCTCCACCCTGGGCGGCGTCGACGTCCACTACTCCTCCGGCCCGGCCAACCACTTCTTCTACCTCCTGTCCGAGGGCAGCGGCGCCAAGACCGTCAACGGCGTCTCCTACGACAGCCCCACCTACGACGGCCGGCCCGTGACCGGCATCGGCATCGAGAACGCCGCCGCCATCTGGTACCGCGCGCTCACCACCTACATGACCTCGACGACCGACTACGCCGGTGCCCGCACCGCCACCCTCTCGGCCGCCGCCGACCTGTTCGGCGCCTACAGCCCGACCTACCTCGCCGTCGCCGACGCCTGGGCCGCCATCAACGTCGGCAACCGCATCTCCCTCGGCGTCAACCTCGCCCCGGTCGCCGACCAGATCAGCGGCGTCAACCAGGTGGTCAGCCTGCAACTGGACGCCTACACCACCAACTCCGAGGCCGCACTGACGTATGAGGCCACCGGCCTGCCCGACGGCCTGACCATCAGCCCCAGCGGCCTGATCAGCGGCACCCCGACCACCCTCGGCACCGCAGACGTCACGGTCACGGTCACCGACAGCACCGGGGCGAGCGCCTCGGACACCTTCAGCTGGCAGATCGCCTACGTCTACGCCAACGCCTCCCGCGTGGACATCCCCGACAACGGGGCCGCCGTCGAGTCCCCGGTGACCATCACCGGCCGCGACGGCAACGCCTCCGCGACCACCAAGGTCTACGTCAACATCGTCCACACCTACCGCGGTGACCTGACCGTCGACCTCGTCGGCCCCGACGGCACCGTCTACTCCCTGCTCAACCGCAGCGGCGGTTCCGCCGACAACGTCGACCAGACCTTCACGGTCGACGCCTCCGCCCAACAGGTCAACGGCACCTGGAAGTTGCGGGTGCAGGACCGGGCGTCCATCGACGTCGGGTACATCGCGCGCTGGCAGCTGACCCCCTGACGCACTGACACCAGCACTCCGCCGCCCGGGCCCCTCGGCTCCCGGGCGGCGGAGCCGGCAGCCGTCTTCTCCACACCTGCGCGGACGGTGCCGGGAACCGGTGCCCGGGGGCGCGCATCGATCCCGGAACAGCCATGCGGTATGTGTCGCGACGCTGCGGGGTGAAGACTTTCCGAACGTTCAGCTGGTCAGTCGGTCAGTCCGAGTTGCCCGGCCGCTCGAATGGCCAACCAGACCTCGGCGAAGGTTTCGGTCGACGACAGACCCCTCCCGGACAGGTCTGCGAAGCGGCGCAGTCGGTAGGCCAGGGTGTTGGGGTGGATGTGCAGAGCCGCTGCTGCGGCATCAGTGCGGCGGTCGCGTTCCATCCAGGTGCGCACGGAGATGAGCAGATCGGCGTTGTGAGCGGCGTCGTAACGCATCACGTCTCCGAGGACATGCTCGACCAGTGCGCTCAGCACCGTCGGATCGTCTGGGAGCCAGCGGCCGGTCGGGTCGTTGCCGTAGCGGACCAGTGGTCTGCCCGACTGGGCGGCCTGGGACACCGCCCAGAGCGCTTCGCGCTGGGCGACTCTCAGCGATTCCCCGGGGGCGAAGGAGCGGCTCATGCCGACCGCGACACCGGGAATCGCGGCGATCGCCGTCCCCAGCTCCGGGGGACCGAGAAGATAGCGCTCGTCGCCGCGGTTGAGCATCAGGTACGGGAGTTCGTCCAGGTTGCGCAGTAGGTCGTCCTCGCTGACGGTGCGCACCACCACGAGCGCGATGTCGCCCTCGATGGACAGCCGCTGCAGGCGGCGCCTCGCGGCGGCGGGGTCCAGGACGTCCTGGAGCAGTTCGGCCAGCGTCTCCGCGCCTTCGCGCCGCAGAGTCTCGCGCTCCTGGCGGACCATGGCCAGCTGCAGGGCGGCGACGGTGGCGATGTGCTGAACCACCGCGAGCCCCGCCGGACTGGCGCCCCGGCGCTCCAGTGCGACCAGGAATCCGGCCGGGCCGCCGGGGGCGAGCACGGGCACCGCGAAGCCGCCGGGGATGCTCGGCGGCGCATCCACCGAGCCGGGGAGCAGGTCGGGGTCGGGCACGGGGACGCCAGGCAGCAGGGTTCGTCCCTGTGTCGTGCACAGATACACCTGGTAGCCGGACAGCCGCTCCAGTCGGCGGAACAGTACGGCGGTCTCCAGTCGCTCGGTGGCAAGCCAGCGCAGGGCGCCGAAGACCTGCAGCTGCGCTCCGAGGCGCTGTCCGGGGATCTCCTGGACGGCTGCTGCGACCTCCTGCGCGATGGCGATGAAGGGCACGGAGAGGGGGACTTCGAGGACGGGCATGCCTCGTTCCTCCGCCGCCTGGACGAAGGCGGGATGCAGGGGAGGCACGTGGAGCTGGGCGGAGAGCGCGAGTGCGGACACGCCCGCGTCGTCGAGACGCTCCAGATAGGCGCGCTGGCGGGCTCCCGTGCGGGGCAGGGCCAGCCCGGTGGTCAGAATCATCTCGGCGCCAAGCAGCCAGGGCGTGGGGTCTTCCAGTTCGCTGACATGGGCCCAGGACACGGACCGTCGCAGGCCGCTCGCGCCCGCCAGAACGGTCAGCTGGAGGGCGGGGAAGGAGAGCAGGTCCTCAACGCTAAGTTTGTGGTCGGCCACAAGAAAGATCCTAATACTTCATTCCTGAGACAATTGTCGATCCTTTACGACGGTCACACACTGGGGCACACGCCGTATCGGGAAGGAGAGCCGCGATGACCGATCCAGGGACCTGTGGATTCCTCGCGAGTCCCGCGCCGCGCCGGCCTCGCGACCTTCGCGCGGTTGCCCCGACTGGACCAGGTGGATCGGTGCGATGTCGTCGCCGGCGCCGGAGTGCCTTTCGACAACGGGTCTCCACCGGCCCGGCCCACGCTTCGGTCCCTCGGCAGCGCGTGAGCCAAGCAGGTCGCTGCGCCCGTACAACCGTGCGCCTGCTGTCTCACCACGTACGATCTGGTCAGCCCGCCGGGCCCGGGCGTGAAGTAATGAGCCCGTCCGCCTGCCGGGTCCGCAACGTTGCGGACCCGTCTGAGGCAGCCCCCACCGCAACCCGGGCCGGATGCCGACTCTCGCGCCTCCCCACGGCACGAGCCGCGAGACCCGGTTTCGGCGGCAGGCACTTTTCAGCCCACCCCAAGGACCCGCACCCCCTCTCATGAGGGTGGCCGACTCTCGCGGACGGAAGACACCGTCGTTTCCCCTCCAGCGGCCCAGGCCGTACGCAGCACAGCGGCCCATCACCTATCGCGTTGATCCAGAGGAGACGCCGACGTGGCGGAAACGACGAGTACACGGACCGAAGTCCCCGAGGCACCCAGCGGAACCCTTCGGGCGGAGACCCGGTCCATCGACTGGGTTCCCGACGCCGAACGGCACGGAAAGATCTGGCACCAAGGACCCCTGTGGTTCCTGGGCAACTTCCAGTACTTCACCGTCGCGCTGGGCTTCGTCGGCCCCTCGTTGGGTCTGCCCCTGGGGCAGACCATTCTCGCGGGGGTGCTCGGCATCGTCGTCGGCACCCTGTTCATGGCCTTCCACGCCTCGCAGGGCCCGGTCCTCGGGCTGCCCCAGATGATCCAGTCCCGGGCCCAGTTCGGCTACCGCGGCGTCGTCCTGGTCCTGATCGGCACTCTGTTCACCTACCTGGGCTTCAACGTCGCCGACCAGGTACTGCTCGCCGAGGGACTGCACGGCGTGTTCGGTTGGAGCCCCGGCTGGGTCGCGGTCGGCACCGCGCTCCTGGCGGTCCTGCTCGCCGTCTACGGGCACGACTGGGTGCATCGGGCCTTCCGTTGGCTGCTGTACGTCTCGCTGCCCCTGATGGTGCTGCTGACCGTGGGCGTTCTGACCGGGCAGGCAGGCGGCCACGCCCCCAGCCACCACCTGGCCTTCACCTGGGCCGCCTTCTTCGCCCAGTTCTCCGCCGCCGCCGCGTACAACATCACGTACGCGCCCTACGTCTCGGACTACTCGCGCTACCTGCCCCGTACGACCTCCCCCCGCGCGCTCATCGCGTCCGTGTTCTTCGGGGCCTCGGGCTCCGCGGTCTGGCTGATCGCCCTGGGCGCCTGGCTGGCCATCCGGCTCGGCGCCGCGGACGGCCTGGTCGGTCTGCGGGACGCGGGCGACAACTTCATTCCCGGCCTGGGCGCGGCTGCGGCCGTGCTCTCCGCGCTCAGCCTGGTCGCGACCATGGGCATGAACGCCTATGGCGGCATGCTGACGGTGCTGACGGGCATTGACTCGGTCCGCAGCATCAAGCCCACCCAGACAGCGCGCATCGTCACCATCCTGGGACTTGCCGCGCTGTGGTACACCGTCGCCTCGCTGATCACTGCGGACGCCGTCTCCACCATCTTCACCGCACTCACCCTGATGCTGTACCTGCTCGTCCCGTGGACGGCGACCAACCTGGTGGACTTCTTCGTGGTCCGCCGCGGGCACTACGCCATCACCGACCTGTTCACCCCCACCGGTGTCTACGGCGCGTGGTCCTGGCGCGGCCTGACCGCCTACGGGATCGGTTTCGCCGCGGAGATCCCGTTCATGGTCCTTCCCGACCTCGGCGGCTGGCACTACACCGGACCTGCCGCGCAGCAACTGGCCGGAACCGACATCGCCTGGGTCGTCGGACTCGTCGTGGCCGCCCTGGCCTATCTGGTGGTCGCACGTTCGCTGGACCGGAGCACGGAGACGGCCGCGATGACCGTGAGCGAGCAGGAGCTGGCCGCACGCTGACACCGAACGCCGGCAGCCCGCCGGACGAGGACGAAGCCACAACACGCCGGGATGCTCCCAGGGTTGTCCCTGCTGCGAGCATCCCGGCGATGCGACGAGCCGGGACACCGGCGCGTGGCGGTTCCGCAACCCTCGCGCGCCAGAAGACAGAAGGTTCGGCTGGTGGGTGATTCAGCAGGTGGACTGGAGGGGCGGCAGCTGTGGCGCCGGACGGGCCGGTGTCGAGGTGGCCACACATCGGGCCGACCTGTCGCCCAGAACAGTCCCGCGACTTTCCCGATCTTCCAGCGGTCAACGCCGAGGACGGGCAAGGATCATGGCTGAAGACGGGGAAACCCCTCCCCTTCCTCGATGAGGGAGTTGTCATGAGCGATGAGCGGGACACGCTGTCGGAGTTCGTCGAGGCGACAGCCACGAAGTTCGGGTTGCCCGGTGCTGCCGTCGGGGTGTGGGCGGACGGCCGGGAGGTCTACGGGTGCCACGGCGTGACGAGCGTCGAGAACCCGCTGCCCGTCGATCAACACACGCTGTTCGTGCTGGGCTCGGTCACGAAGCCCTTTACGGCAACCGCGCTGATGCGCCTGGTCGCGGAGGGGCGGGTCGAGCTGAACGCGCCGGTGCACCGGTATGTTCCCGACCTCACGCTCCCAGATGAGCAGGCTGCGGCGGAGATCACCGTGTTGCAGCTGCTCAATCACACTGCGGGCCTTGACTGGAGGATGAGTGTCGACACCGGCGAGGGGGACGATGCCCTGGCCGCGTATGTGGCAAGGATGTCCGAGTCGGAGCTGATCGCGCCGCCTGGTGCCCGGGCCTCCTACAGTCAGGTGGGGTACAACCTGGCTGGACGGATCATAGAAATGGTCACGGGTCTGACCTATGAGCAGGCCATCGCCTCGCTTCTGCTCGAGCCGTTGGGCCTTGGGCACACTTACTTCGCCACCGGTGACGTCATGACACGGCGCTTCGCAGTGGGGCACAACGTCGGTGAGAACGGGACGCCGGCCGTCGCGCGGCAGTGGAAGGACAGCCGCGGCAACAACCCCGGCGGGGGCGGCGCGTCCTCGGTGACGGACATGCTTCGTTGGGCCCGGTTCCATCTCGGTGACGGCCGCGGACAGGAGGGTGCCCAGGTGTTGCCCGCCGAGGTCCTGCAGCAGATGCAAGTGCCGACTGTCGAATTGCGGGGCAGCACGCTCGGCGACGCCTTCGGTATCTGCTGGTTCCTGCGCGACGTGGGCGGCGTTCGCACCGTCGGCCATGGTGGATCGGCCAACGGTCAGTTCACTGAGCTGCTGATCGTGCCCGAACGCAACTTCGCAGTCGTTGCCCTGTCCAACGCGGGCCCGGACGGCGGTCTCGCCTTCAACCAGGCCGCGGTCCGGTGGGCGCTCGAGAACTACCTCGGGGTCGTCGACCGGGACCCGGAGCCGCTGCCCTACGACGAGGAGCAGGCCCGGGAAGTCGTCGGGAGCTACGCGAACGACATGATGACGCTCACCATCGCCGTGGACGGGGTCGGGTTGACGATCGCATGCGGGATCAAACCGGAGATCCGCGCGGCGGCGGACACCGAACTGCCCCCGGATCTCCCGCCGGCCGATCTCGGCCTGCTGCCCGGCGACGCGGACGAATACATCGTCACCGGCGGCGGCCTGAAGGGGCAACGGGGCTTCTTCACCCGCGACGACAACGCTGTGATCACCGGTGTCGACCTCGCCGGCCGGTTGTTCAATCGCGTTCCCACGGCCTCCAAGTAACGGGAAGACCCGAGAGTCATCTTCGTCATGGGTGGGGACATGGGGACGGCCGTGCGAGTTGTCCACCGAGCTCGCTCCGCGCTTGCAGGCTCCCTGTGTGAGCCCGGGTGCCGTGACCGGAGTGGCGGTGCCCGCGAGCGTGAAGCCGGGGCCGGGCCGAAGTACGACGCCCCGGGACCGCCGTACCGGGGATCCACTCCCGCGGTCAACCGCCCTGCGTCATCGACCAGTTGGATCGAGGAGTGCGGAGACGCTCCGCCCCTCGCAGGGGTGGAGAGGAAGCGAGCGGATCACGGCGGCGGAGGGTGGCGCGGCACGCCGGCGTCATGGTGCCGACGCGGCGCGGGGCGAAGTAGGCCCGAAGGCCGTATCAAGGGGTGAGGGCTGCCGTTGGTGGTCCGGCCGGTGTCGGATCGACGGCCGTATGACGCGAGGGCCGACGCATGGCACCACTCCACCACCTCGACCGGCGCGGCCCTGCTGGAGCTCGCCCGCGAACCAGGCCCTCGCCTCTTCTGGGTCCTCTGTTGCGAGAACATTGGCGCAGGTCAAGCGTAATAGGCGCCTGTTGACATTCTTTTCGGAGCGGCTTTGGCGTCCGACTCATGAGCGAGCCGCTGACCACCCCCGGTGAAGGATTCCACCCTCATCTCGACGACAGTCCGAGCGACTCGGCAACGCCTCTGCGCGCCCGGTTGCACCACATCCGCGCCGGTGAACTGGACGGTGACACGGCCGTGCTACAGATTCCGGGAGGCCCGTCGGCGCCAGGAGCGGGGCGTTCTTCGAACAGCCCGATCACCTGGAGGGTGGGCCGCAGCTGTCGATCGCCTGTACGGAGAACCGCAGCAACGTCATCCTGCGCCGCGGCCATCCGGTTCGAACACCCCGATCAGCGGTCGTGACGTCGACAGGTGGATCGTGACGGGAGCGGAACGCGCCGAAATCGACTGAGGGCCCGTTCACGCTTGACCTTGACGCATGCGTCAACTCCTAGTGTCGGTGGGCGTCGCATGTGGTGTGCGGCGTCCACCATGACCAGTCAGGAGCCCGTAGATGTCCCTGTCCACATCGACCGTTCCCGCCACTCATCGCGAGATCCGTCTCGCCTCCCGTCCCGAAGGCGCCCTCAGCCCCGACCACTTCACCATGGCGGAGGTCCCCGTCCCGGAGCCCGGACCTGGGCAGGCGCTGGTGCGCAACCGTGTGATGAGTGTCGCCGCCTCACTGCGCACGCTGATGAGGGGCGACGCCGGGATGCCGTTGCCGTCGTTCGAGGTGGGCCAGCCACTGTCGGCCCCGGCCGTCGGTGAGGTGGTGACTGCCCCCGACGGCGGGGAACTGCGCCCCGGTGACCTTGTGTCGCACTGGGCGGGGTTCCGTGAGTACGCGGTCGTCGACACGAGCGCCGTGCAGCTTGTCGACCTGACGGTTCTGCCGGACCTGGTGGCGCATCTCTCGCAGGGGCCGTCCGCTTGGATCGGTGTCGTCCGGGGGGCTGAGGTGCGCGAGGGGGACACGGTCTTCGTCTCGGGCGCGGCAGGCGGACTCGGCACCCTGGCCGGGCAGTTCGCCCGCCTGCGTGGGGCCGGTCGGGTCATCGGCAGCACCAGCTCACAGCACAAGGCCGACTACCTGGTCGAGGTACTGGGGTACGACGCGGTAGTGCTGCGCGGAGCCGCTCCGATCGAGGAACAACTGCGCAAAGCGGCCCCCGAGGGCATCGACGCAGTCGTGGACAACGTCGGCGGGGAACAACTCCGGGCCGCCCTGGCCCTCGCCCGCCCCGGTGCCCGGGTGGGCCTGATCGGCGCGCTCTCCGCACAGGCGGGGGGCGAGATCGCGGCGCCTGTCGAGATCGACGCCTTCTCACTCATACTGCGGGGCGTCCAGCTGCGCGGCATCAACGGCATGCACCACCGGGACGCGCTGGCGGAATACGAGGAGGTGTTTGGCCGTTCACTGCGCGAGGGCACGATCACCGTCCCGCACGCGCGCCTGTCGGGAATCGACCAGGCACCCCGCGCCCTCATGGAACTGCTCGAAGGACACCACATCGGCACAGTGGTCGTGGACCTGTAGTCGCTGGACACCCGGCTGCTGGACACCCGACTGCTGGAGGACGGAATGCGCATCGGCGACGTGGCGGCGGCCATGGGCGTCACCACACGAACCCTGCGCTACTACGAGCAGCGCGGCCTGATCACGGCACGGCGTACGTCGTCGGGACAGCGGGAGTACGGCGAGGAGGACGTACGCCGACTGCACGCCGTCCGCGAGCTGCTGGAGTCCGGCCTCACCATCGGCGATGTGCGTCTCCTCATCGACATCCTCGACGCGGTGCCCGACCGCCCGAAGGTGCCTCCGGCTCGCACGGGTCCCGGCGCGGCCACCTGTGTCGTCCCTCAGGTGGCCATCCGGCGACTGGCCGAACTGGACGCGCGTATCCGCCGGTTGACGGAGCTGCGCGACCGCCTCGCCGACCGCATCGACGAGCGGATCGGCGCCTTGGTCGGCGAGCTCATCGGCCTGGTCCCCGAGAGTGTCGGCGCCGGCCCGGGCAGCGGGCCACCCGGTGGGTCGGAGGCGGAACAGTGAACCGACGGATTCGCGACGTCCTGGCCGTGGGCATGGAGGGCGCCGGCAGCTACGGCGTCGAAATCGCCCGCATCCTGACCGCTCACAGCCACACCATCGGCGAAGTCGACCGCTCCGACCACCAGATGCGCCGAGCAGATCGAGGCCCACTGCCGCCCGTACCGTCCTCAAACGTCTGGCCCGCCGCTGCCACCCGCTCGACGAAGAGGCCAACGACGGCCTCGGCGGCCACCTGGTCACGCTGTGTCAGAAAGGGAAAGCCGCTACCCCAATGGCGTCGACCCGGCGTGAAGGACGACGGTCCGGTGCTGCCCTGGCAGCCGCCGAGCACGTCCGGAGCCACGACGAACCAGCGGTCCGTGTCGAGGGCGCGCCCCGGGCCGACGAGCCCTTCCCACCAATCGGGGGTGGGGTGCCCGGGTCCGGCGGGGCCGAGCCGCCCCCACGTCTCGAACGCCGGCCGCACGCCCGGAAGTTCACCGCCCGCCTCCAACGGAAGCGGTTGGTCACGCTCGTACCACTGGCGACGTCCGAGGTCCCTCTCCCGCCAGGCCCCTGAGGCCGGCGGGAGAGGGACCTCGGACGGCGTCAGTACGGTGTTCAGGACGCGCCCTTCGCCGCGCGGAACCCTGCCTCCAGGTCGGCCTTGAGGTCGGCGAGGTTCTCGATGCCGACCGACAGGCGCGCCAGGCCGGGGTGCCGGTGGCCGCCAGCTGTTCCTCGTCGTGAAGGAACCACAGGGTTGACAGCCGCGCCCGGATTGCGGGTGGCGGTTGACCTGTGCGGTGGGAGAAGACTGTGCGGATACCCGAGCGCGGACTCAGCTCACGGCAGAACAGAGCGTGGTGGTGACACGCACGTAGTCAACGTGGCGGCGGGTCACGAGCACGGTCATGAGGCCAGATGACCATACGAGGGTGGCGACGCACCAGCACGAGGCACCCGATTCACCGGCTGGAACGCATGATGGACGCAAACTCGGGTGTGCTTCGGCTCGGTCAACGCGATTGCCAGGGCTGCCCGTTCATGGCGTTTACGACGTGGCCGGACCCGTGCAGGTGGGTAGCGCCTTGCGCGTAGCCGGATTTGGAGGGATCCGGGGGCGGTGCAGTTGAGTTGTCCGCGCTTGATGTGGCGGTTTCTGATGATGTCCAGAGTGGTCAGTCGCGTGTGCGCCATGAAGGTGGCGCTCCCTGAACCGTCGATGCCGTCGGCTTTGAACCGGCGGGTCGGCTGCCTCGATGATCCGCCGTCGCGTCGCCTGCTTGCGGTCTCTCGGTAATGCCCCTCCATCAATCGCCTCTCCAACCCCTCGCGCCCTATGATAGTATGAGCGTAATGCAATCGATCGGGGAGCCGACGATGACAGGTCACCTCCGAGGTCCACCCGATGCCCGAAGGACAGCACTCGTTCATCCTCGCCGCTGGCCGCGTACCCGAAGTCGACCAGGCCATCGCGCAGATGGGCCAGTGGCTGCGCCGGCATCTCGACGCCTGAACAGCGCAGTTCATCTCCTTGATCGGGCGCCCGTTCTGGTCGCGAACGGCGAGGACGACCGCGTGCTTCCAGCACGAGTATCGGTCAGCCTCGTGCATCGCCTGCCGAACGCCTCACGTCGGATCCGCCCCGACGCCGGCCGTGAGGGCGTCTTCCCACACCACGAGCAGTTCGTGCCGCATGTTCTGGAGCTTCTTCGATGAGCTCCCAAACCGGAGGTATCAGAAAGATGAGTCTGAAGAAGATGGTTCTTGGTTCCGCGGGTCTCGGGATCGCCGTGATCGGGTTGGTCTATCTCGTGGCTCCCCACCTCTTGCTCGACGTCTACGGGGTCGACATCCAGTCGCCGTCGGAGGCGAACCTTTTCAGGAGCGGTTCCGGGTCACTGTTCGTAGCCATGGCGATCCTGTTCTGCCTGGGAGCCTCCAACCCGCGTTACACCAGGACTTCGCTCATCACGCTGTTCACCTTCATGAGCGGCCTGGCTGTGGGGCGCCTGGTCAGCTTCGTGGCGGATGGGTGGCCCCATGCGGTGCTGATCGCCGTTTTTGTCGTCGAGGCTTCCTACGCCGTCGCTGCGGCCTATCTGTTGCGGGTGGAGGACTCCTCCCCGCAGCTGAAGGAGACCGTCTGATCAGCACAGTGCGCTTGCGGAACCACGTGCGTTGCTGGAGCGCGAGCGGGGGTCCGAAACGGTCGATGATGCGGTCGGCGGTCGACTTCGAGACTCCGAACAGCGGGGCGGGCTGCCGCAGGGTCAGGTTCGTCCGCCAGTACGCGGCGACCAGTAGAACCCCGTCCTCCAACGGCAGGCTCCACGGTCGACCCCTACGGACCGCATCCGCTCCTTCCCGGCGCAGCGAGGCGATCAGCTCCCGGAACTGACGCAGACTCAGCTCAGAGAACCGGGCTGTCCAGGAAGGGTTCGGCGCTGTGATCCCACCAGACACCACAAGATCTTTTCCCGCACCGCACCCATGCCGGTCTGCGGGTAGTCATGAGGAGGGACATCTCTGCGGCTCAACAGCCCTGAGCAGACACTCGCGGTCGTCCGCGCTGATCAGCCCGTCAGGATGAGTCTCGTCCGCCAACAACGCGCGCACCGCAGAAGCGTGTGCGGCGAAGGCGGCCCTGCACCATTCGCGCTCCGGGTGATCGCTTTCGTCGCCGAGCAGCAGGACTTGGCGTTCGTTGTCCGCATCGACGGGTTGAGACAGCTCCGCGGCGACGATCAAGAGGTCGACCAGGCTGGAGCGCACCGCGATGTCAGGGAGGGCTGCCAGTCGGATCAGGAAGGGCAGGGCGGCCGGCATCACAGGGCTCAGGTGAAAGACGCTGTTCATCAGGAGGTTGTCGAGCACGCGCATGGCCTCGGGGCCGGCAACCTGATCAAGGAGACCACGAAGCAGCGCCGGGACCCCGGCGGGACACCCGGGAATCTGCGACCAAGCGACATCGGCGCAGCCCAGAAGCGCAGGGTGGCCGCTTTCAGCTTGCTTCAATTGCGGATACTCGCGGAGGAATCGAGCGACGGCAGCCTCCTTGGCCGCCGCATCCACTACGCACATCCCTCTGCCCCGCTCCATCTCGCACGACATCGCCCCGAAGGGCGTCCGGGACAGGACTCTTCCCCGGGCAGGCGTCGAACGC
The DNA here is from genome assembly GCF_042872225.1 of Streptomyces sp. NPDC005374. NCBI lineage: Bacteria > Bacillati > Actinomycetota > Actinomycetes > Kitasatosporales > Streptomycetaceae > Streptomyces > Streptomyces sp. NPDC005374. The sequence continues at coordinate 125,362 of NZ_JBIAKA010000006.1, read as the reverse complement.
AAGTGCCGAGGCCAGCGGCTGACGCCCCCACCCCGGGGGGTAGTGGCGTGCAGCCTGGCACCGCATTCGGGGACAGCCCTCAGCTCTGTAGTACCGGGCGCTAAACGAGGCGGATGACGTGCTTGCCGCGGGCATGGCCGGTTTCGGTGGCTCGGTGGGCGTCCTGGATCTCGTCCAGGGGATACACGCGCTCGATCACCGGACGCACGTCTTTCCTGTCGACGTGATCGGCGAGGCTTTTCAGGTCCGCGCGTCGGGGGCTGGCCACGATCAGGCGTACGCGCGGACCGGGCAGGATGAGGGACAGCAGGGCGAAGAGTATGGCGCCGGCGGTGGGCGAGGCGATGCGACCGCCGGGGCGCAGGGCGCGTCGGTAGGCGCGGACAGAGGAGCCGTGGCAGTCGAGGATGGCGTCGAACTGCCCTTTGAGGGCGCTCGGTTGGGTGGTGGCGTAGTCCTGGGCCACGTCGGCGCCGAGTTCGCGGCAGAACGCGGCGTTGGCGGCGCCGGCGATGGTGGTGACGTGGGCGCCCCAGGCGTGGGCCAGCTGGACCGCCGAACTGCCGACGCCGCCGCTCGCGCCGACCACGAGCAGCCGTTGGCCGGAGCGCAGGCGCAGGGTGTCCCGCAGGGCGCGCAGTGCGGTGATGCCGACCGCGGGCAGGGCGGCGGCTTCCACCAGGTCCGTGCCGCTGGGGGCGGTGCTGACGGCCTGGGGCTTGGCCAGGACGTATTCACCGGCCGCGCCCGTCCGTCCGGACATGTCGCTGAGGATGCCCCACACGTGTTCTCCCACCGTGACGTCGGTGACCTTGCTGCCGAGTGCGACCACCTCCCCGGCGAAGTCGCCTCCGGTGCCTTTGGGAAAGCGTCGCCCGGATATCAGACGCAGCCCGCCGGAGCGGATCTTCACGTCCATCGGGTTGACGCTGGATGCGTGGACCCGAACGAGCACCTGGCCCGGCCCGGGGGACGGACGCGGAACGTCACCGACGGAGAGCACTTCGGGGCCTCCGTAACGGTCGTACCGGACGGCGCGCATCACCAGCTGGTCAGACGACATGGACGGGCTCCCTGGCGGGCACGGTCGTACCTCTTTTGTCGGGTGTGGTCAGGAGTAGGAGACGGGGATCTTGCCCCGGGTGCCGGCACGGAAGGCGGCGACGCCTCCGCGGGCTGCTCCAGCGGGTAGGTGGCGGTGACCGGCACCCGCAGCACGCCTGAGGCGACCTGCTCGGCAAGGGGGGCATGGTCTGAGCGGTGGGGTCGGTCATGGTCGTAGCGCCCAGCCAACGACTGTCGCTTGCCCAGGGCACGCCCCCGGAGCCGACGCGGTTCCGGTGCCGCGGTGCCGAGGGCCGGGCACTGAGCGGCCCGCGATGGCTTCGGCGAGGAGGGCATAGACCTGCCGCGAACGGTCAGCCGGGCATCGCCTTGGGGACGCGTAGACCTCCGCGTGGTGCGGTACAAGCAGTTCCACCACACTGGATGTCGCCGCCACGATCGAGCCCGGCGAGCGTCGACGACACTAGTGATCAGTACGTCTCGGGGACGGGGGGTGGGTTGCCGTGGATCACGAAGCCGTACTCCTCCATGAGGCTGTGCGGGGCGTCGCTGCGCGAGTCGGTGGCTCCGGCCTCGCGGAAGTAGCCTTCGATGGCTCCGGGGTTGCACATGACGAGGAGTTCCGCGGTCGATGTGATGGCCTGGTAGCTGTGGGGGACTGAGCGGGGCCCCCAGACGAAAGCGCCGGGCTCGGCCTCGTACACCTCGCACTCGTCGAACGAGGTCGATCCGACCCAGAACCGGACGCGGCCGGACAGGACGATCCAGCTCTCGTCCTCTTGGCTGTGGGTGTGCAGGGGCGGCGCCTGGTCGGGGCGCGCGATCTGACGCGTGACGCTGACCAATCCGCTCGTCTCGGCGTTGCTCACCACCTGTTCGACCACGTTCATGTGGTAACTGAAGGTGGTCCCGTCGCCTGGATTGCGTACGAGGGCACTGCTCATGTGAGGTCCTCCTCCCGACGTGAGGCCCGAGGTCGTCGGCCCCGCGTCGAAGTCGCATGTGAGGGGTGCGTCGATCGTCACGCCCGCGGAAACGCTCCGCGGTGCGCGCTCGTTGCTCGGTCAGGCGTCCTGGGTCTGCGGTCCGGCGAACTGCATGTCCAGGCGAATCTTGATGACCTCACCCAGCAGGCCGGGGAAGAAGTCCAACCCGAAGTCGCCGCGGCGGATCTCGCCCGACGCCTCGAACCCGGCGTGCTCCCTCTGGTCCAGAGGGGAGTCCACCACCCCGCCGAACTCGACGGCGAGCGTGACCGGGTGGGTGATGTCCGCGATGGTCAGGTCCCCCGTCATCGTCCAGTCCTCACCGTCCCCGGAGATCCGCGTCGAGCGGAACGTCATCGTCGGACGCTTCTCCACATCGAGCAGCTCGGCCGAGCGGGTGTGCGCGTCCCGGTCGGCGTTCCCGGTGTCGACGGAGGCCAGGGCGATCTCGGCGGTCACCCGTACGTCGTCGAGGGTCTCACCGACGTACAGCCCGGCCGTGAACTCGGTGAACCGGCCGCGCACCTTGCTGATCCCGAGGTGGCGGATGGTGAAGTCGACCGATGAGTGGTGGGGGTCGAGTTCCCACTCGCCGGGAGTGAGGGGCAGCGCGGCGACGGCCGTGACAGCGGTTTTCGCAGGGGTGTCATTGCTCATGCCCTCATCGTGCGGGCCCCGCGGCGGGGGAGGGGAGACCGGCCGAAGGGTAGTAGTGGCAGGGCCACCCTTCGCGCCGGGGCACGCTGTACTTTCGAGAGGTGAACGACAACGAGTTGGGCACCTTCCTGCGTACCCGCCGCGAAGCCCTCACCCCAGCCGAGGCGGGCCTGCCTGCGGGCTTTCGCCGTCGCACGCCGGGGCTGCGCCGCGCCGAGCTCGCCACCCTCGCCGGCATCAGCGTCGAATACCTCACCCGGCTCGAACAGGGGCGGGACCGCAACCCCTCACCCAAGGTCCTCGCCGCCCTCGGCGACATCCTCCAGCTGTCGACGGCGGACCGTCTGCTGCTGCACCGGCTGACCAGGGAACACGGCGAGGACAAGCACTTGTGCCAGGCGGTCACCGCACCGCCGGAGCGCACGGTGCGCCCCACCGTGCGGGCACTCCTGGAGACTCTGGAGCCCGCGCCGGCCGTCCTGCTCAACAGGATGGGAGACATCCTGGCCTGCACACAGGGCTACGAGCGGTATGCCCGCCCACTCGGCCTGCTCGACGGCGACCCTCCCAACATGGTGCGGTACCTGTTCACCGACGACCGGTCCCGCGCCGTGTTCCCCGGGTGGGACCGACTGGCCGACGAGCAGATCGCCCATCTGCGCAACGAGGCCTCGCTGCACGACCCTCATGTCGCCGTCCTGGCCGACGAGCTGACGGCGGTGGCGGGGGCGCCGTTCAGTGACCGGCTCGCCGCTGCTCCGGCCCTGCCCTCCCGTTTCGGGCTTGAGGTGGTCGAGCATCCCGAGGCAGGCCACCTGCGTCTGTCGTTCGAGACGCTCGTGCTTGCGGACGAGGGCCGTCGCCTGGTGGTGCACCTGCCGGCCGACCAGACCACCGCCACCGCGCTGGACCGTCTCAATGGCCGCAGGCCAGGGGCACTGCGGGCAGTGAGCGGCTGACCTTCGATCCGTCAGGTCGCCCATCTCGGTAGCGCCACAGCGCGCCACGACCGTGCCGGACGAAGCAGGTCGTGAAGCCCAGCCTGTTGCTGACCTCATGCGGTCGTCGAGGGGCGCACGCGGAAGGCCGCGGACCAACGCTACGATGCCGGGCGCGGTCAGAAGATCGGCGTCATCACGGCGTACAGCCACAACCAGTCGGGGAACGAGTGTCCAGCATGGGCCAAGATGTGAACTCTCCCGGCCCCGACACCGAGCAGGCGGCCACCGGCCGTCTCCTCGAGGTGGTCCGTTCCTTCGTGACCACTCACGTGGCGTGGAAGCCGCTCTTCACCGGGGCGGTCATCACCGGGGAGGACTGCATGCGCCTGTACTTCCGTTCCCCTGAACGGGACCGCACCTACGGGGTGGACGTGCTGATCAGCCGCACCGGCCCCGATCTGCTGGGCGCCCTGGTCTCCCCGGCATACCTGGCGAACGAGCATCTGCACCAGCCCTCCGACGACCCGCACTGCGACGTAGTCGTGGACTGCACCGCGTAGTCGCGGCTTCCGGTTCGTGGGCCGAGTGTGCCGGCGCAACATCACCAAGAGGTGAGGGACATTGGGAGGACGACGATCGCCTGGTACACGGCAGGTGCACTCGCCGCGACAGCCGACGTGCAGGGTCGGCGCTGCTGCTGGACGGAGGGGAAGGGCCCCAGATCCCTCCGGGTGGGACTTCACGGCTTCTCCTGAGCCCGCCGCGCATCGTGCGGCGCTCTGCGGCTCCGCCCAGGCGACTCCAACTGGCCCCACTTCGCGGACGGTTGGTGAAGGCCGGGCGATGTGAGGCGGCTCCGGAGGGCGAGTTCATTCGGGACCACCGGATTGACACCGTCGGCGGCTGTGCGGGTCGGGTGTGGTCGTTCCGGGAGGAATGGCAACGCCGGTTAGGCTGCGCTGACAGTCGAGGCGGACCGACGGGGGCCACGTGGATGTCACTGAGCGCGAGCTGATCGACCCGTGGGAGGGCGTTGTGGCCGCGCCCGCCCGAGGCAGTGACATCGGTGTCCTGGTCCTGGCGGGTCCCAGCGGGCGGGTCGAACGGGAGAGAGCACGCGTCCTTGCCCAGCAGGGCATGACGGCCGTGTCGATCCGCTGGTTCGGCGGTCCGGGGCAGTCTCCCGGGATCTGCGAGATCCCCCTGGAGACGTTCACCGCAGCCGTCGACTTCCTCCGGTTGAACGGGGCGGAGCGCATCGGCATCCTGGGCACTTCCAAGGGGGCTGAGGCAGCTCTGCTCACGGCAGTGCACGATCCGCGCGTGGACGTCGTCATCGCGATGTCGCCCACGTCGCGGGTCTGGTGCAACGTCGGACCAGGCCGCGATGGAGCACGGCACCCTTATCGATCGTCCTGGACCTGGCGAGAGCAGGCGCTGCCTTTCGTCCCGATGGACGATTCCTGGACTCCCGCAGAGGCTGACGGTGGGCCGGTCGCCATCCGCGGGTGGTACGAACTCAGCGAGCGGACGTTCGCTGGTCTGCTCGCTGCGGCCGAGATCCCGGTGGACACGGCGCGGGCTGATCTCGTGCTGGTCGCAGGCGGCGACGACGCGATGTGGCCGTCTCTTCCATTTGCCGAACAACTGGCACAACGCAGGCGCTCAGTTGGGGCTACGGTGCGTCTGATCTCCCGCCACGATGCCGGCCACCGCCCACGTTTTCCTGGCGAGAACCCGGCATCGGCATCCACACGCTTCCAGTACGGAGGCACGCCCGAAGCTGACGCGCTTTTGGGGACGGCTGCCTGGCCCCACATCCTCGACGTGCTCCGCGGCGGGAGCTGACCCTCCCTTGATCGCGCACGAAGCCCGGAGTGGGCTTGATCCGTTGTGACGGACATCTGAGATCAGGGGTTCTGCCCCGGGAGGATGTCCATCATGGAGAGCATGGGGAAGAAGAAGCCTCGCCCTCGTCGCTCGTTCACGCCGGAGTTCAAGGCGGAGATCGTCGAGCTGTGCCGACGCGGTGACCGTTCGGTCGGTCAGATCGCCAAGGACTTCGATCTGACCGAGACCGCGGTGCGTGCCTGGGTGAAGCAGGCCGAGGTCGATGCGGGTGAGCGGGACGGCCTGACCAGTAGTGAACGCGAGGAGCTGGCCGCGCTGCGGCGGGAGAAGCGCCGTCTGCGTGAGGACGTCGAGGTCCTCAAGCGTGTGACGGCTTTCGTCGCGTCAATGTCAGGCTGTTGGCGATCGGCGGGTGGGCATGGGCCGAAGCCGCGTTTGGTGGTTGGTCCTTGATGTGCCGCCTTCCGGTGGCAGGATCCTGTCGACCGGCGGGCTGGCTCGTTTCTTCGCTGCCCCGTACGGCGGTGGCTTGTCGGCGATGTGCCGCCCGCCGGTCGTAGGCCGTCCGGTGCGGTGTGGCTTGATAGGAGCGTGCCGCTGGCCCGATTGAGGCGTGCCCCGGCGTCGGACGATCACCTGAGCATCCGGCATCGTCGCAGGGAGGCACGTTGATCGTCGTCGCCCACATCGCGATCTTCGATTTCATCGAAGGCTGGTACAACTTGCACAGACTGCACAGCAGCCTCGGCTACCGCAGTCCCGCCGAATACGAGACCGCATTCGCAGCCCGACCACCACACCAATGGTGTCCGTCAAAGCGGAACAAGCTCAGTCGCCCACGAGATCTACCGAACCCTCCTCACAGCGAAGAGGCAACCTCGGAACCAGCCCCCACCGGTTGACATCGATAGGGGCATCAAACTTGCCATTCGCTACGAAGCGACCGTCCTCGTCGCGGCCATCAACGAGTGGCTGTAATCGAAGTACTCGACATGCGGGCCGGGCGTTACGATGCGGACCATGGAGTGCTTTCCCGCCTCGCGCACACGTCACTGAGGGCTCTGCTCACTGCCAATCCTGTGGCCGGGAGCGGGGCTACCGATGCCTTTGTTCCGCCCAGGTATCAAGCCCTCAGCCTGAGAGGTACACCTCCATGCTCATCCGTGCGTTCACCCAGCCGGACCTGGCACCACTCACCGAACTGACCATCGACACGTTCCGGCCGTTCTACGAGGACTCCTTCCGCCCACTCATGGGTGAGGCCGTCTTCGCCGTTCAGTACGGCAACTGGCGCAACGACTACCGCAAACAGGTTGCCGAGCTCCACGCCCCCGAACGGCACACATACGTCGCCGTCGCCGAAGCGGACGGCATCATCGCGGGCTACGTGGCATGGAGCGTCGCCCCGGTCCATAAAAAGGGTGAGATCACGATCCTCGCCGTCTCCGCCCAGCACCGACAACACCGCGTGGGCCGTGCACTGTGCGAGTACGCCTTCGAAGAGATGCGGGCCCTCGGTGCCGGGGTCGTCGAGATCGGCACCGGAGGAGACCAGTTCCACGCTCCGGCCCGAGCTCTCTATGAGGCGCTCGGATGCACACCCCTCCCACTCACTGTCTACTTCCGCGAACTCTGACACCTCCCGGACTGGCTTGATCGTTGACGTCCGACGTCGAATGGCGCCTCGAACTTGATCACTCGGCTCGGTAACTGCCGTACGCCAAAGCAGCCTTCGCCTGAACATGTGCTCCGACCCAAGGAACACACACGTTCAGCACAACGGCCGTGAGGACGAGTCCGCGGCATCGCGATGCCCGGCGAGAGGCGTTGGCCCAACTGTCATGCTTCCAGGGGACCCCCGTCCGAGCTCTGAACAGCATGCCGTTGACGACCTTCCGGTGATCGGCCCACTGCCCGCCCGGCCTGCCATTGCCCGGCAAGAAAGGCTCAATCTTCCGCCACTGCGCATCCGTGAGCTCGTGTCGCCGCACCATACGAGCGTCCTGCCCGGACGACCACGAGATCCACCCCGCCCACCAAGAGCCGTCAGAAACGACCTAGCACCTCCCGGTGCCCTCAGGCAGGCTCCGCGGGTGTGGGCCCCAGGATGCGGATCGCGAGATCGATCGCGGTGGTCAGACGCTCGATGTCGTGGCCGGCGCGTTCCCGCACCCGCAGGCCGAGCACCGTGGTGAACAGCATCTCCACGGCGTCGTCGATGTCGAGACCGGCGGACAGTTCGCCGCGGTCATGGCCCTGGGCCAGTGCCGAACGCAGGGCCTGGCGGGTGGCCTCGAAGGCGGCCTCGGTCCGTCGGCGGACCTTCTCGTCGGTGGTGCCGAGCTCGGTGGCCGTGTTGACCACGAAGCACCCGCGGCCGGACTTGCCGTCGGACGGGCAGGTGACCAGCCACAGCATCCATTCCCGCAGCACCTCCCGAACCGGACGGTCCGCCACCTCCAGCCGCTGCCCGGCCTCGGCCGACTCGGTGGCCCGGTAGTGGTCGAGCGCACGCAGGAACAGCGTGTGCTTGTCGGTGAACGTCCGGTACAGGCTGCTGGGCGTGAGTTGCAGCTGCTGCTCCGGGAACAGCCCGGACAAGGCAAGCAGATGACAGTGGGCCCTGTCGGTCTTCCGCCGAAAGCAGGGTCACTGACCGGGTACTGCAGAGGCAGAGACGCTGGGGGGCTGTGGCGAAGGCGTTTTGTCCGAGTCGTCGGACCGTTTCCGAACAGGGTGTTGCACGCGGCGATAAGCAAGACGGCGCCCACCACGAGCACACTTCATCGACGACGTCATCGTCGAGGACATCGGCGAAGGCGCCGGTGGCTGGGAGGTCACCGGCGCCTCGTACTCCGTCGAACTCTGGTAACGGGTCGCACGAGCAGTCCAACCGCCTGCCGCAGCGGCTTGTCGCCGTGCACGCAGAGACGCCAGGCGTTGATCGCGAGGAGGATGGACCGGCCGATCAGCCTCGCGGCGGCGTGCTGGACACGCCGCTGACGAGATACACCCGGTGCCGCCCTCCTGTGAGGCGGTTCGCGACTCCAGGATCCGTCCATGCACCTCAGTGCGAGGAACGGCAGGTGTTGTGGTGGGCGATGTCGAGGACGAAGCGCTCGGGGCGGTGTAGCTGCTTCGTCGTGTAGGAGGGCTTGCTGTTGAACGCGGCCCCGAAGGTGACGACGCCCTCGAAGTCGCCGGTCAGTGCGAAGCCCTTGAGTTTCGGCAGATTCAGCTTGATCAGGCGCGGGCCTTTGTAGACGTTCCTGCCCGCGTTGTTGTGGGCTGCGGCTGAGGAGAGCTTGATCTCCAGGAAGTGCTTCCCGGCCAGCGGGACTTTCTTCCCCGAGCTGTCGTAGCGGAGTTCCTTGACACGCGTGACGGTGGTGGGCGGCAGTTTGCCCTTCACATCGATGACGACCCGGTCGAAGGAGCAGTGACCGGCGATCCTGGCGTTGACCACGAGACTCGTGGACGGTGCCGGGGACGTGGCGGCGGCAGAGGTCGACGCCGCGGTGCCGGCCAGCAGGAGTGCGCTGGCGGTGATGGCCATGAGGCGATGGCGGGTGTACATGACGCCCCCTTATGAGATGTCGGGGACTGGTGGTTATAGTATGAGACATATGTGAGGGTCATACGGTTGCATGCTTTGGTTAATAATTCTCATGTACTGACGTGCGATCGCCGACCTCGACGGTCGCCGGCATTGCCGCGGTCGGCCCAGACCCGGGTGATCTGCGGCTGGGTGAGGCGCAGCCACCAGAACACGTCGCGGGCGGCGTCGCGGTCCAACCCTTCCAGGACGGCGCGCACATCCTGGGGCTTCTGCTGCATCGCCACCAGATAAGAGAAAATCGCCACACCCTACCTAGCGGCGAACAAGCTCGAGTCATTCCTGTTCTGGGTGAGATCCGTTTTCGGAGACGCCCCCCTGGAAGAGGCCCTTGCAGCCCTGCCAGTCGGTGGCGATGCGCGTGCGCGCTCCGAACGATCCCTTGCCGTCGCCGTTGTTGCGCCACACGTTCCCCGCGCTGTCCCGCGAGACCAGGTCGGCCTTCACGTCGCCGGTGATGTCGCCGACGCCAACGATCACGTTGTAGGAGCCGCCCCAGTCGGAGAAGACCTTCGTGCGGGCGCCGAACGTGCCGTAGCCGGTGCCGTAGTACCGGTACAGGTTGTACGCCGTTTATCTGGACACTTTCATGATCGACGGACGCGGATTCACGCGGTCGTGTGTCACTCGATCGAGGCGAACTGCGCCGGGCTGCTCCGGTCGGTCACTGCTAGATGTTCAGCTTGGCTGCGACGAGTTCGGAACGGATCAGCTCCAGCAGTCGACCCATCCAGTTCCGGCCTTCGAGCCCGCGTTGCCCCCAAAAGGTCGATCCGACCTCGGTGTAGATCAATCGGGTGGCGCCGGTGGCCACCAGCGTCTCGGCGAACTCGGGGTGTTGCTGGAACTTCGCGCGCAGCAAGCGCGTCATGACGGCAACCCGAACCTGGGGCCAGTCGTCACGAAGGGTGGAACCCTCAGCGAGCTTCTGCGCGTCATACGGCCGTTCTGCGCCGAGGATCTCGGCCTGTCGGTGTTCATCGGCGACCGACAGCGCCCAGTAGGCGTGCGCAACCGTGGGATAGGTCCGACTGCCCATGGCGATCGCCGCGGGGAACTCGTTGCGCAGCACGTGGGTGCCCGGGTTCTCGGGCCAGCCGCGCGGGAAGACCACCTGGTTGAGATGCACGCTGCTGTCGACCGGTTCAGTCGGGCCGTCGACGGGTGTCTTCGTCTCGTGCTGCTTCCGCAACTGCTCGCGCTCCGCGAAATACTCCAAGGCGGAGGCGTGCATCTCGTCGGTGACATCGACGGTGTTTCCGTTCCACAGCTCGATCTGGTTCTCCGGGCCGGTCACGATCACCCTGAGGGGGAAGTCCTTTCGGTCCATGTCGCCCAGGGCGTATCTCCGCAGATGTGTCGGGATGGCCTCGTAGGCTTCGCGAACGGCGGTCCGGTTGGCCTCGGTCGGATCCTCTCGGAAGACGTCGACGGCAGTGAGGCAGCGGCCGGTGGAGTCCGGACGGCCATTGAGGTTGTCGATGTCGTCGCGGACCTCGCCGAGCAGCATCTCGGGGGTCAGCCAGGTCTTCGGCTCGGCGAACTTCCACGAGGCGAGGTGGTGGGCCGATGCCTGGGCGCCCTCGGGCAGGTCGGTGGCGACCCATCCGGAGGCGAGCTTGCCGGCGAAGCCCTCCAGGGTCTCCAGACCCCAGCAATCGACCATTCCGTCGGCGTAGATCAGCAGGTCGGTGAGGAAGTAGTTCCCGCCGTTACGGATGAAGGCGTGCCGCCAGGTTCCCTCAATGCGCTCGCCGTCCACGTTCCGCCACGTCCGCTGTCGTATCGCCATGCGCGACAGGGTAGTTGTTCGCACTCCCACAAGATCGGGATATTCCGGCTCGGGTCATCCAGGCAGCTCAGCGTGGGGTTCGCCGAGTTCGTCCAGCAGGTTGCAGATCCGCTCGGCAAGCCGTTGGTGTCGTTCGACCTCACGGCCCCAGCCTCGCTCTTCGGCGTCGAGCGCCAGCTGTTCTTCGACACACAGCCGTTCGCGCAGCCGTGGCGCGTACTGCGGAGTGGTGACGAACTTGGTGCAGGTCAGGTAGATGTCGCACTCGCATGTCCCTTCCTGCGGCAGCCGCAGGCAGCGTCCGAGCTCCAGTTCGGTCTTGTAGAAGTTGGTCTTGAGCCAGTCCAGGGCGTCCTGGTCGCCGACAGCACCCGCCCCTCGTCCGTCGCGGTGCCGAGTTCGAGGCGCTGAGCGCGTCGCGACGACGACAGCAGCCGCAGCCACTCCAGGAACTCCACAGCTCGGGCCGGCGTGAACCCGCCCGCCCCGATGCCGCGCTCCTCGCAGAACAGGTAGAGCTTTTGCAGATCGTGAGGGTAGGCCCGAACGGTGTTCGGCGAGTACGCCCGCACCGCCAACAACCGCAAGAACTCATCGACTTCAGCCACCGGCTCACCAGACGCATCGACCAGCCGTACCTGAGGCTGGCCCGCTGATATGCCTTCAGCGGGCACAACGAATGCGTGGCGGGGAAGAAGGCCGGTGACGCGCGCTCTGCTGCGGGCCTCCGCCCCGGGTGGGGAGAGGGTTGCCGGAGGCCGCATACTCGGTGATCGTTGCGGGCTGTGGGGCCCGGCACGCTGGGCGGGTTGAAGGGTGTGGGGGAGATGACCGACGTGGACGATCTGGCCGCTGTGGACGTGGTGGAGGATCCTGACACAACGGGGCGCCAAGGTGGCGCTCTGGGACAGTGGTTGCTGCGCCACCGGGTGCAGGCGGTCAATCCGGCGTCGGAGGCAGGCGCCGGGGAGTCTCACGCCTGGTGGAAGGTGATGTGCCTGACCGGCGTCGACTACTTCTCCAGCCTGGCCTACGTGCCGGCGATCGCCGCGCTCGCGGCCGGTGCGGTTTCGCCGCTGGCCACGCTTCTGCTCGTGGCGCTGACCCTGGTGGGAATGCTGCCGATGTACCGGCGGGTGGCCGGCGAGAGTCCGCACGGGGCCGGATCGGTGGCGATGCTCGAGGACCTGCTGCCGTTCTGGCGGGGCAAACTGTTCGTCCTGGTCCTGCTCGGGTTCGTGGTGACCTCGTGGATCATCACGATCACCCTGTCCGCGGCCGACGCCTCCGTACATCTGGTGGAGAGCTCCTACGCCCCGCATGCTCTGCAAGGACACGAGGTCGCCATCACCGTGACGCTCCTCGCGCTCCTCGGCGGGGTCTTCCTGCTCGGATTCAGCGAAGCGGTGAGCGTGGCCATCCCTCTGGTCGCCGTCTTCCTCGTGCTGAACGCGGTGACCATCGGTGTCGGCCTGGTGGATGTGTTCACCAGCCCGACCGCCTTGTCGTCATGGACCGGCGCACTCACCGAGGGCCGGGGATTCGGTGACCTGGCCGAGCCCGCGCTGCTGGCCTTCCCGCTGCTGGTGCTGGGCCTGTCCGGATTCGAGACCGGGGTGAGCATGATGCCGCTCATCTCCGCCAAGGGCGAGACCGCCGAGCAGCGGCTCAAGTCCCGTATCCGCAACGCCCGCAAACTGCTCACCACGGCCGCGCTCATCATGAGCGTCTACCTGCTGGCCGCCAGTTTCGTGACCACCGTCCTCATCCCGCACAAGGAGTTCGAGGCGGGCGGCGCGGCCAACGGCCGGGCCCTGGCCTGGCTGGCCCACGAACACGTCGGAGAAGCCTTCGGCACCGCCTACGACATCAGCACCATTCTGATCCTCTGGTTCGCGGGCGCCTCCGCGATGGCCGGACTGGTCAACATCGTCCCGCGTTATCTCCCCGCCTACGGCATGGCCCCCGAATGGGGTCGCGCGGTGCGCCCCGTCGTCCTCGTCTACACGGTTCTGTGCGTCATCATCACCATCGCCTTCGACGCCGACATCGACGCCCAGGCCGGCGCCTACGCCACCGGCATCCTCGCCATGATGGTCTCCGGGGCCTTCGCCGTCACCGTCTCCGCGCTGCGCCGCCGCCAACGCACCCTGTGCGTGGGATTCGCCGCGCTCACCGCGGTGTTGCTCTACGCACTGGTGGCCAACATCATCGACAAGCCGGACGGCATCACCATCTCCGCGATGTTCATCGTCGGCATCATCACCATCTCGCTGATCTCCCGCATCTCCCGCACCACCGAACTGCGCGCGGACAAAATCGAATTCGACGAGGCCGCCCGCCAGTTCATCAGGGACACCCTCGCCCACGACAACGCCATCAACATCGTCGCCAACCGCCGCGAGGCCGGGGACGGCGCCGAGTACGCCGACAAGGAACGCGAACAGCGTGCCATCAACCCGGTGCCCGGCCTCGCCGACATCCTGTTCCTGGAGATCGACGTCGTCGACCCCTCCGACTTCAGCGAAACCCTCACCGTCCACGGCGTCGAAGTCGACGGGCACCGGATCCTGCGAGCCGAAGCACCCGCGGCTCCGAACGCCATCGCCGCGATCCTTCTCACCCTCCACGACACCACCGGCGTCCAGCCGCACTGCTACTTCGCCTGGGCGGAGGGGAGCCCTCTGACCCACATGTTCCGCTACTTCCTCCTCGGACGCGGAGACACGGCCCCCGTCACCCGCGAGATCATCCGCCGGCACCAGCCCGACCCCGCCCGCCGCCCCGGCATCCACGTCGCAGGCTGACACCCCAGCCCGAACGGCCCCACCCCGCGACGGTGAGCCGTTGCGTAAGAAGGCGTGGACCTGCCGTCGGCGGGCCGGACAGGAGACTGCGGCGGTCCGGATGCAGTGCCTGAGTGCGGCCCGGTCGCGTTCGATGGGACACCCGATGGCGCCGCGCCGAGCCGACGGCAGCTGGGCTCTCACGCCCCCGCACCGGAGCGGGATCGTATGTCTTCCCAGCGTCGCCCGGGTCACCTGCGGAGGCTCTGGTGCCGCGTTCGTAGCGGATCGCGCGACGAGCAGAGGGGACGAAGAGAAACCAGGAGGTCCTGTCTTGCAGGTTTCTTGACGAAAGGGCAGGACTGGACATCCGACGCAGGGCAATGAGCGAGAAGTGAAACGCATTGCGATCGTCGTCCTCGCTCTGGCCGCCGGCACGGTGGCGGTTGTTGCCGCAGTAGGTCTCTCACCCTGGTGGTGGGCGGCCGCCGTACCGCTCACCCTGCTGGGTCTGCTGGGAGTGGCGGACCTGTTGCAGCGCCGGCACTCGGTGCTGCGCAACTATCCCGTCCTGGGCCACGCCCGCTTCCTTCTGGAGCGGATCCGTCCGGAGCTGCAGCAGTACTTCATCGAGCGGAACTTCGACGGGCGACCCTTCGACCGGGATGTCCGCACCATCGTCTACGAGCGGGCGAAAGGCACCGACGCCGAGCAGCCGTACGGCACCGAGCGGGATGTCTATCTGCCCGGCTACGAGTTCCTGGTGCCGTCGATGGCGCCGTGCCCGGTGCCCAAGACGCCTCCGAGGGTGCGGATCGGCGGACCCGACTGCGCCCGCCCCTACGACATGGCCTTGCTGAACGTGTCGGCGATGAGCTTCGGCTCGCTGTCGTCCAACGCGATCCTCGCCCTCAACGGTGGCGCGGCGGCCGGGGGTTTCGCCCACGACACGGGGGAGGGTGGCCTGTCGGAGTACCACCTGAAGCCGGGTGGGGACCTGGTCTGGGAGATCGGCACCGGCTACTTCGGCTGCCGTACCCCGGACGGCGACTTCGACCCCGCCGAGTTCGCCGACAAGGCCGCCCACGATCACGTCAAGTGTGTGTCGCTGAAGCTCTCGCAGGGCGCCAAGCCGGGCATCGGCGGAGTCCTGCCGGGGGCGAAGGTCAACGCCGAGATCGCGAAGGTGCGGGACGTGCCCGAGGGGCGGACGGTGATCTCGCCGCCGTACCACAAGGTGTTCTCCACCCCGCGCGAACTTGTCCGCTTCATCGCCCGGATGCGTGAGCTCTCCGGTGGCAAGCCGACCGGATTCAAACTGTGCGTGGGCTCGCGCCGGCAGTTCCTCGCCGTGTGCAAGGCCATGCTGGCGGAAGGTACGACCCCCGATTTCATCATCGTGGACGGAGGCGAAGGCGGCACCGGAGCCGCTCCTCTGGAGTTCGCCGACCACGTGGGAACCCCGCTGACCGAGGGCCTGCTCACCGTGCACAATGCCCTCGTCGGCGCGGGTCTGCGCGACCGGATCAGGGTCGGAGCGAGCGGAAAGATCGCCACGGGCACCGATCTGGTGAAACGCCTGGTGCAGGGCGCCGACTACGGCAACGCGGCGCGGGCGATGATGTTCGCCGTCGGCTGCATCCAGGCCCAGCGCTGCCACACCAACACCTGCCCCACCGGGGTGACGACCCAGGACCCCCGACGCGCCCGCGCCCTCGACGTCCGTGACAAGACGCCGCGCGTCCAGCGCTTCCAGGAAGCGACCGTGGCCAGCGCCCTGCAGCTCATGGCGTCCATGGGCGTCACCGATCCCGCCGACCTGCGCCCGCACATGCTGCGCAGGCGCATCGATCCCTACACCGAGCGCTCCTACGAGGAGTTGTACGAGTGGCTCGAACCGGGGCAGCTGCTCGCCGAGCCGCCTGCCGCCTGGGCGGCCGACTGGAACGCCGCCGATCCCGACCGATTCACCGTCTGAAAAACCGGAGGACTCACGTGGCCCGCACTGTTGCCCGCGTCATCGTGGACGCACTGAGCGAACTCGGCGTGCACCAGGTGTTCGGCGTCGTGGGAGACGCGCTGAACCCCCTGACGGACGCCATTCGCACCACCGAGAACCTGGAGTGGGTGGGTTGCCGGCACGAGGAGGCGGCGGCGTTCGCCGCGAGCGCCCAGTCGCAGCTCTCGGGCACCCTCGGTGTCTGCATGGGCACGGTCGGACCCGGTTCCGTCCACCTTCTCAACGGACTGTACGACGCGGCCAAGAGCCACACCCCCGTCCTGGCGATCGCAGGGCAGGTACCGCTTGCCGAACTCGGTACCGACTACTTCCAGGAAGTCGACAACGACGCGCTCTTCAGCGACGTCGCCGTCTTCCGCGCGACCATCACCTCTCCCGACCAACTGCCGCAGATGCTCGAGACAGCGGTAC
This sequence comes from Streptomyces sp. NPDC005374, assembly GCF_042872225.1. Classification (NCBI taxonomy): domain Bacteria; kingdom Bacillati; phylum Actinomycetota; class Actinomycetes; order Kitasatosporales; family Streptomycetaceae; genus Streptomyces; species Streptomyces sp. NPDC005374. The sequence continues at coordinate 109,237 of NZ_JBIAKA010000006.1, read as the reverse complement.
GCCACGCCCTCGGCCGCAAGGGCGTCGCCGTCCTGACCGTGCCCGGCGACCTGGGCGAGCGCGAACTGACCTCGGACCGCCCGGCCCGGTTCTCCCTGAACGCCCCGCTCAGCCGGCCCGAGGAATCCGCCGTACGGCGCGCCGCCGACCTCCTGGACCGCTCCGAGCGGATCACGCTGCTCGTCGGACGGGGCGCACGCGCCGCACGCGAGGACGTGCTGGCCCTCGCCGACCGGCTGGCCGCACCCATGGTGCTCACGCTCAAGGCCAAGGAGGGCTTCGAGGGCGACACCAATCCGTTCCAGGTCGGCCAGACCGGACTGATCGGCAACCCGGCCGCCGCGTCGGCCCTGCAGGACGCGGACACCCTGCTGCTCCTGGGGACCGACTTCCCCTACCGGGACTGGTATCCGGAGGGGAAGACCGTCATCCAGGTGGACACCGAGCCCGCCCACATCGGGCGGCGCGTGCCGGTCGACGTCGGTCTCGTCGGCGACACCGGCGTGACCGTCCGCGACCTCCTCACCCACCTCGCCGCCGCGCCCGCCGGGACGGACGGTGCGCGGGACCGCTCGCACCTGGAGAAGGCACGCGAGCACTTCGAGCAGTGGCGCGAGGGCCAGGCACGGCTGGCCGACCCGGCACACGACAGGGGCCTGCTCGGCCGTGTGCGTTCCTCGCTCGACAACCGCACCCACGACATCCGGCCGGAGGCGCTGGCGGCCGTGGTGGACCGGCTCGCCGACGACGACGCCGTCTTCACCTCTGACACGGGCATGGCTACGGTGTGGCTCTCGCGGTTCGTCGAGATGCGGGGCGAGCGGCGGCTCATCGGCTCCTACAACCTCGGCTCGATGGCCAACGCGATGCCGCAGGCGCTCGGCGCCCAGTGCCTGGACCGCGAGCGGCAGGTCGTGGCCTTCTGCGGGGACGGCGGGCTGAGCATGCTCCTCGGCGACCTCATGACACTGAAGACGCACCAGCTCCCCGTGAAGCTCGTCGTCTTCGACAACCGCCGCCTGGGCATGGTCAAACTCGAACAGGAACAGGCCGGACTGCCGGAGTTCGGCACCGTCCTGGACAACCCTGACTTCGCCGCCGTGGCCACAGCCATGGGCATCCCCGGAATCCGGGTGACCGACCCGGCCGACCTGGAGAAGGCCGTACGCCGTGCCTTCGGCACCCCCGGTCCTGTGCTGCTCGACGTGCTCACCAACCCGGACGAGATCGCGGTGCCGGCCAAGCCGACCGTTGAGCAGGGCTGGGGCTTCGCCGTGGCCAAGGTCAAGGAGATCGTGCGCAGCCACGGAGACGACAGCACGCGCTGAGACCGCCCCGGAGGTGGGTGAACCGACCGGGAAGAACGGGTGCGGCGTGATTGTGGGTGGATGGGGCACGCGGTCCAGCAGAAGCGGAGAAGAGCGAAGATTCCCACCGACCCCGGAGCCCTTGATGGTCATCGCCGTTGTCATCGCCGCATGTGTCCTCCTGGCCGTGCTGGCCTTCCTCCTGCCGCGCTTTTCCCGGCGTCCGCAGAACGGTGCCCAGCGTGGTCTCGGGGCCGGCTCGCGGGCCGGGTCCAAGGCGCCCGGCGTCCTGGGGCGGCTGCTCAGCAAACCCTTCAGCTCCAGCTCCCGTGCGGTCGGCCGCAGCGGCTCCGCCGGCCGCCGGGCGCGAGGCCGCCTTCCGTTCTGAGGGGTGCCGGCCGTCGCAACGGTCACCGGCGTCGGCACATGAGGATGATCAGGAGATTGGTGATGTCGGAGCACGACGACAAGACCCGGCCGGACGAGGACGAGGGGGCCCGGGTCGAGGCGGACCTGCTCGACGGCCTCCGTGTGGACGAACGCCGGCCGGAGAAACCGATCCTCCTGGACGCGGACGGAAGTCCGGTGGACACGTGGCAGGAGAACTACCCGTACGACCGGAAGGTGAAGAGGTCCGAGTACGAGAGGACCAAGCGCGTTCTGCAGGTCGAACTGCTGAAGATGCAGCGCTGGGTGAAGGAGACCGGCCAGCGGGTGGTCGTGCTCTGCGAGGGCCGTGACGCGGCCGGCAAAGGTGGCACGATCCAACGGTTCACCGAGCGGCTCAACCCGCGAGGCGCCCGCGTCGTGGCGCTGGAGAAGCCGACCGAGAGGGAAGCGGGTCAGTGGTACTTCCAGCGCTATGTCTCGCATCTGCCGTCCCGCGGCGAGATCGTCTTCTTCGACCGGTCCTGGTACAACCGGGCCGGCGTCGAGCGGGTGATGGGCTTTTGCACCGAGGCGGAGTACCGCACCTTCCTGGAGCAGGCCCCGCTGTTCGAGGAGATGCTGACCCGGGACGGCATCCTGTTGGTGAAGTTCTGGTTCTCGGTGTCCCAGGCCGAGCAGCGGACCCGTTTCGCGATCCGCACGGTCGACCCCGTACGCCGCTGGAAGCTCTCCCCGACGGACCTCGCCTCGCTCGACCTGTGGGACGAGTACACCGCGGCCAAGGTCGACATGTTCCGGGCGACGGACACTCCACACGCCCCGTGGACCGTGGTGAAGAACAACGACAAACGCCGCGGCCGGCTGGAAGCGATGCGCAGCCTCCTGGACCGCTGCGACTATCCGACCAAGGATCACGCGGCCGTGGGCAAGCCCGACCCACTCATCGTGGGCGCCGCGAACACGCTGCTGGAGGCCGGTGAGGAACCCACCGATCTCTCCCCGACCCCCCTGACCGGGTACGGCCGCGGTCCCGGCAACCACCCGGCCAGAGCGGACGACGAGCAGCGCTGAGCCACGGCGTGGGGCTTCGCGTGCGGTGATGCCGTGCCGAGCCTGCCGTCGCGTGAGTACCGGTACCCGAAGAGCCACGCGGTCGGTTCGCGCGACTGACGCGGTTCACCGGACGGGCGTGGGTACCCGGCAGACGGTCGGCGTCGACCGTGCACCGCGTCCGTCGGCCACCGGCGACCGGCCAGCGGCTCAGGGCGCCCCGGCTGGAAGTTGCGGCCCCGACGGCTGCCGAGTGTGGGCATCCGCCGGGGCGCACGGTCGTGACGAAGAACGTCAAGATGCGGCGGAAAGCCCCCTCGGCCGTCCCTCCGGTTACAGGCCCCAGCCCCAACGCAGTTGTGCCACGCCCGAGGAGTTGTTCACCGCCAGTCCGCTGCCGTCCTGCCGGGTGATCGAATAGGTGTCGCCAGAGCGCAGGCCGGGCCAGTAGACGACGCCCATCTGACGGGACCTCGTCAGGTCCGTGGTGGCGGCGAAGTACGCGGTGAAGGTGTTGCCGTCCTGGTTCCCGCCGTAGTAGTTCAGCCCGGTCGTCATCGGGGCACCGGCCTCGTCGATGATGGTGCGGGACGAGTACGAGCCGAGCCGGTTGCTCAGGTTGGTGGTCCACGCCGAGCGGGTCGTGTCCGAGGCCCAGTATCCGTAGAAGTGCAGCGACAGCAGCGTGCCGTTCAGGGCGCTGGCCGCTCCGACGCCCGTGACGTTGTCGTTGTAACCGGTGCCGCTGATGAGGACCCGCCCGCGGGGGGTGCTCGAATGCCGGGACAGCCACGACGAGCAGAGCGACACCCAGTCGTTCAGGCTGTAACCGAACGGCTCGTTCATCGGTTCGAAGTAGACGTTGCCGTTGCTGCCGTAGTCGCTGATGACCTTGTCCCACATGGTGTTCCACGCGTTCATGTCATCGACTTTGCCGTCCTTGTTCGCTTCCCAGTAGCCGAAGATGACCTTCATGCCGTGGGACAGGGCCGAGTCGGCGGCGCCCTTGTACCGCGCCCACCAGTCCGAGTTGACGCTCTGCGGGTTGATCGGCAGCCGCACGGTGTTCGCGCCGAGCTGCTGCTGGAAGCCGCTGATGATGCCGTCGGCCTTGGAGCGGACGCTGTCGTAGCTGTCCCCGGCCGTGAGGCCGGTCGGGATCACCCAGCCGTCCACGTAATTGTCGCGGCTGTCCGCCCAGTTGACCCCGCGGAAGGAGTTGGTGGCGGCGGATGCACCGTGGGAAACCGTCAGCAGTGGCGCGAGGAGTGCTGCGATCAGGAAGGCGCGCAGGCGGGTGCGGGAGTGGAGGCGATTCACACGAACTCCATTGTTCGATTGCCGGATGTTTACGTAAACATCCGTCCTGACGTGGGGCTACCGAGTCGAAGACGGGGAGGTTTCTGAATGCTGATCCTCCACCGATTCAGTGTCAAGAGCCTGTCAAGATTTGAATCCCGTGTGACAGCGACGGGTTGCGGCGGGCGGCCAATGGGTGCTCACCGGCGTGGACCCCGAACGCCTTGCCTGGGACGCCGCACACCCGACCTGGCCGACCAGCAAGCCGGTGTTCATCGGCGCCCGGGTCCCGCAAGAAGTCCCCGGGGATCGCGGCGACCTCGCCGGGCCGGTCGGCGTCGCCTCCAAGAAGGCCGGCACTTCGCCGCTCCGCCGGGCGGTCTCCTTCACCAAACCCGTCGGCACCCTGCGCATCGGCGACCACATCCAGACGCACCTGAGGTTCCCCGAGCACCACAAGGGGACTGACGAGGGCTGACGCCGCGTCGCGGGCGAGGACCACCGTCTGCTGTTGCTCGCCCGCGCCGTCATCCCGGGCGGCGAACAGCTCCCGGGCTACCTCTGCTGCAACTTATGTGGGCTCTCGGGGATGAGGAGACACGGAAGGCGATCGAGGCCGCCCACGAGCGGGCCATCGCCATCGTCCTCGCGTGGATCGAGGTCGATAGCGCCGTCATCCGCTACGGCACGCAGGGCATCCACCGCATTCGCCCCGCGCACGACCTGGTCGCCGCCCGCTTCCGCCACTACGAGACCCGCTCCGGCATGCCGCTGCTTCACGATCACCTCCTTCTTTCCCTCAAGGGCCTGCGCCCGAAGGACGGTGTCGGGGGTGCGGTTCACTCCACGGCCCTGTCGGGGTCGGCCGTCACCGCGTCCGCGCTCTACAACGAAGTCGTCATGGCTGAGGCGTGCGAGGCGATGGCACTGGCCTCCGAGCCGCGCACCGTCCACGCCGGGCCGCAGCCCAGTAACGGAAGTCGCCGGCGTTCCGCACGAGCTGATCCGCTGGACTTCCCGCCGCAGCGCGCAGATCGCCGCCTGGCGAAGACGTCAGCGGACTCGATGACGGTGTCGGCATCGGACCAGGTGTCAGGGTAGGTGATCGGGAGGATGCCGATGCCCCTGTCCGACGACGGGATCGCGTGGACCGAGCCCGAGGTACCGGGCGTACGCACCGTACTGATGCCCTGAACCGCCGTGGTCAGACGGGCAGTTGGAGAGTGAAGACCGTCTCGGTTCCGGGGGAGCTGGTGACGCTGAGGCTGCCCCCGTGAGCCTCGGTGAACCGGCGGGCGATGGAGAGGCCGAGGCCGCTGCCGCCGGTGTGCCGGTTGCGGGACTTCTCGGCGCGCCAGAACCGGTCGAAGACATGAGGCAGGTCCTCCGGGCCGATGCCGGAACCGGTGTCGCGGACCTGGATCAGGACGGTGTTCCCGGTCCGGTGGGACCGCACGGTGACACTGCCGCCGGGGGGAGTGTGGCGTACGGCGTTGGACACCAGGTTGCCGACGGCCTGGCGCAGCCGCATGGGGTCCGCGTACAGCTCGGTGTCACCGTCGGTGCGGACGTCCAGGGTGATGCGCGCGCTCTGGGCCTGGCCACCGTGGGCGGTGGCGACATGGTGCAGGAGGTCGCCCGCGTCCAGAAGCTCACGGTGCAGCTGGAGCGTGCCGGCCTCGGCCGCCGCCAGGTCCCGGAGGTCGTCGATGATGTGCTGGAGCAGCAGGGTCTCCTCCAGCAGCACCGAGGTCACGTCGTCGTCCGGGGTGAGCACACCGTCCTGGGTGGCTTCCAGCCAGCTGCGGATGGTGCTGAGCGGTGTCCGCAGTTCGTGGGCGATGTCGCTGACCATGGCCTTGCGCTGCGCTTCGGTGCGTTCCCGGTGCTCGGAGAGGTCGTTGAAGGCGGCGGTGAGGCGGCCGATCTCGTCGCCGGTGGTCACCGGGACACGGAGCTGCGGGCGGCCCGGGTTCCGTACGGCGCTGGTGAGCGCGCGCAGCGGTCTGACCAGGCGGACGCCTATCACCACGGTCACGGTCATGGTGAGCACGAGGACGAGGGCGACGACCCCGACGATGCGGATGGTGTTGGCCTGCGACAGGTCGAAGCCCGGTACCGCCGATCCGGCCGGTGCACTGACGAACAGCTGTGCCGCCGGGGCGACGTAGGCGGCGAGCTGTTCCCGGCGGCTGGAGTTGACACAGTTCTGCGTGGCCGGGGTGTCGGCGTCGCCCGGCTTGTGGGAGAACGTGAGATCGAGCACCACGGCAGGCAGGCCCTGATGTGCCAGGCAGGTCCTGATCAGCTTGTTGAGGCTGTCGAGAGCCTTCAGCTCGCCCGGTGTCGCGAGTGCGAGCTGGAGCTTGGATTCGCACTTGAACAGGGCGTAGGCCTTCTTGCCGTCGTAGTTGGTCTCGACGCTGGGGTGACCGCTGAGCGAGACGGAGACCTTGGCGGGGAAGCCGAACTTGCGGATACAGTCCCTGAGCGTGTTCGCGCTCCTGAGGAGATCCTGGCGCTGTGCGGCGGAAATCCGGAACGGGCCGAGGGCTCGGGGGTCGATACGGTCGGCGCCGGCGTCGGGGAACAGTGCGGGGTCGACCTGCAGCGGGTCGATGACCGCGAACGCCTGGTCCGGCAGCGGCGATGCGCCGGGCGCGGAGTCCGCGATCGTCCGGCGGCCGTGGTCCTGGGCGGTGAGGGTGATACGCCGGTCGGTCCGGTCGCCGAGGTGGCGGATCGTCGGTGCGACGCCGTCCCAACTCGGGTGGACGGCGGCGTAGTCGGTGAGCGTCTTGTAGATGTCCGTGTCGTCGGAGAGGACTTGTCCCTGTTCCTGGCGGATCGCGCTGGTGGTGGTCCGCACCGCAAGCCAGGCGGTGGCGGTGATCGCGCAGAGGGCGACGAGAAGCGAGGACGCCAGCAGCCTGACCAGCAGACTCCTGCGCAGCGGGACCTTGGCCTCGGGGGTCTCGGCGTGCACCGCGGGCTCACTGCGCACGGTGGCCCTCGGGGCCGTCAGCCATCTTGTAGCCGACCCCGAAGACGGTCAGCAGGAGGACTGGCTGCTTCGGGTCGGCTTCGAGCTTCTTGCGCAGGTTCAGGATGTGCACGTCGATGGAGCGCTCGGTGATGAAGCGGTCGGACCCGCGGGTCCGGGTCAGCAACTGCCGCCGGGTGAAGACCCGTTCGGGCTCGGCGGCCATGACCGCCAGGACCTCGAACTCCCCGGGGGTGCATTCCACCTGCCGCCCGCCGAGGTGTACGGTGTGCCGGACCGGATCCACCGAGAGGGCGCCGGCCCGCAGGACCGGGTCGGTCGGCCGGCCGTCGTCCGGGACGGGGGCGCCGCCGCCGGTACGCCGACTGCGCCTCAGCAGGGTGCGGATACGGGCCATCAGCTCACGGGGGCTGTAGGGCTTGGTCATGTAGTCGTCGGCGCCGAGGTCGAGGCCGAGCAGCAGGTCCTCCTCGGTGGCGCGGGCGGTCAGCATCAGCACCGGGAGGCCGGACGACTCCCCCCGCAGAATGCGGCAGACGTCCAGGCCGTCGACCACCGGCATCATCACGTCGAGGACGAGCAGATCGGGCGCTCGGCGGCGGGCCTCGTCGATCGCGGCACGTCCGTCGTGCACCACAAGGGCGGTGTGGCCCTCGCGTTCCAGATAGCGCCGGATCACCGTGGCCTGTCTGACGTCGTCCTCGGCCACCAGGACATGTGCGCACATGCTGCCGACCATAGAGCGGAGCGCTGCGATTCAGACAGGTTTTTGATGGCAGCCTGACAAGATCCTCATATCGCTCGGCCATGGTGGCCGCCATGCCGAACAGCAATGACCGGCCGGGCCTTGGTGCTGTGACCGCGGACGTGTCCCGGGTCTGTCCGGTAGCCGGTTCGTTCTCCATCGCCGCTGGACGGCCCTTGTGCCTTGTCCTCGTTCGTCGGGCGGGCTGCAATCAGCCCGTCCGACGATTGCGGACACAGCGCGGCCGAGGGCTGCGCAACCTGGCGAACCAATGCGGTTACAGCACCAGGTCCCGATCCGTCGTGTTGGCCGCCCTCGGGGTGGTGGCGATGTCCGCGCTCACCGCGTGCGGTGGCGGATCCTCCGGTGCGGGCAAGGCCGGTGACACCGACGTGGCCTCGATGTCCAGCCCGGCCGCGAGCGCGGGATCGGCCGGGCCGAGCGCCGACCCCGGCTCCGGCCGCCCCCAACTGCGCCTGGACGGCAGCGAGGAGGAACACCGGAAGCTCAACAACGCCTGGGTGTCCTGCCTTCAGGACCACGGAGTGAAGACGTACACGAAAGGCTCGGCGGGCGCCGAATGGATCTTCCCGGGCGTGACCGCTTCGGACTTTCCCGCATCGGCGAAGGTCTGCGCCTTGAAGCAGCCACTTCAGCCTGTGGAGACGGACCCGAAGAAGAACCCGCATTACGTGGATGACTTCCGCGAATGGATCAGGTGCATGAACTACAGGGGGCTCAAAGTTGTCGGGCTGCCCGACAACGCGGGCTGGAACTACGCCTCCACCAACCAGCCGGCCAATTCGGATGAAATCGAGAGCAGTTGCCTGCTGGAGGCGTTCAGTGCGAAGAAGTGAGCACGCTCAGGCCGACGAGCCGCCCGGCAGCGCGGCGCCGGGGAAAGCGCGGAAACGGGTCGTCATCGCGGTGGCCGCACTGCTCACGGCAGGCGTGGTGGGGGTCAGCCTGACCGGGGTGAGGAGTGGCGGGAAGCCGTCGGGCGCCGCGGCGAGCGGTGCGCCCCCGGTGAGCACCGTCGCGGTGGTCAGGACCGACCTGTCCAGCACCCTTTCGCTGAACGGAACCCTGGGCTACGGCAGGACCCTATCGGTGAAGGGCGGCAAGGACGGCCTGGTCACCCAGCTGCCGGCGGTGGGGGCCAAGGTGTCCAGGGGTAAATCCCTGTACCGGCTGGACGATCGTCCGGTGCCGGTGTTCTACGGGACCACACCGCTGTTCCGCCCCCTGGACACCAGGGGTCTGATGGGCAGGGACGTCAAGGTGGTCGCGGACAACCTCAGGGCGCTCGGCTACGACATCGGCGCCCAGCCGGCGTCGGGCAGCTGGGTCGCGCAGCGGCCGGAGCCGACCGGCGCGGCGAGCGCCTCGCCGTCCTCCTCCCCGTCGCCGTCGCCGTCGCCGTCCTACGTCCGGGTCAAGCCGGGCGAGGGGGTGCTCACCGCCTCCCTGATCGCGGCGGTCGGGAGGTGGCAGACCCAGGTGGGTATGCCCTCCACCGGGGTCCTGGGCGCCGGCGACGTGGCGGTGCTGCCGGGCGAGGTACGGGTCGGTGCGGTACAGGCGCAGCCCGGCGACCCGGCCACCGGAACGCTGATGGCGGTCACCGGTACCGCCAAGTCGGTGTCGGTGCCGGTGGACGCGACCGACGTCGACTCGATCCAGCAGGGCGACACGGCGACCGTGACGCTGCCCGACAACTCCGCGGCCCAGGGCGCAGTCTCGGCCATCAGCACGGATGCCCAGGCCGCCGACCAGGCAGGCGGTGACTCCGGCGGCACACCGCAGCTGGTGGTGACCCTCTCGCTGGACAGCACGGCGGCGCTTCGCCGCCTCAATTCCGCACCCGTAAAAGTGCAGTTCACCGGGCAGACCAAGAGGGGTGTGCTGGCCGTGCCGGTCGGCGCGCTGCTCGCGCTGAGCGGCGGCGGTTACGCGCTCCAGCTCCCCGGCGGGCGTCTGCTGGCCGTCGAGACGGGGATGTTCGCCAAGGGACTGGTGGAAGTGAGCGGCACCGGCATCACCGCGGGCACCAAGGTGGCAACCGCCTCATGAGTGACCGCATACCTCCGGTACTCACCGTCCGCCACGCGAGCATGGCGTATCCCGGCGGGGTCCATGCGCTGGACGATGTCTCGCTGGCCATCGGGACCGGTGAACTGCTGGCCATCGTCGGACCTTCCGGGTCCGGCAAGTCCACTCTGCTGAACATCATGGGCACCCTGGACCGGCCGACGAGCGGCACCGTGGAGATCGGCGGCCGGGACGTTTCCTCGCTCTCCGACCGGCGGTTGTCCGCGCTGCGTGGCCGCTGGCTCGGTTTCGTCTTCCAGCAGTTCCATCTCACCGAGGGGCTGACCGCGGCCGAGAACGTCGCCACCGGTCTGCTCTACGCGGGTGTGCCGCGCGGCCGGCGCCGTCCGCTGGCGCTGGCGGCACTGGCCCGGGTCGGCCTGGGCCACCGGGCCGGACACCTCTCGCACCAGCTCTCCGGCGGTGAACGCCAGCGTGTCGCCATCGCCCGGGCGCTGGTCAACAACCCCGCGCTGGTGCTCGCCGACGAGCCGACCGGCGCGCTGGACACCGCCAACGGGCGGGCCGTCCTCGAACTGCTGACCGAGCTGAACGGCGAGGGCACCACCATCGCGATCATCACCCACGACCGGGACATCGCCGAACGGCTGCCCCGCCGGGTGGAGATCCTCGACGGGCGTCTCGTCGCCGACACGTATGAGGGGTCATGAACACCACCGTCACCGAGGGGAACAGCAGCGTCACCGAGGGGAACAGCAGGCCGGTACGGCTGGCCCCGCTGGATCTTCTGGGGCTGGGTCTGCTCGGCATCCGTACCCGGAAGATGCGGGCCGCGCTGTCGGCCCTTGGCATCTCGATCGGCATCGCCACCATGATCGTCGTCACCGGGATCCCGGCCTCCAGCCAGAAGGCGCTGCTGAACGAGCTCTCGGCGATGGGCACCAACATGCTCCAGGCGCAGCCGGTCCCCAATCCGAACTCACCGGTGCTACTCCCGCCGGAATCGGTGGACATGGTCCGCCGTATCGGTCCGGTCACCATGGCCAGTGCCGTCGCCAACACCCATGCCACCGTGCACCGTTCGGACCGTGTCGACCCCAGCGACTACGCCGGACTCACTATCCTGGCCAGCGATGTCGACCTGCTCCCGGCCATCAACGCCGAGGTGCGGTCGGGCCGCTTCCTCAACGCCGCCACCGAGAGGTTCCCCACCGCGGTGCTCGGTTCGGTCGCCGCCACCCGGCTCGGCTTCGCGAAGCTGAACGACCGGGGGCCGGCTCCGCAGATCTACATCAACGACCGCTGGTTCACGGTCATCGGCATCCTCGCCCGGACCCCGCTCTCCCCTGACATCGACCGCTCGGTACTCGTCGGATGGGACGCCGCCCGCACCCAGCTGAAGTTCGACGGACATCCGACGGTGATCTACATCAAGGCCAGGGAATCCGCCATGGAGGCGGTCCGGGGCGTGCTGCCCGCAACGGTCTACCCGGAACTGCCCGGCATGGTCCAGATCAGCCGCCCGTCCGATGCACTGGCCGCGAAGCGCGCCACCCAGACCACCTTCTCCGCCCTCTTCCTGGGACTCGCCGGAGTCGCGTTGCTGGTCGGCGGTATCGGAGTGGCCAACACCATGGTCATCTCGGTCCTCGAACGCCGCCGTGAGATCGGCCTACGCCGCGCGCTGGGCGCCAACCGGGGCCAGATCCGCGGCCAGTTCCTCACCGAGTCCGTCGTACTGTCCGCGCTCGGCGGCGTGGCCGGTACGGTCCTCGGCGTCCTGGCCACCGTCGGCTACGCCACCTACCAGCACTGGCCGCCGGTCGTCCCGCTCACCTCGGTGGCGGAAGGGTTCGGCGGTGCCGTACTCGTCGGCATGATCGCCGGTGTCTACCCGTCCATCAGAGCCGCCCGCCTCACCCCCACCGAGGCCCTCGCGTCGGCATGAACGACATGAGCGGCATGAACGGCATGAGCGAAGGGCGTTGGGCCGTTGAGGGGCCCAACGCCCTTGCGTATGCGCCTACTTCTGGAAGGCTTTCACCTGGCAGGCGGTCTCGATCTCCTCGAAGTGCGGAGGATTCGGCTGGCTCGAGTCGAAGGAGTAGTCGGAGTCGCCGACCATGGTGACCTTGACGCCGTGGGCGTTCAGGCACTTCACCCAGACCCGCAGGTCGTCGGAGTAGTCCGGATTCTTGGCCGGGTCCAGCTCCGGCGGCGTAATCGGCTGCTTCGACGCGCAGGCCTTCGCTCCGGCCTTCTCGGCCGGGGTGGTCGGCGCACCCTTCAGCGGCCCGCCCTTCGCCCTCAGGCAGGCGTTCCAGCTGTCCCACATCCGGTTGGTCTCCTCAGTGGAGCTGTCCAGCCGTATGACGGGGCGGCCGGCGTCGGGGTCCGTTGTCCGCGTCGTTGTCCCAACTGCCTTGCTCGGGCTCGCGATCGAGGCGACATCGCTGTCGCCGGCAGTGCTTCTGTCACTCCCGCTGCCCGAGCCGCCGCCACCGCACGCGGTGAGGACGACAAGGCCCGTTGCGCCGATGGCGTTGAACAGGGCTGTCCGCGCGGAGCGGCCGGTGACCGGCCGGCTGCGATGAGAGGGGTTCGTCATGGCGGCCACTGTGGCCGAACGATATGCGAATCCTGTCAGGATACTGACAAGGGCCTGTCTGAAACCGGCCGGGCAGCCGGCCCCGGGCCTCCTTACGAAGAGTCGGTTGCCGACAGAGTCCGCGGCCGGCCGGGCCACGACTTCACGGATAGGCGTGTACATACCAGTGGACAGAAAACGGTCCCTGGTCTGGGTCATGGCTGCGTCATCACCGCTGGTGGCACGGGTGCCGGTCAGCAGGGCGGCGTAGCCGTGACGGGCGACGTCGAAGGCGTGACCCACCGGGCAGCGCAACGCACCGCGGTCGGGGTGCAGCCGGTGTGTACGGCACGTCGGGCAGCGCAGCAGGTCGAGGAACCGTTCGAGGGCAGGGGAAAGCGATACGGGCACGAGGCACTCCTGCAAGGGTGAAGGGAAGAGACGGTGTCTGCGCGCGCTCAGAACTGACTGCCTGGGAGGGGAACGGGCAGTGGGCAAGGCGTGATTCATGCAGCAGGCACATCAAGGAGGGCGACGCCGGACGGCGTCGCCCTCAACGTCTTCCGATCACAGGAAGCAGCAGTGCGGGGTGCTCATGAGTGCCACGTCATGAGCCCAGGAGCTGACGAAGCCCTTCACCCAGCCGGAGTTGGGAGACACGGCCTACACCCCGGGGAGTAATCCGCACCCGCTGTCGCCCCCGGCAGTACGCGTCACCTCGCCCTCCCGCCCGACGAAAGCCGTGGTTCTCACCGGAAGTCTGGGGACCGAAGCAGACGTCATCCGGAGGGAGTTCGGTCGATGAGGGCCGCAGAGACAACCAGGACGAGGACGAGGACGGGGCGCGGGCGAGCCGTTCCATGGGCGGTGCTCGGGCTGTGGATTGCGGTGATCGCGCTCGTCGGGCCGTTCGCGGCGAAGCTGGCCGACGTGCAGCACGACAAGGTCACCGACTACCTGCCGGCGAGCGCGGACTCGACGCAGGCGGCGAAGATCGAGGAGAAGTTGCCCGGGGGCGAGACCACGGAGATGGTGCTCGTCTACCACCGGGACGGCGGGCTCAGCGCCGCCGACCGGAAGACGGCGGCCGGGCAGGTCGCGGAGATCGCCGGGCAGCACGAGCTGATCGGCGGTGCTCCCAAGGGGATTGAGTCCAGGGACGGCACGACCCTGATGTACCCGGTCGCCAGCAACGAGCCCGGGGCGGACGAGAAGAAGCAGGACAAGCTCGTCACCGACGTGCGCGAAGTCGCCCGGGGCGAAGGTGGGTTGAGCGTCGATGTGGGCGGTACCGGCGCGCTGGGCACCGACTCCGGCGCGGTCTACGACTCGCTCGGCGGACCGCTGCTCTACACCACTGTCGCCGTCGTCGCCCTCCTGCTGATCCTGATCTACCGCAGCCCCGTGCTGTGGCTCGTGCCCCTGGTCGTCGCCGGGATCGCCGACTACATGTCGATGGGTGTGGCCTACGGCCTCAACCAGGCCTTCGGCACGACCGTCACGGGGCAGAGCTCGGGTGTGATGACGATCCTTGTGTTCGGGGCGGGCACGGACTACGCGCTGCTGCTCGTCTCGCGCTACCGGGAGGAGCTGCGGCGCATCGAACGGCCGTACGAGGCCATGGTCGCCGCCCTGCGTGGCTGCGGGCCCGCCGTGCTCGCCTCCTCCGGCACCGTCGCCGCCGGACTGCTGTGCCTGCTCGCCGCCGACCTCAACAGCAGCCGGGGCATGGGCCCGCTCGGCGCCGTCGGTGTGCTGTGCGCGCTGATCGCGATGATCACCCTGCTCCCCGCCGTCCTCGTACTGGTCGGACGGCGGGTGTTCTGGCCGCTCGTGCCCGCCTTCGGGAGCACGCCCAAGCAGCGGCGGAGCCTGTTCTCGGCGATGGGCAGCTCTGCCGGACGCAGGCCGCTGACCGTCCTGGCGAGCGGTGCCGTACTGCTCGGCGCCCTCGCGCTGGGCTCGTTCAACTTGCCGGGATCGCTCAAGCAGGAGGACTCCTTCGTCAAGAAGCCGGAGTCCGTCGTCGCGATGGAGACTCTCGCCAGGTCCTTTCCCGACAGTGGCAGCCAGCCCATCGACGTGATCACCCCGCAGGGGCGTGCCGAGGAGACCCTCGCGACCGTCCGCGGCACCCCGGGCGTGGGCAGTGCGGAGAAGGGGCGTACGGGAGACGGCTGGACCGAGATCTCCGTCTTCGCGAAGAGCGCACCCCAGTCGGCGGGGGAGACCGCCACCATCAAGTCCCTGCGGAACGAGCTGAAGGGCTCCTACGTCGGCGGGGACAGCGCCCAGCAGATCGACCTGGAGGTCACCAACGCCCGGGACACGAAGATCGTCGTACCGCTCGTCCTCGTCTTCGTGATGCTCATCCTGGTCGGGCTGCTGCGGAGTCTGGTCGCACCGCTGCTCCTGGTGGTCGCGGTCGTCGCGGTGTGGGGCGCCTCCCTGGGGATCGGCGGACTGGTCTTCGAACCGCTCCTCGGCCTGGGGGGCACCGATCCGGGGCTCGGACTGCTGTCCTTCGTGTTCCTGGTCGCCCTCGGCGTCGACTACGGCATCTTCCTCATGCACCGGATGAGGGAGGAGTCCCTGGCGGGAGCGGAACCGGCCACGGCGGCACTCACCGCACTGCGCACCACCGGCGGCGTCATCGCCTGCGCCGGACTCGTCCTCGCCGCGACCTTCGCCGTGCTGACGAACATGGGCCTGGTGCAGCTGGTTCAGCTCGGCTTCGTGATCGCCGTCGGCGTCCTGCTCGACACCTTCCTCGTACGGACGTATCTGGTGACCAGCGCCAGCGTCGCCCTGGGCCGGAAGGTGTGGTGGCCGGGCGTGCTCTCACGGGAGCCCGGTCCGGCCGAACCGGCCGGGGTGAACGGACCGACCGAGCCGCCCCGGCAGCCGGAAACCGTCAGTTCACCCTGAGCACGCAGACCGAAGGCCTCGATTCAACGCTCTGACCGAGCACGCTGACCGTGCGCCTTGATCCGGCGGGCCCGCCTGGGCGCCCCTCCTTCAGGAGGGGCGCCCAGGCCCCCGCACGACTACCGGAAGAGGGAGCCGTGGAAGAACGGGGAACGACCACAGGGGTACGCGACCGGTCGGCGGCGGAGACGGCGGACGGTGGCGACGGGCGGTCCCGTCGCGTCGAGCGCATCATGTCCGCCATCAACCGCGAACCGCTGACCGCACCGCACCGCACCCGCAACGACGCGGTCCTCGCGCTGGGCGTCGCCGTGCTCGCCGTAGCCATCACCTTGATGGGCGGCGAAGGGACCCGGCCCGACCATCTCAGCTGGATGCTGCTGCTCGCCGGGCACGTGCCCCTCGTAGGGCGGCGGCGCAGTCCGTTGGTGGCCCTGCTCGGGGTGGTGGCGTGCATGGCTCCGTACTACGCCCTCGACTACAACCCCGCCCTGCCCGTCCCCGCGGTCGTCCTGGCGCTCTACACCGTGGCGGCGACCGGCGCCGTACGCCGCACGCTGCTCACCGGTGTCGCCGTCCTCGGCCCGACACTGATCAGCAACGGCCTCACCAACTCGGAGGGGGCGCTGGAGTCCCTGGAGATCTCCGGCTGGATCATCGCGGTCCTGTTCGTCGGTATCGCCGTCCGCTACTACCGCTTGTACGTGGCCTCCATTGTCGAGCGGGCCGAACGTGCCGAACACACCCGGGAGGAGGAGGCCAGGCGCCGCGTCGCAGAGGAACGGCTGCGGATCGCCCGTGACCTGCACGATCTGCTCGCCCACAGCATCACGCTCATCGGCGTGCAGACGTCCGTGGCGGCCCACGTCCTGACCGCCGACCCCGAGCGCCTGGACCGCATGGCCGTCGCCCAGGCACTGGACGACATCGCGGGGACCTGCCGGACCGCCCGGGGGGAACTGCGTACGACGCTGGAGGTGCTGCGGGCGGATGACACGCTCGGGGGAGTGGGCGCGGATCCGGGGCCCGGTTCCGTGTCCGGTTCTGTTTCCGGGGCCGTGGACATGCGGGGGCCGCTGCCAGGGATCGACGGACTGGCCGGTCTCGCGGAGACCGGCCGGGTGGCCGGGGCCAAGGTCGAACTGTCCGTCCGCGCGGACGGCATCCCGCCCTCCGTGGGCGCCGCCACGTACCGCATCGTGCAGGAGGCGCTCACCAACGCCGCACGTCACGGCGGCCGCGAGGACCTCACCGTGCGAGTGGGTCTGTGGACCGCTGACGGCGCACTGCGGGTGAGTGTCAGGGACGACGGGACGGGCGGGGACGACGGCCCGGGCGGCGGAGTGGAACCGTCCGGCGGCAGGCCGGGGTTCGGGCTCATCGGAATGCGGGAGCGGGCCCGCAGTGTGGGCGGGACACTGGACGCCGGCCCCGGGCCCGCTGGGGGCTTCGAGGTCACCGCCACACTGCCGCTGTCCCGGCAGGACGAGGTCCGATGACCATCCGCGTACTGCTGGCCGACGACCAGAACCTCGTACGGGCCTCCTTCGCGATGCTCGTTTCGTCGGCCGGGGACATGGAGGTCGTCGCCGAGGCGGGCACCGGGCGGCAGGCCGTGGCGCTGGCCCGGTCGGCGCGGGCGGATCTCATCGTGATGGACATCCGCATGCCCGACCTCGACGGGATCGAGGCGACCGGGCTCATCGCCGCCGACGAGGATCTCACGGGGGTGAAGGTGCTCGTCCTGACGACGTACGAGACCGACGAGAACATCGTCGAGGCGCTGCGGGCCGGGGCGTCCGGCTTCCTCGTGAAGGACATCGGGCCGGCCGAACTCCTCGACGCCGTCCGGACGGTGGCGGCGGGGGAGTCCCTCCTCTCGCCCGGTCCCACCTCGCGGCTGATCGCCCGCTTTCTGCGCGCGCCGAACACCGCGACGACATCCGCGGTGGGCGGGCCGGGCGGGCTGTCCGAACGGGAACGGCAGGTGCTCGCGCTGGTCGGGCGCGGTCTCAACAACCAAGAGATCGCCGACGCGTTGGGACTCAGCCGGCTGACCGCCAAGACCCATGTCAGCCGGATCATGGGCAAGTTGGGGGCGCGGGACCGGGCACAGCTGGTGATCGTGGCGTACGAGTCGGGGCTTGTGATACCTGGGACTGTCTGAGTTCGGGCCGCTTCAGGGGCGGGTTCAGGTTGCGTTCCGGGGGTCGGTTGTACGGTCCCTCAACTCCCTGTGGTGGCACGGGTATCTCCGTCCCCCGGTACGCACTGCGGCTTGTCGAAGGTCTCTGTCATCGCGGCAGGAAGGCACTT
This sequence comes from Streptomyces sp. NPDC005374, assembly GCF_042872225.1. NCBI lineage: Bacteria > Bacillati > Actinomycetota > Actinomycetes > Kitasatosporales > Streptomycetaceae > Streptomyces > Streptomyces sp. NPDC005374. Next base: position 91,559 of record NZ_JBIAKA010000006.1, on the reverse strand, counting down.
TCTGCGTGCACCCCAGCCGGTCGCGTCCCCAGCTCGTCGTGTCGGCCGATGGCCATTGCGTCCCCTGCCTCCGCTCCGACCGCCTGGCGCCTGCTGGCCGGCATCATTCGGCTGCACTCGCGCGCCTGCGCTCGGCCACAGCCACCGCCTGGGTCACCTCCCGCTCCGGGAAGGAGCAGGCAGCGGCGACCTGCAAGCGCGGTTTCGGCTACCACCCGCGGCGATCCGGGAGGGAGGGCAGGCAGTCGGGAGTGTTCGGTCCGGGTTCGTCCCGGCTCACTCAACCTGCGCGAGCGCTGGGCAGTCCTACCGGATGCCGAGATCGGTACAACGGTCTTGCCGATGTGCGGGCGCATGGGCAGAAAACAGGCGTCCGAACGCTTGACTGAGGAGAGGGATGGCGAATCTGAACACCCAGACGACCTGGATTGACGCACGTGAAGGACTGCCGCGGGACGGTGTACCGGTGGCTGCGGCGATCACGGGCCGGTACCCAGCTGACAGCGCTGAGCCCGAGAACGCGGTGGGGGAGGCGTTCTGGCTGGTAAGGCCGATGTACTTCACGACTCGGCACTTCAGTGAGGACGGAACGGAACACTGGGACTGCTTCGTCGACTCGGACGGATGTGTCCGTCTGCCCTATGGTCGTGCCGACGATGACACGGTGACTCACTGGGCTGAGCTGCCCACCCTGCCGGGCAGGGCGACACACCTCGTTCTCGGGGAAGGCGTGCAGCCGGCGCTCCAGGATGCGTGGCGTGCTCGCCCTGGCACCTGACGCACATCCTGTTTTTCGGGCACGTAGAGGGTGGTACGTGACCTGATGTCCGGTTCGGTATCGCCTGATCGTGTGGCTGCGGGGACTCCCGGCCAGCCGACGGGCTTGGCCGTGCTGGAGTGACGGGGCGAGCGACCGCAAGCCCTACAAGAGCGATTTATCCGACGGACGCTGGGCGCTGATCGAGCCGGTGACCACTGCATGGAAGGCGAAGTATCCGTCCGTCAGCGGCCACCAGGGCAACTACGAGAAGCGAGAGATCGTCAACGCGCTCCTGTACCAGTCCCGGACCGGCTGCCAATGGGAGTACCTGCCCCACGACCTGCCACCGCCTGGCGCGGTGAAGTACTACTTCTCCAGAAGAGCCAGGGCCTCATGACCGCCCCCTGTCTCGTTCTTGCTCTACCCTCGGGCTTTCACGAGGGGTGCAGGGCGTTTGTAGCTGAGGGGTTGACGTCTGCTGCTCACCAGGCACGATGCGCCGCTGCTTTCCGGCGGCCGTCGTTTCTTACTCTGCACCTCGTGGGTGCAGAGTGGGCCGATGATGGACAAGACAAAACGCCGTGACGCGGGGGGATGCGTCTGCAACGCTGCGCAGTGTGGACGTCTCTCTACTCAGGGCCGAGGACTATGCGTCCGCCGATCGTGCCCAACGACTGCTTGCAGGCTCGTCCGGTTGCTCCCCTACTCTCTTCCGTCAGATGAGGTCCTGGCAGGATTTCGTCGTCGGCGTTGAGGCAGGCTTCGATACGACATGGATCTGGGAGTACCACAGCGGTCTCAGCTGCCGTGATTGGCTGGTCGAGGCACTGCCTCTGCTCACTCTCACGCTGCGGGCGCTGTGTCAGCCCGTGATCGAGAGGTGGGATGCCCGGTATCTCGCGGCGACAAGGCTGATCAAACCGCAGGGCCCTCAGACCAGGCGGTCGTCGACGCAGGGCAGGTGGTGGCACGACCGCTTCCCGCTGCTGATCGACCACGACGAGGAGATCCCGTTGCCGCTGTCCTGGTCGCCGGAGCCCAGACGCCTTACCGACTGACACGCCGGCGGGACTGGGGTCGCCCGACTCTTGATCAAATAGATGGAGAGTACCACTGACCTGCAACGATAGGACTTGTCGAGGGTCCTGTCAGCTGCAAGGAAAGAAGCACTCTCCTACAAATGGCGCGACGACGGCACCGACGAAGTCATCCATGACCTGCTGCGCTGGCAGGTTCGTGAGAGCCGGGGACGATTAGCCGCCCCGAGCCTGGTGGTGCTCGACACCCCAGGTGAAGAAGCGTAGCGGGTCCTATCCGCGTGTTGGTGTCGAGGGCAGCGGCCGTGGGGTGGTCTCGCAGGCCGGGGCGGTGCTGCTTGTCGAAACGGTCGCAAGGCGGGCCTGGACACGGCAATATCGGCGGCGCTGGCGCCGTGGCGCAAGCCGCGGACGGTGCACGATCCGGGTAAGATCCTGCTGGATGTGGCCTGGCCGTCGCACTCGGCGGCGACTGCCTGGCCGATGTCGCCATGCTGCGGGCCGAGCCCGACGTGTTCGGCCCGGTGGCCTCCGACCCCACGGTCTCCCGGCTCGTCGACGCCCCGCCACGTCCGGCCCGAAGGCACTCGCGGCGATCCGGGGCGCACGTTCCGAAGTACGTACGCGCGTCTGGGAGTTGGCCGGGGCGGACAGTCCGGCCGCCGACGGCCTGGTGACCGTGGACATCGACGGGGTGCTGGTCCTCGCGCATTCCGAGAAGCAGGACGCCACCGCGACCTGGAAGAAGACCTTCGGCCATCACCCGCTTGTCGCGTTCGTCGACCACGGCCGGACCGGGTCCGGGGAACCGGTGGCCGCGCTGCTGCGGCCGGGCAACGCGGGCTCCAACACCGCTGCCGACCACACCGAAACCGCCCAACTCGCCCTGGCCCAACTACCCAAACGCCTGCGGCGGGGACACCAGACACTGATCCGCACCGACTCCGCCGGCGGCACTCATGCCTTCCTCGACTGGCTCTCCAGGCCAAGCCGGTGGCTGTCGTATTCCGTCGGAATGACCATCACCGATGCCATCCACCAGGCCGTGCTGAAGATACCGAAGAAGGCATGGGCACCGGCCTACGACGCCGGCGGCACCGAGCGACCGGGCGCCTGGGTCGCAGAGATCACCGACCTGCCCGACCTCTCCTCCTGGCCCAAGGGGATGCGGCTGATCGTCCGCAAAGAACGCCCGAATCCCGGCGCCCAGTTGCGGTTCACCGACCTCGACGGACTACGGCTGACCTGCCTCGCCACCAACACCCAAGGCGGCCAGCTCGCCGATCTCGAACTGCGCCACCGCCGCCGGGCCCGCTGCGAGGACCGCATCCGAAACGCCCGCGACACCGGACTGCGGAATCTGCCCCTACACGACACCGCGCAGAACCGGATCTGGCTGGAGATCGTCTCCCTCGCACTCGACCTCCTCGCCTGGATGCCGATGCTCGCCCTGACCGGCACCACCCGCCGCTGGGAACCCAAACGGCTTCGCCTGCGGCTCTTCTCTGCCGCCGCTCGGTTCGTGAACACCGGCCGCCGCCACTGGCTCCGCCTGCCCGCCCGATGGCCCTGGACCGACGTCATCACCCACGCAATCGACCGGCTCCATGCCCTGCCGAACCCCGGCTGACCAGCCACTTCACCCATCCCGACAACTCGCATCAACACACCAGGCAGTGGAACCCGGCGCCCACCCGATGCGAGAGCCGGGCCATCAGCCTGACCGCACTGTGAAAACTCCACCACGTCCAACCACAAAGGGTCCCTCAGCAAGCTGACGGGCCCTCATGAACGATCGAGGCTACTGCCTTCCGATCCCGACAGGCTGCTCGCCGTCCTGGCCGAAGATCCTTCGGTCGCCGAACAGATGCATGACAGCGCCAGCCGGTCTCTGGTCGTGTGGAGCCTCATGCGGAACCTGGTCGAGAGCGCGCCACCGGCCCAGCAGGCCGCAAAGGCGGGCGCGCAACCCTCATGAGAGAGCCCTGGCTCGGTTCGCGTTTCTGATCCGGCTCCCTTTCGTCGTCGGCCGCAGACCCTTCCCTTTCCAAGTCTCTTGGAATCTGCACCGGTTGTGCCGAGCGAGTCATGAACCAGGCCGGGTCCACCGGTCTGGCCTGATGCTTGCCGACGGCGTGGAGGTCATCGCGAAGGAACTCCCAGTGCGCCAGGTCGGCGCGGCACAATTGCGCTACGTCGCTCCGGCACGGTCGTAAGAGCTGTGAGGTCCGCATGATGGGGTGATAGCGAGCAGGCGGGGTCCGTGTTGGAGGCGTCTCCCGTGAGGGCGAACGCCTGACAGCGGCAGCCGCCGAAATCGTCCGTGCGGCGTTCGCAGGCGCGGCAGGGAGAGGGCATCCATGCGGTGCCCCGGTAGAGGTTGAAGGCCTGGGACTCCTCCCAGATCCATCTCAGTGGACGGTGGAGGACACTGGGTGGGTCGAGGTCGGGCAGTGCCGCCGCGGCGGGGCACGGCAGAGTCGTCCCGTCGGGGGTCACGGTGAGGGACACGGCGCCCCAACCGCCCATGCACGGCTTGGGTGTGCCGGAGAAGTAGTCGGGGATCACCCAGACAATCTCCATACGGCCGTTCAGGCGCGTCCTCCATCGTTCGACGGCGGCCTCGGCGACAGCGAGTTGCTCACGGGTCGGCAGGAGGGCGGCGCGGTTGAGCAGGCCCCAGCCGTAGAACTGGGTGTTGGCGAGCTCGATGCGGTCCGCCTGCCAGGACAGGGCCAGTTCCATCAGACCGTCGATCGCGTCCAGGTTGTGTCGGTGCAGAACGACGTTGACCCCGAGCGGCAACTCCCTTTCCTTCACCAGCCCGGCCGCGGTTCGTTTCGCGGCGAAGGCGCGGCTGCCGGCCAGCTCGTCGGACCGGTCCGGGTCGGCGTGCTGCACGGACAACTGCACGCTGTGCAGACCCTCTTGCACCAGAGCGTCGAGGCGCTGTTCCGCCAGCCCGGTTCCACTTGTCACCAGCTGGGTGTGGAGCCCGGCACGGACGGCGGCGCGCGTGATGGCTTCCAGGTCGTTGCGCAGCAGCGGTTCGCCACCGGAGAGGTGCGTGTGCAGTACGCCGAGGTCTGCCGCCTGTCGGAAGACGTCCTCCCACTGGGATGCGGTGAGTTCGCGTGAACGACGGGTCAATTCAAGAGGGTTGGAGCAGTATCCGCAGTGCAGGGGGCAGGCGTGGGTGAGTTCGGCCAGGAGGGCCCAGGGCGGAGGGGGAGCGGTCACTGCAGCCACCCTTCGGTGTGCAGGCGGTCGAGGAACGACGTGACGTCGTGCCGTACGGCGTCCTTCGGGGATTCGTGTGCGTGGCCGAGCAGCGTGATGATCTCGTCCACCGTGCGGCTGCCGTCGCACAGGTCGAGGACCGCGCGCGCCGAGCCGTGCAGGACGACCACGCGCTCCGGCAGGAGCAGCACGTCGCCGCCGCGAACGTGGTCATGGCGGAGCACGGCGGTCCGGGGCACCCGGGGTCGCCAGTCGGTGGGCGCCCCGCTCATCGCGGGGCCGATCGCAGGGCGACGCTGTCCAGGAGCGCCCACAGCACGTCACACTTGAACGACAGGGCCGCGAGCGCCCGCTCCTGCTGGTCGCGGGTCACGGCCCACTCCTTCACCCATGTGAGGGCCTCGCTGCCGTCGCGTCGACCCTGGGGGACCCGGCTGCGGAAGTAGGCCAGGCCCGAGGCGTCGATCCACGGGTAGTGGAGGGGGAAGGTCTCCAGTCGGGTCAGCATGATGTTCGGTGCGCAGAGCTCGGTCAGGGAGGAGGCGACGGCTTCGAGGGCCGTGCCGTGCCGGCAGAAGTTGACGTAGCCGTCGACGGCGAGGCGGACGCCGGGCAGCAGGTGTTCGTGGCTGAGGAGTTCCTCCCGGTCGAGTCCGACGGCCTCGCCGAGGCGGAGCCAGCGCTCCAGGCCGCCGTCGCCCTCGGTGACTCCGTCATGGTCCTGGATGCGCCGCAACCAGGAGCGCCGCTGGGCGGGGAGGGCCAGTTTCGCCAGGATGTGAGCGTCCTTGACGGGGATGTTGCACTGGTAGTAGAAGCGGTTCGCCACCCATCGGCGAAGCTCCTCGGGGCTCAACTCGCCTTGATGCATACGGCGGTTGAAGGGGTGGCGGTCGTGATAGCGCATGGCGGCCAGTTCGCGCAGGTGTGCCTCAAGCGCGTCTGGACTCCAGGCGGGCCGTGTGCCGAGTGTGTCGGCCGTCATCGGTTCGGGCGCTGTGACGGTCACAGGGAGATCACCATCCTTTCGGCGGCCACACGCAGGCCCAGACGGGCGAGTCGGCCGTGCGCGGGGTCGTCGGGATCGACCAAGGGGTTGGTGTTGTTGAGGTGGGTGTAGTAGCACCGGGTGGGTGCCGAGCGGTGCAGGCGGCGTGCGGTACCGTCCGGGCCCTCGATCGGCAGATGCCCCATGCCGGAGGCCGTCCGCTCGGAGATCCCCGTGCGGCGTGGTTCGTCGTCGTCCAGGAAGGTTCCGTCGAGCAGTACGCAGTCGGCCCGGGCGATCTCCTTGTCGAAGGCGTCGCTCCATGCGGCGAGAGCGGGCGCGTACAGCGCGGATCCTCCGGTGTGTGCGTCGTGCAGGGACAGAGCCACGCTCCACGCGGGGTGGGCGGGTTCGTCCACGGCATAGCGTGGGCGTTTGGCCGACAGGGGCACCGCCCCGACCGCCACGCCCGCGATGTCCGCGGGCGGCCCGTCTCCGGCCAGGGGCAGGTCGTGCCAGGTCAGGTCGGTGTACGGGGCCAGTACGTTGGCGAGGTGGAGCCGGGAGACCAGCGCCCGGCGCACCGGTTCGGTCGCCCAGACCTCGATCCGGGACGCCTCGCGCAACCGCAACAGACCGAGGGTGTGGTCGAGTTCGGCGTCGGTGAGGACGACGCGCACGACGGGCGTGCGGGTGTCACCGGCGTCCGGTCGCAGGCCGGGGTGGCTTTCGAGCTGTTCGGCGATGTCCGGTGTGGCGTTGGCGAGGAACCAGGAGGACGGTTCCTGTCCGTGCACGGCCAGTCCGTCATGGAGTCGCCGCCGGGCGGGGGCCCGGCGTGCCCCGGCACAACCGGGGCACGCGCAGTTCCACTGAGGCAGGCCCCCACCGGCTGCTGTTCCGAGGATCCGCAGCAGCACGGCGGTCCACTACTCGGAGCGCAGTGAGTAGGCGGTGACTTCCAGCGCGGTGTCGACGACCGTGAAGTCGGGGGTCTCCCAGAGGATGGCGGTCTCGGCCGGCTCGGGCCGGTGCTGTGCCGAAGACAATTCGGGCATGGTGAACTCCTTTTCCTATTGAGGTGGTTACTTGCAGAAGGGCTTCTTGCCCATGGCGGACTCGATGCCCCCGAGGATGAGCTTCTGGAACTCGGCGGCGCCGGGGAAGGAGCCATCGGTGGAGAAGTCCTTGGCGTCGTGGCCCAGCGTGGTGAGCCAGGCTCGGCCGCCGTCGTAGTACTGGCACCAGGCGACGGGGTGGTGCCTACCGTGGCCGGGATGCCGGTAGTTGCCGGTGACCCCCTTGGCGAGGGTGCTTTCGTCGACCTCGGCGAGCACGCGCACGCGGCTCGGTGCCGGGACGAGGTTGTACCACTCGTCGCTGAAGGTCCAGGAGGACGGCAGGTTCTTCGTGGAGGTGTCCTTGCGGTCCACGGTGCGCACGGTGCCGGACTGCTCGGGACCGTGGTCGTAGAAGTTGGCGCCGCCCAACAGGCCTTCGTACCAGGGCCAGTTGTACTCTGTGCCGAAGGCGTTGTGGATGCCGACGAAGCCGCCGCCGCCGCGGATGTACTGGCGCAGCGAGGTCTGTGCCGCGTCGTCGAGGGTGTCGCGGCTGGTGGAGAAGAAGATCACGGCGTTGTACTTGAACAGGGTTGCCGGGGAGGCGAGTTGTGTGACGTCCTCCGTGTAGTCGACCTGGAAGCCGTTGTCCGCGCCGAGCTTGAGCATCGCGTTCTGGACGACGTTCGCGGCGGTCACGGGCGGGTTGAGGCCACCGGTCAGCGCCGGACCGAGGTCGGCGTGATGGGGACCTGCCGTGCGCGTGTAGAGGAGGACCCGATAGCCCTTGGAGGCGTCGAAGTTGCCCCAGTCGTGGTAGCAGTCGGAGTCGACCCCGCGGCACACCCCGTAGTCCGGATCGCCGAGTTCCTGGGCACCCTGGCTGACCCGGCCCTGGGCCACGCTGAGGGCGCCGGTCGCGATCAGGGCGACGCTGATGCCCAGCGTGGTGGCGGCGCCGGTCAACGCCGCGTACAGCGGCTTCGTGCGCCATCTCGGTCTGGTGGTGGGAGACATGACGGGTGTCCTCCGGTTCACTGGACGACGATCTTGCCGGTGCTCTGCGGAGCGATCGGGTCGTTGTAGAAGTACTCGCCGGCCGTGTCGAAGGTGTGTGTGTACGACTGGCCCGGCATGAGCAGGCCGGTGTCGAACTCGGCCTCGAAGAACGACACGGCACCGTGCGCGGACTTGTTGTCCGACGGGTTGGTGAAGGTGACGGTGGTGCCCTTCGCTATGCGCAGGGCTTGCGGGGACATGGCGTTCTGGGCGACCAGGTTCTCCGCCGTTCCGGGGGCGTTCTTGGCGCTGTCCCAGATGCGGCCCAGGGTGACGGTGTTGTTCGCGACGGCGCCGGTGACGGCGGCCGTGCGGATCTGGTTGCGGCGCGAGGGGGGAGTGGGGGCCGCGGCCGGTGCGACCTTGCCCCCGAGCTTGAACGCCCACAGGTGGTCGCCCTTGGGGACGTCCGGGTAGGGCAGCCCGTTGCCGCCGGCCAGGACGGCGACGTACTGCTCGCCGTCGATCTCGTACGTCAGCGGGCTGGTGTGGACCCCGGCGCCGCACTGCCAGCTCCACAGCTCTCGCCCGTCGCGGTCGTCGAGGGCGGTGAGTACCCCGTCCGGGCGGCCCTGGAAGAGGAGACCGCCCGCGGTGCTGAGCACGCTGTTGCCATGGGCGAGGGACCAGTCGCCCTCCTTGCGCCAGGCCACGGTGTTGGTGCGCGGGTCGACGGCCGCCAGCCCTCCGGCGAAGTACTCGCCCAGCGGGCGCGCGGTGTTGACGCGGCCGCCGTGGGTGTTGGAGTAGGCGGAGTTGATCAGGCCGTAGCCGACGTAGACCAGTCCCGTGCGGTGGCTGAAGGAGGGGAAGGACCAGTCGGCGCCGCCGCCCGCACCGGGGAAGATGATGGTGGCGCGGTCCCAGTGGGCGGCGAAGATGCCGCCGGTCGGGTAGAAGGGCACCGGGCGGGTGGCCTTGTCCAGGCGGGGCTCGGTCTCCACGAAGGGTTCGCCGCCCGGGAAGGGCTGGGTCCGCGCGGTCTTCTGCGCTGCGTGCTGGGGGACCGGACGCTCCTCCATGCCGTGCACGGGATCGCCGGTGGCGCGGTCGAGGATGTAGTACATCCCGGTCTTGCTGCCGTAGACGACGACCTTGCGCTTCCTGCCCTTGATGAGCAGGTCGGCGAGGACGGGGGACATGACGCCGTCGTAGTCCCAGATGTCGTGGTGCACGGACTGGAAGTGCCAGCGCCGCTTGCCGGTCTTGGCGTCGATGGCGACGAGGCAGTTGGCGAAGAGGTTGTCGCCGCCGCGGGTGGAGCCGTCGGTGCGGGGATAGGGATTGCCGAACGTCCAGTAGACCAGGCCGAGTTCGGGGTCGACGGCGGGGTGGATCCAGCAGACCGCGCCGCCGGTCTTCCAGGTGTCGCCCTCCCAGGTGTCGTGGCCGTACTCGCCGGGACCGGGGGTCCCCCAGAAGGTCCAGACGACCTCGCCGGTGGCCGCCTTCAGCGCGTAGCCGCGGCCGCGGGCGCCGGCCGTACTGCCCTGTGTGCCGACGTAGATGAGCCCGTCCCAGTACACGACGGCGCCCGCCAGCCCGCCCTTGCTGCCCCCGCACTGGCCGCTCTGCGGGTCGCAGCCGGGGTCGCCCTGGTCCTCGACCAGCAGCTCGCGCGTCCAGACGACGGCACCGGTCTTCTGGTCCAGGGCGTACACCAGGTTGGACCCGGAGATGGTGTAGGCCAGGCCGTCGCCGAGGGCGATGCCGCGCATGTTGGTGGTGTCGGTGCCGATGTTCGTCTTCCAGCGCACCGCGCCCGTGCGGCCGTCGACGGCGAAGACGTTCTGCTGGGTGGTGGCGAGGTAGAGGACGCCGTCCTGGGCCACGACCGCGCACTGCTGGGCGCTGCTGGTGGAGCCGTTCTCCAGGTTGATGTGCCAGCTGCCGCCCAGCTTGCGGACGTTGTCCGCGGTGATGCGCTTCAGCGACGAGTGGTTGTGGTTGCCGAGGTTGCCGCCCGCCTTGGGGAAGTTCCTGCCGGTGGCCCCGTGCGACTGGGGCGGCACCGGGCGCGCCAGGGCGCCGGAGGACTCGGCGGCCTGGGCGGCGGAGGTGTTGAGCAGGGCGACCGTCGTGGCTGTTCCAGCGGCCGTCGAGGTGAGAAAGCTGCGTCTGTCCATGATCCCTCACTTTCGTGGCATGAACCTGACCAGTCCGATGGAGGTGTGGGGCCCGCGGACTGAGGAGGGGGAGGGAGAGTCGTACGGATCTTGGTCCGCTGTGCGGTTTCGAGAACCCGCATGATGGTTGCCGATTGGCGGTTAGCTACGTTAGGGACAGGGCGCCGACGTGACAAGAGCAGGGACGAGGGGAGTTCAGATCTCTTGGGGAGCCGTCAGTCGCGCGGGCAGGATGCTGCGGGGGAGGGGGCCCTTGTTGCGGCGGCCCTGCCCGGTCTCCTCCCAGGCGTGGGCGAGGACTCCGACGGAGCGGCTGAGGACGAACAGGCCGCGTGCGAGCGGGGCGGGGAAGCCCAGTTCGGCGTAGATGACGGCGGTGGCTCCGTCGATGTTCATCGGTACCGGCCGGGCGCCGGCGCGGCGTACCCGAAGCGCCTCCTCCACGGCGAGGGCCGCCTTGAGGTACTCGCCGTCCACCACGCCGTCGGCGACCGCCTCCTGAACCAGGTTCAGCAGTGGGTCGCGGCGCGGGTCCACGGGGTGGAAACGGTGTCCGAAGCCGGGCAGGTAGCGTGAGCGACTCTGCCAGTCCGCCATCACCTTGCGGGCCGCGCCGGGCCAGGTCAACCCCTCACTGTGCCGCGTCCGGACGTCTGCGAGCATCTCCACGCACTGCTGGCCGGCCCCACCGTGTGTGTCACCGAGCATGTTGACGCCGGTCGCGACGGCGTTGTTGAGGCCGATGCCGCAGGTGGCCGCCATGCGGGCGGCGGCGATCGACGGGGCCTGCGGACCGTGGTCGACCCCGGCGACCAAAGCGGCCTCCAGCAAGGCGGACTGGCGGGACGTCGGCAGGTCGCCGCGCAGCAGCAGCCAGATGACGTCGACCAGGCTGGTGGTCCCGATGAGTTCCTGGACGGGCCGGTCGCGCAGCTCGATGCTGCCCGGCTCGATGTGACTGACCGCCGTGGCCCACCACAGGGCGGCCTCCTCCTGGGGGGCGCTCATGACGCTGCCGCTTCCTCGGCGGCATCGGACGCCCAGCGACGGGCGAGGTGTTCCCGCTCGCGGTTGTGCTGGCCCAGCAGGGGCGGGGCAGACGGCGGGGTGAACGCCACGCCGTCGTGGAGCACGCCGTTGCCCAGGACCCGTAGCCTCTGCCCCTCGCGCCCCGGGTGTTCCACCTCGGTCAGGAACCGTCGGTGTTCCAGCTGCGGTTGGCGCAGGGCCTGCGGCACGGTGAGCACCCGTGCGGCGGGGACCCCGGCCGCGTTCAGCTCCCGCTCCCAGTCGGCGGCCGGACGGGCGGAGAGTGCGTCGTTGAGTGCCGCGTTCAACTCCGTGCGGTGCATCTTGCGTTGCTCGCGTTCCCGGAACCGGGAATCCGCGACGAGCTCCTCCGCGCCCACCAGACGGCACAGCGTCTCGAACTGCCGCTGCTGGTTGGCGGCGATGTTGAGCGGACCGTCGAGGGCGTGGAAGGTGCCGGAGGGAGCGGCCGTCGCGTTCTGATCGCCGAGCGGCTCCGGAGGTACCCCGCTGACCAGGTAGTTCGACACGGCCCATCCCATGGCGGACAACGATGCCTCCAGCATCGAGACGTCCAGCCTGCTGCCCAGGCCGGTGCGCTCGCGTTGCAGTAGCGCGGCGTTGATGGCCAGCGCGGCCATCAATCCACCGGTCGTGTCGCAGACCGGAAACCCGACGCGCTGCGGTGCGGTCTCGGGTGTGCCGGTCACACTCATCATGCCGGTGAGCCCTTGGATGATCTGGTCGTACGCCGGTACGTCGCTCATCGGGCCCGTGTGGCCGAAGCCGGAGATCGAGCAGTAGACGAGCCGTTGGTTGAGTGCAGCGAGGCGTTCGGCGTCATAGCCCATCCTGGACAGGACGCCTGCCCGGAAGTTCTCCAGCAGGACGTCGGCGCCGACGAGCAGGTCCTCGAACACGGTGCGGTCCGTGGTGTCCTTGAGGTCGAGCTCCAGGGATTTCTTGCCGGCGTTCTGAGCGAGGAAGGAAGCCCCGACCCCGTCCCGGTTGAGGGAGGGATCGGGGCCCAGGTTGCGAGCCAGGTCGCCCTGGCCGGGGCGCTCGATCTTGACCACTTCGGCCCCCAGCAGCATGAGTTGGTAACTGCAATAGGGTCCGGCCAGTACGTTCGTGAGGTCGAGGACGCGTATTCCGTCGAGTGGGCGGACGTGCATGTGACGTCTCCTTCCGGGCGCCGGTTCACGGCGCCGCATGCCGGCAGCTCTGTCAGGTGCCAGGCCCCAGGGGATGGTCGAATCCCTGCGAGGCGACGCGCGCCGCCACCTGGGCCAGGTGCTCGGCGAACTCCTCGGTCAGCTGTTCGGGAATGCGTGCGCTGGGGCCGCTGAGCGACAGGGAGGCGACCACCACACCCGAGTGGGTCCGGATCGGCACGGCGACAGCCGTCAGGCCGACGTCGCGCTCACCGTGGCTGACCGCGTAACCACGCGTCGCCGCCTCCTCGGCCCACTGCCGCAACTGCTCGATGTGTGCCACCCCGTGCGGGGAGGAGGCGGCGACTCGCTGCAACAGCCCTTCGGTCGCACCGATCAGCAGCACCTTGGACGAGGCACCCGCCCACAGGGGCAGTTCGTCTCCCACCCGCACCACGTGTCGCAGCGGCTGGGGGCTCTCCTGCTGGGCGACGCACACCCGGTGGATGTCGCGGCGGATCATCAGGTTCGCCGTCTCACCACGTCGCTCCGCCAGTTCGCGCAGCAGCTTCTGTGTGTCGGCGGGCAACTCCCAGCTGGTGTGCGCCAGATGGGCCCATCGCCACAGGCCGGGCCCGGCGGTGTAACCGCCGGGTGCCGCCCACAGCAGCCCGTACTGCTCGAGGGTCTGCACCAGCCGCACCACGGTGGTCTTGGGCAGACCCGTGGCTTCGACCATGTCCCGCAGGGGGACGGCGGGTTGATCCTCGGTCAGCAGCGACAGGATGTCCAGGGCCCGACGCACACTCCGCACCCCACCCTGGCCTTGGTCCGCGTCCACGGTTTCTCCTTCGCGAGTCAGCGAACAAGCCGGCACCGCCCGGCGAGCGGGCGCCGGCACCTGGAGCGACAGCTTCCACCAGTCCGGGCTCCCGAGAGAACCACCGGTTTCCACTTCGATTCGCCCGGCCTCTTGCCACGGCCTCCGAGCCGCCCGTACGTTACACGCCAACCCGCACAGCAGTCCATGAAAACCACTAGATGGTTTCTGGAGGTGTGATGCTGCAAGACCTCCTCAAAGCCGCCGGCGCGAACGACATCGTCGACGTGCTTCCCTTCGTCTCCGGCTCCTGGGGCGGACAGGGCTCGCCTCTCGACCGCACCGGCCCCTACCTGCGGCGCACTGTCAGCCGAGCCCCGACGGCAACCTCCGGCGAGATCGGGCGCGCCCTTGGCCACGCCCGCCGCTACGCCCCGCAGATCGCCTCACTGGCTCCCGCCGCCCGCGCCGACATCCTGGAGACCGCCTCCCGAACCGCCGTCGCCCACCGCGACCAACTCGCCCGGCTCCTTGCCCTCGAACTCGGCAAGCCCCGCAAGGACAGCCGTACCGAGATCGACCGTGTGGCCTCGACCTTCGCCGTGTGCGCGGCCGAGGCCCGCCGCATCGACGGCGAGAACCTGCCGGTCGCCGGCTGGCCCACCGGCATCGGCAACACCGCCCTCACCTACCGTGCCCCGGCCGGAGTGGCGCTGGCCATCACCCCGTTCAACGCTCCGGCCAATCTCCTCGCCCACAAACTCGGCGCGTCCTTCGCGGCAGGCAACACCACCCTCGTGAAGGCGCCTCCCCAGGCCCCGGCCGTGTCAGCCGCCGTGGTCGCCCTGCTCCTCGACAGCGGGCTGCCCCACCAGGCCGTCCAACTCCTGCACGGCGGCGGCGAGACCGGTGCCGCGCTCTGTGCCGCCGACGAGGTGGACGTCATCAGCTTCACCGGCAGCGCCGCCACCGGAAACGCGGTGGCCCGTGCCGCCGGTGCCAAACGCATGGCCCTCGAACTCGGCGGCAACGCCGCCACCATCGTGTGCGAGGACGCCGACCCGGCCGCCGCGGCGGCGGTCTGCGCCCGCACCGGCTACAGCAACTCCGGCCAGAGCTGCATCTCCGTCCAGCGCGTCTACGTGCACCGCAGCAACTACGCAACCTTCCTCGACGCGTTCACCGCCGCCGTCGACGCGCTCGTCGTCGGCGACCCCCTTGACGACGCCACCGACGTCGGCTCGATGGTCGACGAGGCGGCGGCGGAACGCGTGGTGGAGTGGTCGAAGGAGGCCGCCGGCCTCGGCGGGACCGTCGTACGCGGCGGCACCAGGGACGGGGCCACAGCTGCCCCCACCATCGTCGCGGACCCGCCGAGGAGCGCCTCGGTCGTCGTGCACGAGGTGTTCGGCGCACTCGTCGCCGTCATGCCGTACGACGACTTCGACGCCGTGCTGGACGAGTGCAACGCCAGCCGGTACGGCCTCCAGGCCGGCCTGTTCACCCAGGACATCAGCCGCGTCATCACCGCTTGGCGGCGGCTGGAGGTCGGCGGGCTGATCGTGAACGGCTCCTCCAACTTCCGCCTCGACCATGTCCCGTTCGGCGGGGTGAAGGACTCCGGCTTCGGCCGCGAGGCCCCCCGCTGGCTCATCGACGACTACACGGTCGTCAAGACCCTCGTGCTGCGCGGCCTGTCCCCCTGGGGCGAACTTCGCGAGCTGCCGAAGGAGACCCCGTGACCACCGTGACCGCGGCCGAGGCCCTCGTCACCCAACTCCAGTCCTACGGCATCAGTCACGTCTTCGGCACCTGCGGACACACCAACATCGCCCTGCTGGACGCGCTCGGACCGAGCCCGATCAAGTTCGTCATCGCCCGCCACGAACAGGCCGCCGCCCACGCGGCCGACGGCTACGCCCGCGCCACGGGCCGACCCGGAGTACTCCTCACCCACGTCGGCCCCGGCATGATGAACGCCGTCACCGGCGTCGCCACCGCCGCCCTCGACTCGATCCCGCTGGTGGTGATCAGCGGCGACATCCCCTCCTACTACCACGGCCGGCACCCGCACCAGGAGGTCAACCTCCACGCCGACGCCGACCAGAGCGCCATCTACCGCCCCTTCACCAAGCGCACCTGGCACGTCCAGCGCGTCCAGGACCTGGCCAGGACCGCCGAGCGCGCCTTCTGGACCGCGACCAGCGGCCGCCCCGGAGCCGTGCTGGTCAACGTCCCCATGGACCTGTTCAACCGTCCCGCCCAGCCCTACGCCGACGACCACCCGCTCCCCGCCCACCTGGGCCGCCCCGGCCTGGACGAGCCCACCGCGGCCCGCATCGCCGAGGCCCTCCTCACTGCCGAGCGTCCCCTCATCTACTTCGGCGGCGGCATCCGCGACCCCCGCGCCCGCACCGCCCTCCTCGGTCTCGCCGAACACCTCGACATCCCGCTCGCCCACTCCCTGATGGGCAAGGGCGTACTGCCGGACCGGCATCCCCTGCTGCTCGGCATGCCCGGATTCTGGGGCCTGGAGACCACCCACGAGCACACCAAGGGCGCGGACGTCGTCCTCGCGCTCGGCACGCGGTTCGCCGAGACCGACGCCAGCTCCTGGGACAGCGCCTACACCTGGAACTTCCCACCCAGCCGCCTGATCCAGATCGACATCGACCCGGCCGAGATCGGCCGCAACTACCCCGTGGACACCGGGGCGGTGGCCGACGCCGGCCTCGCGCTCGAAGCGATCGGTGCGGCCGTCCGCGCCCGGCAGGACGCGCCAGTCACCCGGCCCGGACTGCGCGAGGGCATCGCCGCCGCGCGGGGCGCGGTCTTCGGCGCGGCACGGGAGGCGGGCCGCAGCGACAACTTCCCGCTCCGCCCTCAGCGCATCCTCGCCGACCTGCGCGACTGCCTCCCCGACGACGCCGTGCTCGTCACCGACGTCGGCTGGAACAAGAACGGCGTCGCCCAGTGCTACGAACTCCCAGAACAGGGCCGCTTCATCACGCCGGGTGGCGCCTCCACGATGGGCTTCGGTCCTGCCGCGGCCGTCGGGGTACAGATCGCCCAACCGGACCGCGTGGTCGTGGCGTTGATCGGCGACGGCGGCATGAGCGCCCAACTGCCCGCCCTTCCCATGGCGGTCGAGCAGGGAGCCCCCGTCATCTTCGTGGTGATGAACAACCGGGCCCACGGCACCATCGCCGACCTGCAGGCCTCGTCCTTCGGACGGTCGTACGGCTGTGAGTTCACCGACCCCGAAGGCCGTCCGTACAGCCCTGACTTCGCCCGCTACGGCGAGTCCTGCGGAGCCGACGGCTACGCGGTCGGTGCTCCCGGGGATCTGCGCAAGGCGCTGTCGGACGCGATCACCAGTCGGCGTCCCGCCGTGATCGACGTACCGATGGTGAACGAGCCGGTGCCCACCCCGGGCCACTGGAACATCAAGGACATCTACGCGGGCGACTTCCCAGCCGACGCCGTCTGATCCACCCCAAGGGGCCGGGATCTGTCTTCCTCACCCACCATCCGTCCTTCATGAGGTGACCACAATGAACCGCTCCCTCAGGCCTCCGGCCCCCCGCAGCACGCTCGTCGGCGCCGTCGCCCTGGCTGCGGCCCTGGCCGCCTGCAGCGCGCCCGGCGAGTCCGGCAGCGACAACTCCAAGTCCGACTCGGGCCCGATCAAGATCGCCGTCGTCGACGCCCGCAGCGGCCAGCTCTCCTCGCTGGGCGAGTGGGAGTGGAAGGGCGCCAAGCTTGCCGTGGACGAGTGGAACAAGAAGGGCGGCATCAACGGCCGCAAGATCCAGATCAAGTCGTTCGACGACCAGGGCGACCCGACCGCGGGCACCAACCTGGCGCGCAAGATAGCCGACGAGAAGTACATCGCCATGATCGGCACCGCGGAGAGCGCGGTCACCATCGCCATGGCCCCGGTGCTGAAGCAGGCGGGGATCCCCAACATCACTTCGGGCCAGGCGGACGCCCTCGTCGAGCAGAAGAGCGAGTTCCTCTTCCTCAACGGGCCCACCAGCACGACGTACGACACGACCCTGGCGAAGTACCTGCTTGAGGACAAGGGCTACAAGAAGATCGCGATGATCACCAACAACGGCTCCTTCGGCAAGGGCGAGCACGACGCCTTCATCAAGGCCGCCAAGGAACTCGGCGTCAGCCCGGTCACCGACCAGGTGGTCACGACCGACCAGAAGGACTTCAGTGCCGCCCTCACCACCATTCGTTCCAAGAAGCCGCAGGCGATCTTCATCGGCTCGGAGGAGGTGGAGGCGGGCCTCATCGTGAAGCAGGCCCGTGACCTGGGCATCACCGCCCCGTTCGCGGGCGCCGCCCCGCAGGGCACTCCGGTCTTCATCAACACCGCGGGCAAGGCCGCCGCCGAGGGCACCATCGTCAGCTCGCCCTACCTGGGCAACGACGTCAGCCTCGCCGCCCAGAAGTTCGCCGCCGCCTACAAGGCCGCCTACGGCGAGGACGCCGAACTTCACGGAGCCAAGGCCTACGACGGCACCAGCATCCTGCTCACCGCCCTGAAGAACAGTGATGTCGCCACCGGCAAGAAGCTGGCCGACGCGATCCGTGCCACCAAGTACGACGGGCTTCTGGGGCAGTTCGCCTACGGCGAGGACGGTGTCGGGATCACCAGGACCAGCATCGGCATCATCCAAGACGGCAAGCTCGTCGCACAGAAGTGAGACGGACGTGCAGGAAACCTTTCAGACACTTGTCGGCGGCCTGAGCCTCGGGGCCGTCTACGCCCTGGTCGCGATGGGCTTCTCCCTGGTGTACCGCACCATGGGACTGGTCAACTTCGCCCACGCGGACATCGCGATGATCGGTGCGTACGCCGCCTCCACCTTCTATCTGACCGCCAAACTCCCCTTCGCCGTGGCCATGGTGATGGCCATCGTGATCACTGGGGCGATCGGCCTGGTCATCGAACGCGTGCTCAGGCCGCTGGAGAACAAGGACTTCGACCTGATGCTGATCGGCACGATCGGCTTCGGCATCGTCCTCCAGGCTGTCGCCATCCTCATCTGGGGGACGACCGGTCGTGCCGTGCCGTCCCCGCTGCGGGCCGCGCCGCTGGACATCTTCGGGGTCCGTGTACGCACGTACGACCTGTTGGTGATGGCCGTCACCGCGCTCGCGGTCGTCGGACTCGCCTTCTTCCTGTCCCGCACCAAACGCGGGGCGGCCATGCAGGCGGTGGCCATGGATCACGAGGCGGCCACCGCGGTCGGCATCGACGTCGGCCGCAGCAACGCCCTCGCCTTCGCCATCGGAGCGGGTCTGGCCGCCCTCGCCGGCGGCCTGGTCGGCCCCATGCTCTACGTCGACGCCTCCCTCGGCGGCGCCCTGGGCATCAAGGGCTTCGCCGCGGCGATGCTCGGCGGTTTCGGCTCCATCCCCGGTGCGGTCGTCGGCGGGGTGGCCATCGGCGTCCTGGACTCCTACGCCGCGGGCCACTTCCAGGGGTACTCGGTCCTCGTCACCTTCCTCGTCTTCACCGTGGCGATCATGATCCGCCCGACGGGCATCTTCGGCGAGAGGACGGTGAGCCGCGCGTGAAGTCCCGTATCGCCGCCGTGGGCGCCGTGGCGGTCGCAGCCTGGGCATTGCCCTACGGTGTGGGCGGCTACACGATCCACGTCGTGGACATCGCCCTCATCTACGCCCTGCTGGCCCTCGGCATGGGCCTGGCCATGGGCGTCTCGGGCCAGATCAACCTCGCCCAGGTGGCCTTCTTCGGCGTCGGCGCCTACGCCGTGGCCATCCTCACCACCCACTCCGGATACGGCTTCTGGGCGGCGGCGGTCCTGGCGATGCTCGCCTCGGTCGCCGCCGGTCTGCTCGTCGGCGTCCCGGCCCTGCGCATGCAGTCCCACTACCTGGGCATCGTCACCCTCGGCCTCGCCCTGGGTTTCATCAACTGGATCACCAACGCGGACATCACCGGCGGGGCCGACGGCATCTCGGCCATCCCGGTGCCCACCCTGCCCGGCATCGACCTCTCCAGCGAGTACCTCTACTACTACCTGGAAGCGGTCGTCTTCGCCTTGGCCCTCGCCTTCGGCCTGTTCGTCGTCCACACGTCGCTCGGCCGCCGGCTGCGCGCGATGCGCGACGACGCCCTGGCCGCCGGGGCCATGGGCGCCGAGATCCCGCTGCTGAGGATGACGGCGTTCCTGCTTGCTAGCCTTTTCGGCGGGGTCGCCGGAGTCCTCTACGCCGGTCTCATCCGGTACGTGGCACCGGAGACCTTCTCCATCGGCAACATGTTCATCCTGCTCGCCATGGTCATCATCGGCGGCCGGCGATCGCTGGTCGGCTGCGTGGTGGGGGCGATCGGCCTCACACTGGTTCGGGAGTGGCTCTCGGACTTCTCGACGTACGCCCAACTCGGCTACGGCGTCGTCGTGGTCCTCATGGTCGTCTTCGCGCCGACCGGCCTGGCCGGAGTCCCCGCCCGCCTGCGCGGCCTGTACGACCGCCGGCGCGGGCGCAGCGTGGCGCGAGCGGACCTGCGCCCTTTCGTCCCCTACGACCCGGCTCCCCAACCACCCCAGGACGAGCTGCTGTTGACCATCGACGCGGTCAGCAAGGACTTCCGCGGCCTGCGCGCACTGGACGAGGTGTCCCTGGCCGTCGAAGCGGGCGAGATCCGCGGGGTCGTCGGCCCCAACGGCTCGGGAAAGACCACGCTGTTCAACGTCATCAGCGGCTTCTACCGGGCCACGGCAGGCAAAGTGAGCTTCGCGGGTGCCGGGATCACGACCGCCCCCACCTACACCCTGTCCCTCGCGGGCATGGCCCGCACGTTTCAGAACCTGCGCCTGTTCGGGCAGTTGACGGTGGCGGAGAACATCCTCGTCGCGCTCGACCGCACCCGCACCCACTCCATCTGGCAGTACGCACTGTGGCAGCCGGGCGTCATCCGCCGTGAGCGTCGGCTGCGCGCCGAGGCGCAGGAGATCCTGGACCGCTACGGCCTCGCAGACTTCGCGGAGGCCGCCCCGACCTCTCTGCCGTACGGCATCCAGCGGCGCATCGAGATCGCCCGTGCCATGGCCACGAGGCCCCGGCTGCTCCTGCTCGACGAACCCGCGGCGGGACTGAACGGCGAGGAGGTCCAACAGCTCATCCGCATCGTGCGGTCCATCCGCGACAGCGGGACGACCGTCGTGCTCATCGAACACAACATGGGACTGGTGATGTCGCTCTGCGAGAAGGTGACCGTGCTGTCGAGCGGCAGGGTCATCGCAGAGGGGACACCCAGTGAGGTCGTGGCGTCGCCCGAGGTCATCGAGGCCTACCTCGGCGACTCCGAGATGGCTGGGCTCGCCCCGGACACGGCTGAGTCCTCGGCCCGGGCCAAGGAGGCCACCTCATGAGCGCCGTCGAAGCCCGCCCCGCAGAGAAGCTGACAGTGCGGGACCTGAGCGTCCACTACGGCGGCGTCTGCGCGGTCCGTTCCATCGGGTTCAGCGTCGAGCCCGGCGAGTCCGTGGGCATCATCGGCGCGAACGGGGCCGGCAAGACGTCGACCCTCAAAGCGCTGATGGGGCTGGTGCCGCGCAGCGGTGGCAGCATCACCCTGGGCGAGCGCGACCTGTCGAAGGTCAAGGGACGTGACATGGTGCGTCACGGCATCGGCTACGTCCCGGAGGGCAGGCACGTCTTCCCCGGGCTGCCGGTGCAGAAGAACCTGCTGCTGGGGGCGTACTCACGCGCCTGGAACAAGGAGACCTACCAACAACTCGACGAGATCTACGAGTTGTTCCCGGTCCTCGGGGAGATGCGTGACCGGCTCGCAGGCGCCCTCTCGGGCGGACAGCAGCAGATGCTCGCCATCGGCCGCGCCCTGATGACACGCCCCCGACTGCTTGTGCTGGACGAACCCTCCATGGGGCTGTCTCCCAAGCTCGTAGGCAACATCCTCGACGTACTGCTGAAGCTGAGGGAGGAAGGGCTGAGTCTGTTGCTGGTCGAGCAGAACGCCAAACTGACCTTCGGCGCCACCAGCCACTGCCTGGTCATGGAGAACGGCGAGGTGGCGATGAGCGGCACCTCCGGCGCGCTCAGCCATGACCCCCGGGTCAGGGAGGTGTACCTGGGGCTGTGAACCCGGCGCGCAGGGGCCGCTTCCCAACTGACCACTGCCGCGGGGTTCCCCGGGACGCGCACGCCCTGATATCCATAACGAACTGGTTCGTACATTAACCCCGTGGAGCAGCCGTGGCCCAGGACTCATATCTGGTCGGTCTCATCGGATCGGGGATCGGCCACTCCCTCAGTCCCGAGCTCCATGAGCGCGAGGCCGACCGCCAAGGCGTACGCTGCCTGTACCGGCTGGTGGACATCGATGGCATCGGCACGCCGCCCGGGGACGTCTCGCGACTCGTCCGAGCCGCCCGCGACTGCGGTTTCACCGGCCTGAACATCACGCACCCGTGCAAAGAGCTCGTCGTACCCCATCTCGACGACCTGTCCGCGACCGCGGTGCGGCTGGGGGCCGTCAACACCGTGGTCTTCACCCCGGACGGCCGGGCCGTCGGACACAACACCGACATCACCGGGTTCGGCGCGGCCTTCTCGCGGAGGCTGCCCGGCGTATCGCTGCGTCACGTGGTGCAACTCGGCGCCGGCGGTGCCGGTTCTGCCGTCGCGCACGCCCTGTTCGACCTGGGAGCGGCACGGCTGACGGTCGTGGACGCGGTGGCGGACCGGGCACGCGCCCTGGCCAAGGCGCTCAACGAGGAGGCCGGCGCCGAACGTGCCGAAGCATGCGCACCGGAGACGCTCGGCGTGGAACTGGCGGGCGCGGACGGCTTGGTGAACGCGTCACCGATCGGTATGGCCGGACATCCGGGCCTACCGCTGCCCGCCGAGATATTGCACGGCGGCCTGTGGGTCGTCGACCTGGTGTACCGCCCACTGGAGACGGCACTGCTTCGTGCCGCGCGCCTGCGTGGCTGTCAGGTCATGCACGGCGGGGGCATGCTCGTCCACCAGGCGGCCGACGCCTTCCGGGAGTTCACCGGGCTCGAACCGAACACCTCCGCCATGCTGGCCGATTTCGCCGACCTGACCGCGGAGCCGTACGCCCACACATAGCGATGAGGGGCTCGGGCCGAGGATGTGGGTGCGGTCGGGAGAGCCCGGCTTCCGGCCCGCACCCGGCTGGTGTGTCTGCCTACAGCCGTCAGGACAGTTCGGTGACGCCGGGTTCCGGCGTCTCGCCCGGTACCAGCCGTACACGGACCTGGAGCGCCAAGAACTCCGGGAGGTCCAGATGCCAGCGCTTTCGGCTGCACGATGCCTGCACCCGCAGCCTTGATCACCGGTGGAACCAGCGGCATCGGCAAGGCGACCGCCGAACTGCTCCACTCCCGCGGCTATCGCGTCATGGTCACCGGCCTCGGCAATGTCGCCGACGCCGGACTTCCCGAAGACGTCACGGCTGTCCGGGCCGACGCACGGTCCCTGCCGGACATCGACCAGGCGATGGACCAGGCGCGCCGGCAACTCGGCTCCCTCGACCTGCTCTTCCTCAACGCGGGCATCTCCCGCCCCGGCCCGATCGAATCAACCGACGAAGACGCCTTCGACGCGCTGTTCGACATCAACGTCAAGGGAAACTTCTTCACCCTGCAAAAGGCGCTGCCGCTCCTCAACGAGGGCGCCTCGGTCGTGTTCACCGTGGGCGCCGCCGAAGGGCTCGGGGCCGCGATGACAGCGGCCAAGGGCGCTCTGCTGCCCCTCATGCGGTCCCTCGCGCTCGAACTCGCCCCCCGCCGCATCCGCGTCAACGCGGTCAGCCCAGGACTGATCAACACCCCTGCCTACCGCAAGATGGGTGTCTCCCAGGAAATGATCGACTCCTGGGCCGGGGACGTCCCGCTCGGCCGCGTCGGCGCTCCCGACGACATCGCCGAAGCCGTGGCCTTCGTCGCCTCGGACGCCGCCAGCTACATCACCGGCGACAACCTCACCGTCTCCGGCGGCATCGGTGTTCACTCCAACGCCTGACGAGTAATTTGGCTCTGACCTGGAAGTTCACCGGGTCCGATGCTCAGGCTGTGGCCCTGGCGAGTCAACGCCCCGCCCGGGAAGCCGGCCCCGCCACTTGCCGCGAACACCGTCGTCGGGCAGGGTGTGCTGGAGCCAGTCGTCGCTCTCATCCGGCCCGTGGTGGCCTGTATCAGAGGGCAGATCGAGAACGGCCGCGCGTATCTGCACGAGCTGGTCCTCGGTGACCCGGCCGAGCTCTACCGGCGTGCGGGTCTCGCTCTTTCCGCCCGCATCGAGGACGGCATCACCGGCCTGCTCGCCCGCGAGGAGTCCATCGGTGCCGCCGACGCGGCGACGCCGGCGCGCGTGATCACCGCGATCATTCACATCAGCACGAATGCCACCGTGTACCTGCACCGCAGCGACGAAGCCGTCCTCGCCGACATCCGTGGCCAGATCCACGCCACCCTGGCACCGCGCCGCATGACCAACTCGCCGCACCAGTGAACCCGGGCGGGGTGCGTCGCCGCGACCCGCGCCGCCCAGCTGGATGGCTGAGTTGCAACGCATCCGTGAAATGCGCCGTACCTGCCAGGATCCCGCGTCCCCGTGCTGCCGGAATCCGGAGTCCCGACCGTGGCTTCGGACGGGCGCAGGGCGCGGGCGATCTGCTTGTTGCTCTGCCCCGGGTCACGGCGGACAGGACTTCGAGTTCCCTGCCGAACAGACCGGAAGCCCGCGGTCAAGATCACCCGCGAAGGTGCCGCATTCCTTCCCGATTGGGTAACTTGCCTGTTTCCGTGACTAATTGGAAATGGAACTCTGAGCTATATCTGAGGTAACTCTGCTCTGGTTTGTCGTTATTGGGCAAAAGCTGACACAGGAAAAATCGGCAAGATGTCAATAGCCTCGGAGTTCCACCGCGGCCCAGCAGGCCCGGTGTCCCCATGTCGCCCCACAGAGAGCGTCGTTGGAGCCAAACCATGTCTCACGCTCAATTATCCGGCTCTCCCCCCACCGCTGAGCGCTACCGGGCCCGTCTGCTGCGCTACGTGTACCGGCTCACCTCCGGAGACCGGCACCGCGCCGAGGACATCGTGCAGGAGACGATGTTGAGAGCCTGGCTCGCCGCCGCCGACCTCGACCGGCACGACGAGGAGCGCCGGATCGCCTGGCTCCACCGCGTCGCCCGCAATCTCGCGGTCGACGCCCACCGGCGCGAACGGGCCGTCCCGGTCGGCGTGATTCCGGACGACATGGTGCACCGGCCGGACAGTGCCCGCGACCTGGCCGACGGCGTCGCCGACCGCCAGGTCGTCCGGCTGGCCCTGGCGGGACTGTCGCCCGAGCACCGCGAGGTGCTGTTCCACATCCACTTGCGCGACCACACCCGGGCGGAGGCCGCGCGGACCATCGGGATCCCGCAGGGCACTGTCAAGTCGCGCAACCACTATGCCCTGTTAGCGCTACGAGACCAGATCCAGGCGGCATGAGGAACACCGACCCCTTCGTCTTCTTCCGGCAGCA
Organism: Streptomyces sp. NPDC005374; assembly: GCF_042872225.1. NCBI lineage: Bacteria > Bacillati > Actinomycetota > Actinomycetes > Kitasatosporales > Streptomycetaceae > Streptomyces > Streptomyces sp. NPDC005374. Next base: position 66,720 of record NZ_JBIAKA010000006.1, on the reverse strand, counting down.
CAGCGACACCATCTACCGTCTGCTCGGCATCGCCGGGGCGCTGCTGCTGGTCTTCCTGCTGCTACGCGTGTGGGCGATGCGCTGGGGCGGCTGGCGCGCCGCCTGGGCGCGGCTGCGCCGTGAAGTGGCCGTCACGCGTTACGCGTTCACCGCGCCCGTGCGGGCCTGGTACCGCCACCGGAGCAGTCTGCGCTTGCTCGTACGGCAGTTGGGCACCCCCGCGACCTGGCGGGACGCCGAACGGGCCCTGGCGGCGGCCCGGTTGGCAGCCGCTCCGGGCCGGCCGTACGCCGCGCTGGTGGGCTCCGACTCGGTCGCTGTGCTCCTGGCCGGGACCGAACTCCCGCAGCCCGACCCCGACGGGGCGTGGTGGACGGAGCCGGACGAACCGGAGCGATGGCTCGTGGCCCGCGCGGACCTGCCCTCGGTGACACCGGAGGCGGCCGACGTCCGCCCGATCGTCGTCGCCGTCGGTGAGGCGGACCGGTCGGCGGCCTTCCTCGACCTGGCCGTCGGCCCGCCCGTGCTCTCCGTCACCGGGAACGACCGGGCGGCCACGGCCCTGGTCCAGGCGGTCGCCGCGCAGCTCGACGTACGGCTGCCGAGCCCGCTGGTCGTCGTCGCTGAGGGCGTGCACCGGGACTACCCGGGCCCTCCGGTGCGGTCCGCCTACCGCACCGCCCGGGAGACCCCGCCCCGGCTCGGTATCGCGCCCGTGCTGATCGCGGCCGAACTGCCGGACCCGCTGCCCCCGGAGTTCGCCGCCCCGCCCGGGGGCGACCCCACGGTCCGGGCCGTGGTCCTGGGCCCCGGCCGGGCATACGTCCGCTCGCTGCTGACCGACCGGCACGGCCGGGTGGCCGTCGCCGGGACCCCGCTGCTGGCCCGCTGCGGCCCGCTGAGCCGAGCCGTGGCCAGGGTGCTGCCCTCGATCCCGCCCGTCCTGCCGCCCGCCCCGGCCGCCGAGGCCTCGACGGGACTGGACGGCCGCCAGGCGCGCGACCTGTTCGAGGAGGAGGAAGAGAGCGGCACTCCGACCGGGACCGGGGAGGGAGCGGCGATCGTCGCCCGCGCCACCTCCGGTACGGCCGCCACCACCTCTCTGGCCTCCCTGCACGAGAGCGGCGAAGCTTCCCTCTCCGAGGGCTCCCGCCCCGGCGTCTCCCGCGCGGCCGACACCCGCCGCCCGGATTCCGCTCAGGCCACCGGCCCCGGCACCACGTCCACGCACAGCTGACCTCCGCTCACGGTTGGACCCACGTGAACCTCATCCTCACCACCGCCGACCCGGCCGGGCGCCGGGCGGACCATCTGCTGGATCTGCCCGAGGGGGCCACGGTCGGCGACCTCGGCGCCGCCCTGGAGGCGGGCCCGCTGTATCTGGGCGACCGGCTGCTCGGCCCCGATCTGCCCATCGGTGCCAGCGGCATCCGGGAGGGCGCCGTGGTCGGCCTGGGCGCCCCCGTGCCGACCGGCACCGCCGCCCGCGCATGGGAACCGCCGTCCTCCGACCCGGAGTTGGTGGAGATCCGGCATGTGGGCGGGCCCGGCGCCGGGCGGTCCTGGCGGCTGGGGCCCGGCAGCCACGAAGCCGGTACCGACCGGGGCTGCGCCCTGCGGCTGGACGGCGGGGGCGCGCCCGAGCAGGGCGTGTGGATCACCGTCGGCACGGACGGCACGGTGACCTACCGGCTGCCCGGGAACGCCGACCCGGCCCGCTGCGGGCTGCGCAGCCTGACCCCGCCGCCGCCCGTCGACCCGGAGACCGGGACCCCGCTGACCGCCGAGGAACCGGCGGGCCCGCAGGACGGCGGTCCCGGTGGGCACACCCCGCAGCCCGCCCGGCCGGGCCCCGACGGTCTGCCGCAACAGCCCCCGCCGCCCCCGGTCGGCTGGCTTCCGCCGCCGGACGACGGCTCCGAGGACTGGCCCGCGTACGCCGACCTGTCGCTCGGCGACCATCTGCTGAGGCTCTGCCAGATGTTCGACCCGGACGCCGCCGTCAACCCCTCGGCCGACGGCCTGGCCATCGAGTACAACCGGCCGCCGCGCATCGCCCCGCACCTGGACGGCGAGCAGATCCGTATGCAGGGTCCGCCCGGCGAACGCGGCTCACGGCCGTTCCCCCTGCTGATGATGCTGATGCCGCTGGTCATGGGCCTCGTCATGATGAGCCTGTTCCGCTCCTTCTACTTCATCATCTTCATCTTCTTCACGCCGATGATGGCGGTCAGCAACTGGATCATGGGCCGCCGCACCGGGCGCAAACAGCAGGAGGAGGCACTGCGCGTCTACCGGCTGCGCCGCGCCTCCCTGGAGCTGGAGATGCGCGACGCGACCGTGGCGGAACGGCAGTTGCGCAACACCACGTTCCCCGACCCGGCCACCGTTCTGCTCACCGCCACCGGCCCCGGCAGCCTGCTGTGGCAGCGCCGCCGCCGCGACCCCGACCACCTCACCCTCAGGCTCGGCACGGTCACCCGCCCGTCCCTCAAGCGCATCGACGACCAGGCCCGCGAGTCCAACCACCGCCAGGTGCACTGGCGCCTGGCCGACGTGCCGTTCGGCGTCGAACTGGCCGACTTCGGCGTCGTGGGCCTGTCCGGCGCCGGCGAGACCCCTCGTACGGTGGCCTGCTGGGCCGTCGCGCAGGCCGCGGTCCTGCACAGTCCCCGGGACCTGCGGATCGTCGTCCTCACCGACGACGCGCACGCGGACGCCTGGAACTGGGTGCGCTGGCTGCCGCACCTGCGGCCCGACCGGCGCGGCTCGGTCATCGCGCTCGGCAACGACCCGGAGAGCACCGCCCACCGCGTCAGCGAACTGATCGCCGACATCCAGGCCAGGACCTCCGCCGCCACCTCCGCGCTGGGCCACACCCTGCTGCGCGAACCGGACGTGCTGGTCGTCCTCGACGGCGCCCGGCGGCTGCGGGACGTGCCCGGCGTCGTCCAGGTCCTGACCGGCGGACCCGGTGTGCGGATCTTCAGCCTGTGCGTGGACGAACGCGAACGGCTGCTGCCCGAGGAGTGCACCGCCGTCATCACGACCGAGGGCAACCGGCTGACCGTACGGGCGTCCGGGGTGCCCTCCGTCGAGGACGTCCGCGCCGACCTGGTCGGCGCCGACTGGTGCGAGGAGGTCGCCCGCGCGCTCGCGCCCGTGCGCGACGTCACGGTCGACAGCGACTCCGGGCTGCCCGCCGACGTACGGCTGCTGCCACTGCTCGGCCAGGAACCGCCCAACCCGGCAGCGATAGCGGCGAGTTGGGCCCGCCGGCCCGCCTCCACCACGTTCACGCTCGGCGCCGGGTACGAGGGCGAGCTCCGCCTCGACCTGGTCAGGGACGGGCCGCACGGGCTGATCGGCGGCACCACCGGATCCGGCAAGTCCGAGCTGCTGCAGACCATGATCGCCTCACTGGCCGCCGTCAACCGGCCCGACGAACTGGCCTTCGTGCTGGTCGACTACAAGGGCGGCAGCGCCTTCAGCGAGTGCGCCGAACTCCCGCACACCCTCGGCATGATCACCGACCTGGACGGCCATCTGGTGCAGCGGGCCCTGGCCTCGCTGGACGCCGAACTGCGTCGCCGTGAGCGCGTGCTGGCCGACGTCGAGGCCAAGGACCATCCCGAGTACCGGGCCAAGCGGGCCCGCGACCCGAAGCTCCCCGCGCTGCCCCGCCTGCTCCTGGTCATCGACGAATTCGCCACCCTCGTAAGGGAGTTGCCCGAGTTCGTGCCCGGCCTGATCAGCCTCGCCCAGCGCGGCCGCTCGCTTGGCCTGCACCTCGTCCTGGCCACCCAGCGGCCCGGCGGCTCGGTCAGCAACGAGATCAAGGCCAACACCAACCTCCGCATCGCCCTGCGGGTGACCGACCGCTCCGAGAGCCAGGACATCATCAACGCGCCGGAGGCAGCCAGCATTTCGCCCTCCACCCCGGGCCGCGCGCTCATCCGGCGCGGCTCCGGCGCCCCCACCCCGTTCCAGACGGCCTGGGTGGGCGCCGAGCGCGCCGGAGCCGCCACCCCCGAATCGGCGACGCCCTCCCGTCCCGTACGAGGGGTCGAGCTGACCTGGAACCGGCTGGGCCGTCCCGTCGACCTGACCGCGGAGGACGAGCACGAACTCACCGAGTACCTCACCGGCGGCGAGGAACCCGTCACCGACCTGAGCGCCCTGGTCGAGGCCCTCGGCCGGGCCGCCGAACTCCTCGACGACTACAAGCCGCAGCGCAGCCCCTGGCTGCCCCCGCTGGCCGAGACCGTCCGCATGGAGTCCCTGCCGCCCTGCCCGCCGCCCGAGCCCGGTGGGCTGCCGCTGGTGCCGTACGCCCTCATGGACGTCCCGCAGTTCCAGCAACAGCGGCTCGGCACCATCGACTTCGCGAGTTTCGGCCACCTCTACGTCATCGGCTCGCCCCGCTCCGGGCGCACCCAGGTCCTGAGGACCGTCGCGGGCTCCGCCGCCCTCGTCATTCCCAGCTCCGACCTGCACATCTACGGCATCGACGCGGCCGGCGGCGGTCTCGCCGCGCTGGAGTCCCTGCCGCACTGCGGCGCGGTCGTCTCGCGGCACGACACCGAACGCCTGGAGCGGCTGATCGCCCGCCTCACCGCGGAGTTGACGAGCCGTCAGCGCCTGGTCTCGCAGCACAGCGCCGCCGGCATCGGCGAACTGCGCGCCAAGCTCCCCAAGGACCGCCGCCCGGCCCATCTGCTGCTGCTCATCGACGGCTGGGACGCGCTCAGCGCGATGCTCGACGACTACGACGGAGGCCGCCTGTACTCCGAGGTCGTACGGCTGCTGAGGGAGGGCGCGGCCGCCGGTATCCATGTCATCGCCACCTCGGAGCGCGTCCTGCTGGGCGGCCGCCTCGCCGCCCACAACGACAGCCGGTTCCTGCTCAAGCAGGCCGACCTCAGCGACTACAACGTCGCCGGAATGGGCCGCAACAAGGTTCCGGCGCACATCCCGCCCGGCCGCGGCTGGCACGCCCCCAGCGGTGTCGAGGCCCAGATCGCGCTGCTGCCCACCGAGGACGGCACCGACCAGGGCGAGGCGCTGGCCGAGATCGGCCGCCGCACCACCGCCCGCGACTCCGCGCTCCCGGCCGTCCGCCGCCCCTTCCGCATCGAGGAACTCCCTTCCCTGATCGGCTTCCAGGAGGCGGTGGACCGCGTCCCGGAGTCGCAGCGCCGACCGTTGTGGGCCCTGGTGGGCATCGGAGGCGACACCGCCGAGCCCCTCGGCTTCGACTTCGCGGCCGGCGGCGGCTCCTTCGTGGTCGCAGGGCCCCCGCGCTCGGGACGCAGTACGACGCTCGCCTCCATGTGTGTGTCCCTGCTGATGGGCGGCACGGCACTCGTCGTCCTCGCGCCGCGCGACTCGCAGCTGCGCCAGCTCGCCGCACACGACCTCGCCGAGGTCATCACCGACCACGACCCCTCCGCGGACACGGTCACCCAGGCCCTGCGCGCGGTCGCCGGGAAACCGGTGGTCGTCGTCGTGGACGACGCGGACCTGCTCCTGTCGTGCGGGGCCGACAAGGTGCTCCGCCAGGTCGCCACTTCGGGGCGCGACCGGCAGCAGGGCCTGCTGCTCGCCGGGCTGCCCGAGTCGATGAGTTCCCTCGGCTGGGTCGGCATGGCCCGCCGCTCGCGGCGCGGCATCCTGCTCGGGCCGAAGTCGATCGGCGAGGGCGACCTCATCGGGGTGCGGATCTCCTCCGAGCAGGTCCGTACCCCGCTGGCCCCCGGCCGCGGCTGGACGGCGAGCGAGGCGGGCACCCCGATCGCGGTCCAGGTACCGCTCACGGTGCTGGACGGCTGAGCGGACAGGCAAAGGGGGGTGGGGGGGGGGGGGGGGGGGGCCCCCCCCCCCCGGGGGGGGGCCCCCCCCCCGGGGGGGGGGGGGGCGGGGGGGGGGGGGGGGTGTGGTAGGTTGGGGGGGTGGGGTGGG